>NZ_JBPXLK010000023.1:0-90039 GCF_051843015.1 Nocardia sp. JW2
GGTTGTCGGCGGAGACACGAGCGCGGGCTCGGTGCCGTGCCACAGTGGTGGTAACCAAGATCGTCAGGAGTGCCCGTGCGATCACGAAGAGTGCGGACGCTCCGGCATCGCGCATGCCAGGCCGTCTGCCATCCCGGTGGGCTGCACCCCGAGCCCTTGGTTGAGGCGGGCTCGCTGGTTCTCCCAGGCGATGGTCGCGGCGAGTTCGGTCAGTTGCGCTTTCGTGAGATGGGTGAGCAGGCCGGCCCGTAATTCGTCGATGTCCACCGCGGGCGTCACCGTCATCGCCTCGGCGAACGCGATCACCAATTTCTCCAACTCGCTGTAGGCGTCACTCGTGCGATAGCGAGGCAGATCGGTGATCTGCCGCTCGCTCAACCCACTCGTATGCGCCAGCGCCGATCCGATATCGAGACAGAACTGACAGGCCACCAGCCCCGCCGTCTTCAGCTCGGCGAGCTCTTTGAGCCGAGGATCGAGCTTGTTGCTGAACAACAACGCCGTCTCGTACCCCGCGGTCGCCACCCCGATCTGCGGCCGCCGCCCCAGCCACCCCACCAGATCCCCCCGATGCCGGCGAGCCCGCCGAACCACCGTGGCATATCCCCGAATCCGCCCGATCACCCGCATCGTCAACACCCCTTCGTGCCCGCGATTCGCCTACGCACGAAGCTACGCCGCGGACCCACCGAAACCCAGCGTGATCCCCAGCACGCCCGCCCTCACCTAGCGCGGTACCGACGGATTGCTTCCTGGACTGCGCCAGCCGACGCAAGCCGGCTCTGAACCAGCACCGAAGTGCCCCCACTGGGACTCGAACCCAGACTCGACGGGTGTTGGTTCGGGGTAAAACGGTGTGCATTGTCGATCCCGGTGGATCACGCATACCGATCTACCTGCGGCAATGTCCAGAGGTGATGCACGTCCGGTCGCGGACAATCATGGCCAATCACTCTGAATCTTTGGTGTACCTTTGGTGTGGGTCAAATCGGTTGCCGCCGTGGTGGTCTGGCTATTCGCGGCACGTGCCGCGTGCGCTTGGGGGCATCTCCAGTCGGGACTAGAGCAATCTGCCTGCGACAACCTACGGTCCATCTGTGGGCCTTCTCGAATCCCGCTGGGGCAGCGGCAGTTACTGCGAAGTTCATGAGCGTGGCCAACGCACCGACACACTCCTGGCAACGGCACGGATGCACGCAATGCTCAGGGGCGAGTGATGAAAATTCTCGCGCGGTGGGCGTGTTGGTTGTTGACGCTCCTGGTGTGCCTATCGGAGACTTGGCGTCGGCGCACAGGCGCCACGCCGACTCCATCCCGGACATGGGGCCGCTCAAGGCGAAAACGGCTGTTGCCTTCCTGTCACCTTCCAGCGTCGAGTGCGATTTGTCGCCCGATCCTGAGCGCGAGTCCGGGTACGTGCTGAGGGAGCCGTTGTGACAGGTAATTTGAGGCGTCTCGCGAAAATTCGTATTGAGCGGTACACCGGCGAGAAGTACTGTCAGGCTCTGACCGACATACGGTCGCTCGGCTCTCGGCGCGCCGTACCCGCCATACCCGCTGCTTCGCTTGAGCAGGCGAGACTGGAAGCTGCGCTTCTCTGGGCTGTCGGCTACGGGTCTACGCCACAAGTTCCTGACACAGGTGCGAGCCAGCCCTTCGGAATCGCCGCCGCATCCCCGAAAGGGAGGGGCCTGCAACTCCAGATGGGGACAGAGCTCGGATCGTTCCTGCTTCGAGTAGTCCCACGGATAGAAGACAACTCGGCCCTGCACGGCATCCCGGGACTGAGAGTCGAGTTCACCGGGGCTGGAGCGCTGCTTACCCAGGTCGACTCCCGAGCTGCCGTACTCTTGCGTGGTATCGACGCCGCGACTTGGCATTGCGCACTCGACTCCCAGATCGACGGAGATCCGCAGCCAGTGCACCGAAGTATCTTGTGTCGCAACAAGGACCTGCACTCGGCCGAAGCAGGCGAACTCGCAGAGATTCGGCGTTCGCGGACCGAATCCTCTGATCTTTCCGACGCGATGATGAGCGGACTACTGCGACGTCCCCAGATATTCAAAGGGAATCCGCTCATGAGATTTGTCGACCTCTGGCGAGACGTCCGCGAGCACGATTCGCTCATCCAGGTCGAATGGGCTGGACACCTGACCCACGGTCAAGTGATCGAAAAGCTGCGACAGAAGGTTCGGTTTGCCTTTCGAGATGATCGATCACGAATGCTACTGCGACCATTGCTCAGCAGGCATTTACAGCTATACCCTGCGCGACACCATCTCTGGCAGTGTTCGTCTCAATCTGCGACGTAGCACGCTCTACGATGACGAACTCAAGCCTTCGCCGCACCCAAGTAGCCGAGCGGATGTTCAGGACTGCTCGCTGACCAGGTTCACCGAGCTCGGTACCTACCGCCGCTACACGGGTGAGTCCATGCAATACGCGAAGCAGACGATGAATATCAATCAAGAGCCACCGATCCCCGCCGCGGAAGGGGCTCAAGCCCGCCTGGAATCATGGCTGTTCACAGCCATGTCGTTTGGCTCGCTGTGGGCGGCGCATCCTTTCGCGATATCGCGGGCAAGGCCTACCGCCGAGGGAACGTTGATGGTCTTCCTCGACAGAAAAGTCATCGGATTCAGCGAGCCGTGGGATGCAGCCCAGACGGTGCTGCAGTGCTTGGCGCCGGTGGCCGATTCCGAGGGTGGATTCGTCACAGGGATTCCAGGGTTGCGCGTGTGTCACCGCACGAGATCAGATCTCGAGGTGACGCTGTCCGGGACGTCCTCCAGTGTGGTGCTTCGCGCTGCTTCGGGTGTTTCCTGGCGAGATGCCATCGAGGCCGTCGAGGAAGACTTCGATGGTGCGAATCAGCGACTGACATGGCATGACGATGGCCTGACAGACGCCGAGACATCTTGTATCGACCGCAGGATCAGAACTCAGGGCCATATCGAATGGCTCTGTTCAGGTCTGCTGCGACGGATCGGGCTCCTACATTTCGGCACGAGTGCCTATATGTTCTCTGGGTGGACGTCGGGTCCGATGGTGAAAATGGAACTCACATCGTCGTCGATGACCAGCTCTTACCACGACAATTTCATCGGCTCCCTGACCGATCCGATCTGGGGTCTGCCGCTAGCTGTTCGAAAGGTCGAGTGTCACTGTACGGAAGAAGGTCAACAGTCGCTCTCCTGCTGGATCGAACTGGCTTCGGTCGGGAGCTACACCGACAGGGGGAACATCTTGCAGCTTCGTTTCCACTGTGACTCAACCGACGATCGGAGACCGTTGATCGCGAAATTGCTCGAAGTAGGAGCTGATCCGAGTTGGCTGCCGCAGGTACTGCCTCTCGCGGAGCGAAGTAGGTAAGAAGCGGACAGATCGCACGCGAGGTTTGTCGCGAGGTCTGTCCCTCCAAGCTTTATCTCTAGATCTGCGGATTGAGGTTGCTCTGCACTCCGGAGAGCAGAGCAACCAGATATGACATCACTACATCGAGGCCTGCAGTGTTGGCCACCCCGGGATCGGCGGGATGTTCCCACGACCGGTGAACTGCGCGATAGCTTCCTCCTGGCCGCATGTATTGCATATCTTCAGACACATGTCGGAGATGGCACGTGACGTATCCGGCCATTCCGACTGTTTGGCTCCGCAGCGGGGCAGCGTCCTTCTCGCTCGAGTGTCTCGAGAATATTTATGCGTTTGTCGGTCTCGGGCGCCGTCAGGCCGTTACCGTAGAGCGCTGTCCGTAGGCAGTGTGTATGCATGAACGATATTTACGGGCCAGTTCTCCCAGAAGCGAGTCAACACGCCGGTTCAGAGAGTGCTCGGCTAACACTTCGGGCGAAGCAGAGCGCAGTTTGCCGTCCGAGCTGCCCGCAAGAGGTGCCCGAGCGGCAACTGCGACTGATCCGAATAGCCGCAATCGGTTAGGAAGGTCGCGAACAGGCGTTGTAGCGCAGCTTCCTTAGTTGAGGTTCTTTTGAATATCGGCAGCCGCCTTGATGCTTTTGCTGGTCTTGTGGAAGATTCCGCGGCGCCGGTGTGGGCCTGGGTGAGCATCATGTCGAAGATGAGGTTGCGCTGCTGGTAGGTCGCAGGTTCGATTCCTCGGCGGGGCACATCGAAGATGGGAACAAGGCCGACCTGCGTTTTCGCACGGTCAGTTCAGAATCGAAGCCGACTACGGGCTGTAGGCGGGTGCGGTGGTGATCACCTTGGGCGATCGGAGTTTCTGGACTACCTTGAATAGCCAGGTGTGACGTAGACATCTGGTATATGTTCGAGGTAGTCGCAATCTGTCAGGGCTGCCTCGTGGGACGCCTAGATGGCGTTTCCCGGGCGTCGTGCATAATCATCCGAGAGCGACTACAGTCCCCACAGGTTGGGCTTGATAATGAGAGTCGGAGTGAACAATCAAGGCTCCCACCGGGACTATTTCATGGATAGACCGCTAAGCCGGGGGCGGGGAAGACGGCCGTCCTCCTGGGTCGGTCCCGGACAATCCGCGCCCCTAGGGCTGATAGCGCCGAGAGGCTGCGGGCCTCCGAGTCGCATCTATGCGAGCTGGAAGCTCGACATGTCGTGAATTGGTCTGGCGTCCGTGTCACGATCGACCAAGGGCAGCTGTCGGCGCGAGCATGGGCTCGAATGGTGGAGCCGCCCTGTAGTCGTCACAGCATAGTGACGCGTGACCGTCACCGAAGCTGCAGCGGTCACGCGTCAAGATCCACTGGTGCGATGCTGACGGCGAGGTCGTGGACATTCGCCGTGGTCCGGTATGGGCGGCCTCGCGCTATGTAATAGCTCTGGGTCATCGGGACATCGACGTGGCCGAGGACATCGGCGGTGCCACATGCGGACAGGACTGCCTCATCGAGGATTGTGGCCACCGCGTGCCGGAAGCTGTGTGGGCGATGTCCTCGGCGAAGCCCAGTGATTCTCTGACTCTCTGCCACGCGTAACCGACATTCTGGGGGTCGCGCAGTGTTCCACACCGGCGAGGAACACCAGGTCCATGTCTTCGACCTCGGGCTTTGGTGGCGAGGTCTTGTGTCTGGCCACAACTCGTCCTCGCGCCGTTTGAGCACGAACTCGGGCAGGATCATGATCCTGGTGTGGTTTGGGCCATCATCGTCGGAGGCCGGGACGAGTTCCTGCCTGCGGTCGGACGATTCTGCCGCCCGGGTGCAAGTGTCTCTGCGTTGGCGTCGATGCCGGACTAGGCCAACCCGAACGTCTCGGAGCCGTAGTCCGGTCGCGGCGAAGATGGTGATGACGTCGGCCAAGTCGGCGCCTGCGCAGTAGGCGGCGGTGACCATGGGTGATTACGCTGGACACGAAATTCGTTTAAGGAGAAGACGATGCAGTCGGGGGAAGAATCGCCGGAAGGACCGGCACCGAGTGAAGCTGCGCCAGCTGATCCATCCAATGGAGATTCTGAGTCCACTTTATCGGCGAACGAAGCGTCGTCTGCCGCAGCGGCAACGGCAGCTTCGCCCGCATCGTCCACTCCCGCAACGGGTGCCCATCAGCTACCGGCTACACAGACTGCTGGGGAACCGGTGTCAGAATCCTCTGTACCGACAACAGCTGACCCTGAACCTCCATCGGCTGAACCTGACGCAGATCGACGATGGACTGCTTGGCAAGCCACCGGTTCGGTAGCCACAGCCGTGGCCACATTCGTCGGCGCAGCTGCAGCCGTCGGTGCCTTGTGGTTCACGAACCAGACTCTTCGAGCGACCAATGACCAAATGGCGCTGACGCGACAGACAGCGATTACGGATCGCATGCAGAAGGCCACCGAGCAGTTGGCCTCGGAAAAGATCAACGCCCGCTTGGCTGGTGTCTACCTCCTAGAACGGCTTGCGAAGGACGCCCCGAGCGACGCCCCCATCGTCTACGAGCTTCTCGAGGCGTTTGTCCGACAACGTGACGAAGCGAGGTGCGAGCCTACCGATCGGAGCGTCTTGATTGGCAAGGGCGACGTGCAGGTAGGGAACAGACAAAGAGGTCCTCTGGATCTTCAAACAGCGATGAATATCCTTCTCCGGCACTACAAGTCCATACCCGAACATGAGTGGCCCGAAGAGGGGCCGGACTTCCGCGGCGCGTGCCTGGCCGCTTTCGACCTCACCGATGCTAGATTCATCCGATCAAATTTTGTCCAAGCAGATCTGCGCGAGGCCGAATTCGGGAAGGCCGACTTGACCGGCAGCTCATTCAGCCTGGCTGACCTATCCGAGCAAGACTTCTATGATGTGCAGTTGACGGATGCATGGTTTCGGGCCGCCAGCGCTCCCCGCATCGATATGTCGTATGTCCGTGCCGTCAATGCCGAGTTCTACGCCACGGATCTCACCGAAGCTACACTATTCTTTTCGGACTTCTCCGAAGCTAGCTTCGCTCACGCGCGACTATCGGGTGCAATTCTCGTGGGCTTGAACCTTACCAACGCGAACCTACAGAGTGCGGACCTGAGCTACGCTCAGTTTCAAGATGTCGATTTCACTGGCGCAGACTTCTCTGGAATCGACCTAACTGGGATCGTCTACGACGAGTACACGGTGTGGCCAGCAGGGTTCACTCCGCCACCTTCAGCGCCACGGTAGGCGCATCTGCTGGTTCAAAACTCGGTGTCCATTGAGCCGATGAAGATCCGTGATCGGCATGGGCATGGCAGGGTTTGGTGATCGACTGACCCGGTGCCTGCTCGTCGCGTTCGTCTTGCCCTCCGCGCCATGTCGCTGATCATATCTCGGCCTGGTTGAGTTGGTGTCGTCACCAGTACCAAGCCTGCCTATGGCACTGCCGAGCGGCGACGACACCCACTCACCTGACCCAGGGTGCCGTTGCAGTATCAGCCGACGAGGATGTCGGACTCACGGCCCGGCGGAACGTCGATCCAGATTCCCGATCCCACGGCTTCTCGTACCTTGGGTGACGCCATCTTCGTGTGGAAGTAGCGGCGCGAGGTACCCGCAACATGCTCCCAGCGGACGACCTCTCGCACGTGTTCGGGATGCACGTAGCCCTTCGCCGTGGCCAACAGATTTCCCCTCTCGGCGACTAGCCGATTCGCGTTGTGCAAACTGAGCTTCCAGACCCCCTCGACACCGCCGAGCAGGGCGGGGTTCGCGTAGTCGACCCCGGCGTGCGTGCGCAGTACGTTGTTGTGCAGGTCGTGACAGACGCTATCCCGGTATTTGATTACGCTCACACGGAAGATCAGATCGGCAATTTCTTCCGGGTCAGGCACGTAGCGGGTCGCATTCGCCACCGCGACGACCTCGTCACGATCGACGCGCACCTGCTTTCCGGGTCCGATGTCGGTGAAGAGGCCCGTGTCGACGAGCGTAAGGACCTTCGCTCCGGTGATGCTTGGTTGCCTGTCATTCGTAGCGAGAAGCCCTGTCAGCTCCTCGGCGACCTGACCGGTGGTCAATGCAATGCCCATGATGAAACCGCCCTTCAATCGGTTGGTGCGACGACGGCCTCGGATGACCATCTGCTCGCTCAGCCAAAAGTAACATACCTACGTCGCCAAAGCGATAGGTATGAAACTCGCTCGGCGGTCGCTCCGGGAACGAGCCGAAATGCGCGGTAGCGCGCACCAACTCGAGACACGCCGACGATCGAAGTCCTCTGCGCAGACGCCGAAATCTGCAGATCAATCGTGCGGGTGGCCTCGAACATTCACAGTCGCCGCCAGGCCGGGCCCAGGCGTTCGGTGAACTGTCAACTTTGCGGACAGCTCTGCATCCCGCTAATGAAGCCAGCCGCGCTGGCAGGTGACAGGAACATCATCCCGGAACTTTGGCATATTCTTGGCCCCAGCCCATGACGTGCAAGATTTCAGCACCAGTTAGGTCTTGACCTGGCCTTTTGGTGCCCCCACTGGGACTCGAACCCAGACTCGACGGATTTTAAGTCCGCTGCCTCTGCCAATTGGGCTATAGGGGCGTCCGCCGACAGCCTAGCGACTCGTACGGGTGTACCGGAATTTTGACGGTAGACCCGGTCGGATCGGCGTGTCGCGGGGGAGCGCGCCGATCCGGGCCGGGGAGCTATCGTCGCTGGTCAGTCTTTGGCCAACGCCTCCTTCTTGCCGAGCAGGGAGTGGTGACGGCTGTAGGCGAAGTAGATCACGAAGCCGAGCAGCATCCAGACCAGGAAGCGCAGCCAGGTTTCCACCGACAGGTTCACCATCAGCCACAGGCAGGCCGCGACGGCCAGGATCGGGATGAGGGGGACGAGCGGGACGCGGAAGCCGCGGGGCAGGTCGGGGCGGGTGCGGCGCAGGATGAGGACGCCGACCGACACCAGCACGAAGGCGAACAGGGTGCCGATGTTGACCATTTCCTCGAGCGTGCCGAATTCGACGAAACCGGCGAGCACACAGCAGACGATGCCGACGATCACGGTCAGGCGCACGGGGGTGCCGCGCTTGCCGGTGTGGGCCAGCCAGCGGGGCAGCAGGCCGTCGCGGGCCATGGCGAACAGCACGCGGGTCTGGCCGAGGAACAGCACCATCACCACGGTGGTGAGGCCGGCCAGGGCGCCGATGGAGATGACGGTCTTGGCCCAGTCGACCCCGTGGATGGCGAATGCCGTTGCCAGCGTGGCGTTCTCACCCGCGAGCTCGGTGTAGGGCACCATGCCGGTGAGCACGAGGGTGACGGCCACGTAGAGCACGGTGACGATGAGCAGCGAACCGAGGATGCCGCGCGGCACCGCCTTCTGCGGGTTCTTGGTCTCCTCGGCGGCGGTCGCGACGACGTCGAAACCGATGAACGCGAAGAACACCAGGCTGGCCGCGGCGAGCAGGCCGTACCAGCCGAAGCTGCTGTCACCGGCGCCGGTGACGAACGAGAACAGCGACTGGTGCAGACCGCTCGCGCCGTCGTCGGCGGGCTGTGACGGCGGGATGTAGGGGCTCAGGTTCGAGGCCTTGAAGTAGGTGATGCCGAGGACGAGAACCAGGGCGATCACACCGAGCTTGATGGCCACCGCGATCGCCGACACCCGCGAGGACACCTTGGTGCCGACCGCGAGCAGCACGCCGAGCACGATCAGCAGCGTCACCGCACCCCAGTCGAAGGTGATCGACCCCAATTTCACTGTGGCCGACTCGAATCCGAAGACAGTGCCGAGGTATTGCGACCAACCCTTGGCCACCACCGACGCGGCGAGCGCGAATTCGAGAATCAGGTCCCAGCCGATGATCCAGGCGACCAGTTCACCGAAGGTGGCATAGGAATAGGTGTAGGCGCTGCCGGCCACCGGAACGGTCGAGGCGAACTCGGCGTAGCAGACCGCGGTGAGACCGCAGGCGATGGCGGCGAACACGAACGCCAGCGACACCGACGGCCCGGCGACATTGCCCGCGGTGCGGGCGGTGAGGGTGAAGATGCCCGCGCCGACGACGACGGCGACACCGAAGATCGTGAGATCCCAGGCCGTCAGGTCTTTGCGGAGTTTGGAGTCGGGTTCATCGGTGTCGAGAATCGACTGCTCGACCGATTTGGTGCGGAACATGCCGCCCCATCGGCTGGGTGTTTCTGCCGGTGTCGGCACGTTGTTCTCCTTCTGCATGCGAACGTTGTGAGAAGAGTTACCCCGGCGGGTCAGTGCACACCCTGCATGTGCCGTTTGATCCACGGCGCGCAGGCCGCGACGACGAGTCCGGCCGCGATGGCGGCCGCACCGCTGACGCCGAAGTACACGCCTTCGCTGTCGGGGCTGTAATAGCGGGCCAGCGTGCCCGCCATCGACGTGCCGATGCCGACCGAGAAGAAGTACAGCGCCATCATCTGGGAGCGGAACGCGGCGGGCGCGAGGTGCGTTGTCACCGCGAGGCCGATCGGGGACAGCAGCAGTTCCGAGACCGCGAAACCGCCGAGGATGGCGAACACGGCGAGCACCGGAACGGTTTTGCCCTCGAAGCCGGACAGCAGCGCGAACAACCAGAACGCGATACCCATGCCGATGACACCGAGCGCGAACTTGATCGGTGTACTCGGCGCCCGGTTGCCGAGTTTGGTCCACAGCAGCGCGAACAGCGGCGAGAGCGCGATGATCCACACCGGTTCCACCGAGCCGATCCAGCTGGCCGGAGCCTCCCAGCCGAAGATGCGCCAGTCGACGCGCTCGTCGGAGTACACCGCGAGCATGGTGAACATCTGCTGGAACAGCGACCAGAACACCGCGTTGGCCAGGAACAGCGGGATGAACGCCACCACCCGGGTGCGTTCGACCGGCTCCACCTTCGCGCTCGTGAGCATCACCGTGAAATAGGCGATGGACGCGACAACGATGACGCCGGTGGTGACATCGGAGAGGTTGTCGAGGGTGATCCACCCGGCCCAGATCGCCAGGCCCGCTGCCACGGCGGCGACGGCCACGCCGGTCAGCACCGGCCGCAGTTCGGCACGGGTCACCGGGTTTGGGACCTCACGCCCGTGCGTGCCGAGGTTGCGCCGGAAGACCACGTACTGGGTCAGGCCGAGCGCCATACCGACCGCGGCCGCGCCGAAGCCGACGTGGAATCCCCATTCGCGCTGCAGCAGACCCGTCAGCAGCGGACCGGTGAAGGCGCCGATGTTGATGCCGAGATAGAAGAGGGTGAAGCCGCCGTCCACGCGCGCGTCCGAGGGCGCGTAGAGGGTGCCGAGCAGCGAGGAGGCGTTGGCCTTCAACGCGCCGCTGCCGAGTGCCACGAGCACCAAACCCACACCGACACCGGCTAATCCGGGCAACACGGCCAGCGCGAGATGGCCCGCCATCACCACGACACCGCCGTAGAACACGGTGCGTTCCATGCCCAGCACCCGGTCGGCAATCCACCCGCCGAGGACCGTGGAGAGGTATACCAATCCGCCGTAGGCGCCGACGATGCCGAGCGCGGTGCTCTGCGCGATCCCCAGTCCGCCGTCCGCGGCGGTGTAGTACAGGTAGTAGCCGAGGATCGTCAGCATGCCGTAGAAGGAGAAACGCTCCCACAGCTCGACGCCGAACAGATTCGTCAGCCCGATCGGATGCCCGAACAGGGTGTGTTCGAGCGCCGGATCGGCGGGCCCTGGCTGGTCGCCGAGCCGGGTGTGTTGCGTGGACATAAGGGAACGATCCCACGTCGAAACGATGTACAGCAATTTTCCCGCATCTGTCATCGTTCGGCGTGCCGCCGGCCGGGGCCCGCGTTGCCGCGCCGACGGGGCGGACGGGAATTACGCTGGTCTGGTGCTGACTGCCGAGGTGACCGTGCCGGTGGCGTGCGAGGTCGCGTTCGCGACGCTGTCCGACGGCTGGCTCTACGCCAGCTGGGTGGTCGGTGCCTCGCACATCCGCGAAGTCGACCCCGAATGGCCCGCCGTCGGCAGCCGTATCCACTACCGCTTCGGTTTGTGGCCGGTGCTGATCGGCGACACCACCGAGGTGCGCACGGTCGAACCGCCGCACCGGCTGGAATTGGAGGCGCGGCTGTGGTCGATCGGGTCGGCCTGGATCCGGATCACCCTCGCCGAGGCCGAGCCGGGGCACACGACGATCCGGATGACCGAACGTGCCGCGCGCGGCCCGGCCAGCCTGATCCCGGGACTCGCCCAGGACGTGGCCTTCGCCGCGCGCAATCAGGAATCTCTGGAACGGTTGGCAGCCCTGATCCGCGCGCGAGCCAGGTAGCTCGCGCGCGGATTCCGGCTAGCTGGGTTGCGGGAGTTCGCAGTCGTCGACCTTCGGGTTGACGCCCATGTAGTTGAGCGGGCCCGCGATCATGGTGACCGCGATGGTGCCCAACGAAGCGCAATTCTGGTCGCGCTCGGTGTAGTAGCCGCGTTGACCTGCGGCAAGGACACCGATCAGTAACCAGACCAGCACAACGATCGAAACGATGCGCGGTGTATTCGTCATGACGTGTCCTTTCCGGTGGCAGGCCCGGCTCAGTAGTAGTGCCTGCGACCGGCGACCGGACGCCCGATGCTGCCCGCGATGAGTAGCGCGAGGCCGATGACGAGCACGATCACACCAACGGTGTTGAGAATCGGGATGCCGAAGACGAGGCCGGCGATGAGAAGAATTGCACCGAGAAGAATCATGTGAAGCTCACCTGTTCGGGTAACGATCAGACGCACCGGGTGGCGCGTCTCGTGGGGCGTATGCCCGGTTCGGTGAAGAGGAAACAGCTTCGGTTGCGCCGGAACGGATTCGCGGCTCGATCGGTGCCGTTCCGAGTGCGGCGCGTCACCTTTCCGCGATGACGCGCCACGCGAATCAGCTTGCGGAGCCCGGCATTACGGCCGAGCCCGAGGGCGGCGGCGGGGTGGGTGCGCTCGAGCCGAAGTCGGCGTCGACCGAACCGGTCGGCAGCCCGATGTCGACCGAGCCCGCGCTGCCGGTGGGCGGGCCGATCACCACCGAGCCGGACGGGAGCAGATCCCAATCGGCGCTGCCGACGGCGTTGGCGGTGCCGCCCGCGGTGAGCAAGGCGGTGGCGGCCAGCGCGGTCAGAACGCCCGCGCGGGTGAGGGTGGGGGACAGGGACACGGTGATACCTCCGAGCACTTCACTGTGATGGCGCCCATACGGTATCTGAAATACGAGTGTTTCAGGTGCTTCTTCCGACTTCCATCTGCACGCGGTACCGATCGGAGCGGTACCAGCTGTGGGTGTGCTCGATCGGCACGTCGGCGCTGAACGACACCCGGTCGAAATGCAGAACGGGTGCGCCCTTGCGGACGCCGAGCAGCGCCGCGATCCCCGTGTCGGCGGCTTGGGCGTCGACCGTCTGCTCGGCGCGTTCGATCGGCCTGCCGTAGCGGTCGGCGGCGAGGCGGTACAGCGAGCCGGTGAGATCGTGGGCGATGAGGTCGGGGACGAGTTCGGGGTTGAACCACGCGTCGTCGACGCTCACCGCGTCGTCGTCGGCCAGGCGCAAGCGGCGCACGTGATAGGCGCGCGCGCCCTGCGGCAGCCGCAGCGCGCGGGCCGTCGGCTCGGGCGCGGTGGCCTCCTCGGCGACCAGCACCAGGGTGCTCGGCTGATGGCCGAGGGCGCGCATCTCCTCGGTGAAGGAGGCCAGATGCAACCGCGACTGCACCGGCCGGTGAGCGACGAAGGTGCCCTTACCGCGCACCCGGACCAGATAGCCTTCGTTCACCAGCTGACCGACCGCCTCGCGCACGGTGATCCGGCTGACGCCGTAGTCCTGCATCAGGTTTCGCTCGCTGGTGAGCAGATCGCCGGGTTGGAGTTCGCGCGTGCATTTCTGCAGCAGAATCGCGCGCAACTGTTCATGCTTGGGCACTGCGCTGTCTCGCAGCGGTGCTGGCATGGGGCTGGCTCCTCTCGGCGAACCGGTCCCTACTGGTCCTGTCCGGTCGTTGTCGAGGATACGCCAGCCGTCAGCGGATGCCGGGAGTGCGCGGGTCGGGGCCGATACAGCCGAGTACCACGCAGCCGGGAGGGGTGTCGGCGAACGGGGCTTTCGGTGTCTCGCCGAGACATTCGACGAAACCGCAGCCCGGATAGGCGTAGGGGCCGAGGCCGAAGGTCCCGAACACCGGGTCGGGCCGGGCGATCATCGGATCGGTGACGCTCACGTCCGGCTTCTCCCGATACGGTCCCGGATCCGGCACCGCCACATCGCGGAACGACGAGACCAGCTTGCGCATCACGTCATGGGTGTAGGTCGTCGAGATGCCGGGGGTGGCGACGCCGGTCCAGTTCAGCACCAGCCCGAGGCTGGGCACGATGTAGCTGTCGTTGCGCAGCATTCCCGACATCTTCACGGCATCGTCGGGCAGGCCGGGGAATTCGAGGCGGCAGGGCGCGCCGTTGATCACGAACAGGAAGCCGTAACAGGGCATGGCCCGCGACGGCGACAACGCCTCGCGCAGGTAGGCGTCCGAGATCACCTGCTGCTCGTTCCATCGGCCCCGATTGCCCACGAGGAGACCGAGTTTCGCGAAGTCGTCCGGCGGGAGCAGCAGATGCGCGTGGCCGTAGGTGTTTCCGGCGCGATCGCGGGCCCAGTAGTAATCGGTGCGTTCGATGCCCAACGGGTCGAACAGCTTTCGCTGGGCGAAGTCCTGGAAGTCTTCGCCGACGGCCTGCGCGATGACGTAGACGAGCAGGTCGACCGCGCGCTGGCTGTAGCGGAACTGGGTGCCCTGCGGGCGTTCGATCGGCATCGCGAGCGCCTGGGCGACGACGTTCGGGTCCAGCTGGGCCAGCCCCGTCGCGCCCTCGGCGGCGATGGCCACCTCCATCCCGGAGGATTCGGTGAGCAGGTTGCGCACGGTGATCGCCCGGTGGCCCTCGTCGCCGAGCCCCTCGGGCAGGTAGCGGCCGATCGGCGCGTCGACGTCGAGGCGGCCCTCGTCGACCGCCGCGCCCGCGATCAGCGCGACGACACTCTTGGTCCCGCTCCACAGATTCCACGGCACCCCACCGGATTCGGTGTTGCGTGGGCCCGCCGCCACCAGGCAGTTGTTGCGGTAGAGCTGGATGTTGAAGCGGGTGGGGTCGACGGCCAGGCGCATGGCCTCGGCGACCCGATCGGGATCGAGGGCGACCTCGGCGGGAGAGGCCGCCTGCGGTGTGCGTCCGGAGCTGACCTCGCAGTGCCGTGCGATCGGCGGGTCGGCCGCCGCGACGGGCAGCAGTGCCGCCGAGGTCAGCGACAATGCGGTAACCGCAATCGCCGCACCATATTTCAGGAACCCACGCACGCAACCCCTCCGATGACTTGTCTCGGAGTGGCAATCGCGAACGGTGATGTTCCTGTTACGTGGCTAGCGGCCGTAGGGTTTGCAGACCTCGATCGCCGCGTCCTTGGACGCGTTGAACTGATCGATCACACCGTTGAGTTCGTCGGTGGGCGCACGGCGCTCGAGGGTGTCGGCGAGCAGGTTGGTCTTGTCACGGTAGGAGCGCAGCGGGTCGGCCAGCTCGGCGATGACATCCGTGGTGACCTTGCGATCGACGTCCTTGGCATTGTTGCGCAGCACCGGAACCGCCTCGTTGGCCTTGGTGTCGGTGTCGGGGGCGCGGTTGTTGCTCGCCTCGATATAGGCGTTGAACGAGGCGACCGAGCTCTTGTTGGCCGCGCGCAGTCCGTCGCAGGCCGAGTCGTTGGCCGCCTTCACCTTCGCGGTCGAGGAGGCCGCGACCTCGGAGGTGTAGGAGGCGAGGTCGGTGAGGTTGGCCTCGGCGGTACCGGGCACCTGATTGGTGCAGGCGGCCAGCGTGAGCGCGCCCGCTACGACAACCAGCGCGGTGCCGAGCCCCATTCGTTCCCGTACCAGCATCTGTCTCTCCTCCCTCGCCGGAGCGTCGGTCACCGTCGCGGTGGCCGAACACATCGACCGTACTGGCTTCGCGACGATCAGGTGGCGCCACGCCGGTCCGGCGCGGCGCCACCCCCGGGTCAGCTCTGGCCGAGCATGCCGCGCATGGTCGCGATCTCACCCTCCTGATCGGCGACGATCTTGGTGGCGAGCTGCTTCGCCTCCGGGTTGGTTCCCTCCGCCAGCTCGGTCTGGGCCATGGCGACCGCGCCCTGGTGGTGCTCGATCATCATCTGCAGCCACTGCCGGTCGAACTCGGCGCCGTTCGCCGCTGCCAGCGCGCTCATCTGTTCCTCGGTCATCATGCCCGGCATGCCGTGGCCGCCGTGGCCCTCGGCGCTCGGTGCGGGCTTGCCGAAGCCGGTCAGCAGGTCGGTGATCTGGCGCATCTCCGGTGCCTGTGCCTGCTCGATCTGGGCGGCCAGCGCGATGAGCTGCTGGTTCTGGGTTCGGCTCGGCACCATCTTCGACATCTCGACCGCCTGCGCGTGATGCGGGTACATCATCTGCAGGAAGGTCACGTCAGCGTCGTTGAAGTCGGTGCGGGCCGTGGCGCTCGTCGTGCTCGCCGTGGTCGTCGAGGAGTGCTCGGTGGTGTGCGTGGTCGAGTCGTCGCCGCACCCGGCGGCGACCACCGCGACAGCGGCGAGGGCGAGAACGGTACGGGTGATGGACATGGGTGATCCTCCTGGGGATTCGGGTGTGGGGTGTCGGACAGGGGCCGCGTGGGCCGACCTGTCAGATCCGCAGAATCGCCAGTTGGGAAAGGGAAAGGACGGTCCAGGGAGGTGGCCGTTCGCGTCTGCCGCGCCAAGTTCTGCCGGCCCGGCGGATGGCGTCGGCGTCCTCGGTGAGCCTGGTCAGCAGCATCCAGCCGAGCACGACGGCCAAGGCGACGAGGATGAACACGCAACCGTGGACGGCCGCGTGTTCGGTGCATCCGCCGCTGCCGCAGCCGTGGTCCTCCGTCGAGTCGTTCTGCGCCGGTACCGCTTCAACAGCCGGACCGACGGCTGTGTGGGCGGCGTTGCTGTGCGCGTGAGCGGAGGTGTCGTGTGCGGAGGTGACGAATACCGCCGAGTGCATGGCGACGATTCCGGCCAGCAGCAGCACGACGGCGAAGGCCCTCACGAGGCGCGCGTACGACGGCTGGACGGTCACGGCGACGAGTCTAACCAGTGCTCAGGGGCTCACCGCAATACCCGCACGTGGTAGGGGTAGAACTAGTCGTTCGCGATGTCGACGACGAGGCGCGGTGGGTCGGCGAGGGTGCTCACGGTGAAACCGGGACGGTCGGCGTCGAGCCCGATGAACGACTGGGTGACGCCTTCGTAGACCACCGACTTGTAGACGCCGGTGATGCGCGGCGTACTGGGATCGGTGACCGGATCGGGCCCCGCGAACGGGGGAACGGGTGAGTCGAACGGGTAGGCCGAACCGAGGATGCGCACCTCCAGGATCGAGCTGCCGGCCACGTCCACGGCCTTGCCGCTGGCGTCCTGCACGGCATTGTCGGTGTAGGCCACCTGCCAGCCGGGGGTGCCGGTGCCGCCGAGGGTGTAGACGACCCGGTCGTAGCCGGGGTGGTGGCCGAGGCGGACATCGGTGACGGTGAGGGCGGCGCCGTCGCTCGCCTCGCCCGACTTCGCGTCGTTGTCGCGCGGACCGGTGGCGTCGGCGAACGTGCTCGCGGTGCTCGTTGTCGTCGTCGAGGGAGTCGCGGCGGGCGCGTCGTCGGAACCGCAGCTCGGCAGGACCAGAGCCGCGGCGGCGATCAGCACGAACACGGGGGCGTTGCGCATGTGACCGATGGTACTCAGGTGAACTCGAGGGTTGCGGGAATCAGCCGGGCGCGTGTCCAGGCTGTGAGTTTGCTGGGCGCGTGTACCGCGGGATCAGCGCGGTCGGCACGCATCGCTGTAACCCGTTCGCCGTCAGTCTTTTCCATGCTCGGTGCGCATATGTGGGCGCCGGTTCCGATGTGCGGCAGGGGTGGATGTGACGATGGGGCAACGATCTAGCACACTTGTCGCGTGGACAGTGTCGAGGACGTATTCACCCGGCTGCGCCGGTATCCGGACGTGGAGGCGCCGAACCTCTATGCCGTCGACGCCGCGGATCGGTTGATTCTCGATACCGCCGCCGACGCGCTCGCGGGCGCGGGCAGCGGCGAGGTGGCGGTGATCGGCGACGCCTACGGCGCGCTGACCCTCGGGGTAGCGGTACGGCACGGACACAGCGGCATCCGGGTGCACCAGGACCTGCTCACCGGCGAACTCGCCCTGGCGGGCAACGCCAAGAACCTCGGTCTCGCCGACCGCTTCACCGTGCACGGGCTCGACGCGGACCTGCTCACCGGCGCCCGCGTGGTCGTGATGCGGTTGCCGAAAATGCTCGCCGGGCTCGCCGAGATCGCCGAGGCCATCGCCCGCTACGCCGCCGACGATGTGGTCGTCTACGCCGGTGGCCGCGACAAATACCTCACCCCGACCATGAACGAGGTGTTCGGCGAAACGTTCCGCCAGGTGCGGGCGGGCCGGGGCAGGCAGAAGTCACGGGTGCTCGTCGTCAGCGAACCGCTACCCGTCGGCGAACCACGATTCCCGGTGCGCGAGAACATCATCGAGATCGACGGTGACGTGGTCGCCTACGGTGCCGCGTTCTCCGGCCCACGCCTCGACATCGGCACCCGGTTCCTGCTCGAACATCTGGATCGGATGAAGCCCGACGCCCGCGAGGCCATCGACCTCGGTTGCGGCACCGGCATTCTCGCGGTGGCCCTGGCCAAATCGCGTCCGCGTATCCGGGTGGTCGGCACCGATCAGTCCTGTGCCGCCGTCGCCTCGGCCCGGGCGACCGCCGCCGCCAACGGTGTCGACGACCGCGTCACGGTGGTGCGCGACGACGCCATGTCCTCGGCCGCCGACAACAGCGCCGACCTGGTGCTGTGCAATCCGCCGTTCCATGTGGGCGCGGCCGTGCACACCGGTTCGGCCATCAAGATGTTCGCCGAGACCGGCCGGGTGCTCCGCCCCGGCGGCGAACTGTGGACGGTGTACAACTCGCACCTGAACTATCGGGGTGTGGTGGAACGGATGGTCGGGCGGACCGACGTGATCGACCGGAACCAGAAATTCACGGTGACGCGGTCTGTCCGTGGCCTGCGCGACGTACAACGATAGGGGCGCTCCGACGGGGTAGAGTCCGATTTGTCCGAACGGACGGTGATGCGGTCAATGATCGCGCCGCCGGGAACTTTGTTCGTTCGCGACACGTTGAACAGGGCAGTTGGAGCTGTACGACGTTTCATCACTCCAGGAAAGGCGCACGGTGCGTACCTCATCGAATCCGGTGTTCAAGAACTTACCTCGCCAAGAGGGAGTCGGCGGTTACGCGAACTTCGGTTCGGGCGTGACCGGCGCAGGCCAGCTGGGCAACCAGTACGGCGAATACGGCCAGCAGTACGGGCAGCAGTACCAGCAGGCGCCCGCCACCCGTGCCATGACCATCGACGACGTGGTCACCAAGACCGGCATCACCCTCGCGGTGCTCACCGTCTCGGCGATCGTCTCCTTCGCGCTGTCGTCGGCGAACCCGTCGCTGGCGCCGCTGTTCGTCATCGGCGGCGGCCTGATCGGCTTCGTGCTGGTCATGATCGCCAGCTTCGGCAACAAGATGGACAACCCCGCGCTCGTACTGTCGTACGCGGCGTTCGAGGGTCTGTTCCTCGGCGCGCTGTCGCTGATGTTCACCGATGTCACCTTCGGCGGTGTGGGCGGTAGCGCCCTGATCGGCCAGGCGGTGCTCGGCACGTTCGGCGTGTTCTTCGGCATGCTCGTGGTCTACAAGACCGGCGCGATCCGGGTCACCCCGCGATTCACCCGCATGCTGCTCGGCGCCATGGTCGGTGTGCTGGTCCTGATGCTCGGCAACCTGATCGCCAGCTTCTTCACCGACGGCGGCTTCGGCCTGCGCGACGGCGGCCCGCTCGCCATCGTGTTCAGCCTGGTCTGCATCGCCATCGCCGCGTTCAGCTTCCTGCTGGACTTCGACTCCGCCGACCAGCTGATCCGCGCCCAGGCCCCCGAGAAGGCCGCCTGGGGCGTCGCCCTCGGCCTGACCGTCACCCTGGTCTGGCTCTACGTCGAGATCCTCCGCCTGCTGAGCTACTTCCAGCGGGACTGAGACAAGCGATAGACCCAACAGCGGCTCCCCACCGATCCGGTGGGGAGCCGCTGTGCTATCCAGACGCTTCTCAGCTGAGGCGTTCGATGACCATGGCCATGCCCTGGCCGCCGCCGACGCACATCGTCTCCACGCCGAACTGCTTGTCGTAGGTCTGCAGGTTGTTCAGCAGGGTGGCGGTGATGCGGGCACCGGTCATGCCGAACGGGTGGCCGAGGGCGATGGCGCCGCCGGAGACGTTGAGCTTGTCCTCGTCGATCTTCAGCTCACGCGCCGAGCCGAGCACCTGCACGGCGAAGGCCTCGTTTATCTCGAACAGGTCGATGTCGGCGACCGACTTGCCCGCCAGGGCGAGCGCCTTCTTGACGGCCTCGATCGGGCCGAGGCCCATGATCTCCGGGGACAGGCCCGAGACACCGGTGGACACGATGCGCGCCAGCGGGGTGAGACCGAGTTCCTTGGCCTTGGTGTCGCTCATGATCACCAGCGCCGCGGCGCCGTCGTTGAGCGGACAACAGTTGCCCGCGGTGACGGTGCCGTCGGGACGGAACACCGGCTTGAGCTGGCTGACGGCCTCGTAGGTGACGCCGGCGCGCGGGCCGTCGTCCTTGCTGACGACGGTGCCGTCGGGCAGGGTCACCGGGGTGATCTCCCGCTCGAAGAAGCCGTTCTTGATGGCTTCCTCGGCCCGGTTCTGCGAGCGCACGCCCCAGTGGTCCTGGTCCTCGCGGCTGATGCCGGTGAGCGAGGCGACGTTCTCGGCGGTCTGCCCCATCGCGATGTAGGCGTCGGGCAGCAGGCCGTCCTCGCGCGGGTCGTGCCACGCGCCCGCGCCGCCCTCGGCGGTCTTGGCGGTGCGGGCCTCGGCCTCGGCGAACTCGGGGTTCTTGGTGTCGGGCGAGCTGTCGGCCGAACCCTTGGCGTAGCGGGAAACGGTCTCCACACCGGCGGAGATGAACACGTCGCCCTCGCCGGCCTTGATCGCGTGGAAGGCCATCCGGGTGGTCTGCAGCGACGAGGCGCAGTAGCGGTGCACGGTGGTGCCGGGGACCACGTCGAGGCCGAGCTTCACCGCGACGATGCGCCCCTGGTTGAAGCCACCCTCACCGGCGGGGGAGCCGGTGCCGAGGATGATGTCGTCGACCTGGGTGGGGTCGAGGGCAGGGACCTTGGCCAGCGCGGCCTGGACCATCTGCGCGGTCAGGTCGTCCGGGCGCATCCCGGCCAGGGACCCCTTGACGGCACGGCCGATCGGGGAGCGGGCGATGGAAACGATGACGGCCTCGGGCATGAGGACTCCTTTTCGGAAGGCTGGCGCGAACGGCTGTTGTACATACCGCTCATTCGTGAATGTACGTCTCGCTCTGCGCGACAGGAAGACCAGGGCGGCCACGCACCGCGGAGACGAGCACCGGCAACAACTGGGCGGCCGCGAGTTCGTAACCGGCTGCCGAAGGATGGAAGCCGTCGGTCGCGAAGAGGATCTCGGGAGCCGCCCGGAACTCCGAGGCCACCAGCGGCGAGCCCATCGGCACCGCGATTCCCCCGGCCAGCGTGGTCGCCACCGTCTGCGCCTTGCCGAGCCGCACACTCCAGTTCGCCACCACCGTGCGCAACGGTTGCGGGATGGCGGTGACGGTGCCGAGGTTGGGACACGTGCCGACGACGACCAGCGCGTCGGCCTCGCGCAACCGCGATACCGCCTGCGCGAGCCTGCGGGCCGAGGCACGGATCGAATGCTTCTTGGTGATGTCGTTGGCGCCGACCAGGATCACCGCCGCGTCCGGCGGCGGGCCCGCGATGAACATCGCGTCGACCTGTCCGGCCAGGCCCTTGGAGGTGGCGCCGGAGATCGCCTTGGTACTCAACCGGATCCGCATGCCGGTGGCCTCGGCCAGGCCGCGGGCCAGGCGCACACCCGGCACGTCGGCGGCGCCGAGGCAGCCGAGACCGGCCGCGGTGGAGTCGCCGAAGATCATCAGGTGCAGGTCGAACGGGACGTTCTTGCGCCATGGCTCGGGCAGGGTCGCACCGGGGGCGTACACGCCGTCGGCCTCGGGCGGCTTGGAGGTGTCACGACCGATCACCGCGCGTGCGGCGCCTGCCTGGGTCATCAGCAACCGGTAGGTCGCCCAGGAGACGGTGCCCGCGCCCGACCCGGCGAGGACGGTCGTGGCGCCGGTGACCGCGGCCGTGCGCCAGCTGATTCGAGGTGCGCTCACATCCGAAAATTCTACGGCGGACTATGGTGCGGGAGTGGGTAAGGCGCCCGAGCTGTTGCGACTCGGCGAACCGGCCGGGCGACGGCTGCTCGCCGCCACCGTGCTCGGCTCGGGGATGGGGTTTCTCGACGGCACCATCGTCAACGTCGCGCTTCCCCGGATCGGCTCCGAACTGCACGCCGACCTGGCCGCGCTGCAATGGGTGATCAACGGCTACACCCTCGCACTCGCCTCACTGATCCTGGTCGGTGGCGCGCTCGGCGACCGGTTCGGCCGCAAACGGATGTTCGCCTGGGGTGTCGCCGCGTTCGCTGTCACCTCCGCGCTGTGCGCGCTCGCGCCGACGATCGAAACCTTGATCGCGGCACGGCTGTTGCAGGGCGTCGCCGCCGCCCTGCTGACCCCGGGCAGTCTGGCGCTGGTCGAGTCGTCGTTCGTTCATCACGACCGGATGCGGGCCATCGGCGCCTGGACCGGCATGCTCGGCGTCGCCACCGCGGGTGGCCCGGTGCTCGGTGGCTGGCTGGTCGGGCTGTCGTGGCGGTGGGCGTTCGCGATCAATCTCCCGCTGGCCGTGCTCACCCTGCTGCTGTTGCGCGGCGCGCCCGAGTCACGCGACGAACGCGCGGACGGCAAGCACTTCGACCTGCCCGGCATCGTGCTCGCGCCGGTGGCGCTGGCCGCGGTCACCTGGGCGCTGACCGAATGGCCCGACACCGGCGCCACGCCCGCGACGGTCGGCGCCGCGGCGACGGGTGTGGCTGCCGCCGTGGCGTTCGTCGTCGTCGAACGGCGGGCGCGGTATCCGATGGTGCCGCCCGAGATGTTCGCCGACCGGGTCTTCACCCTCATCAACGTGGTGACGCTGCTCGTCTACGCCGCGCTGTCCGGATCGATGGTGTTCATCGCCCTGTTCCTCCAGATCGGCGCCGGCTGGTCGCCGTTGGCGGCCGGGGCGGCGAGCGTGCCGATCAGTGTGCTGATGTTCCTGCTCGCGGCGCGATTCGGCGCCGTCGCCACCCGGTTCGGGCCACGCAGGCCGATGGTGATCGGCGCGTTGGTCCTGGCCGGTGGGCTGGCGCTGCTCGCGGGTGCGCCGCGCGACCCCGGCTTCGTGACCGACATCCTGCCCGGGATGCTGGCCATGGGCCTCGGCCTCTCGATGCTCGTCGCCCCGCTGACCGGTACCGTCCTCGCCGCCGCACCGGCGGGTCGGGCGGGGGTCGCCAGCGGCATCAACAACGCGGTCTCGCGCACGGCCGGGTTGCTCGCCGTCGCCGCGTTGCCGCTGCTGGTCGGGCTTTCCGGGCACGCCTACGCCGACGCCGATGCCGTCACCGCGGCCTATCGCGGCGCCTTGTGGTGGTGCGTGGGGCTGGTGCTCGCCGGGGCAGTCGTCACCGCTGTCGGCCTGTCGGGGCGTCGCGCCGCCGGGTGATGGACCGGTGCGTTGGCACATACTGTCGGACCAGGTCGCGACCTGCGCGCGAGGTTCTGCAACTATGGAGCTCATGCGCATCGCGGATCATGTCGTCGACCTCATCGGCAACACCCCACTGGTTCGGCTGAACTCGGTGGTCGGCCCGAACGCGGGCCTGGTCGCCGCGAAGATCGAATACCTCAACCCGGGCGGCAGCTCCAAGGACCGCATCGCGGTCAAGATGATCGATGCCGCCGAGGAAGAGGGCCTGCTGAAGCCGGGCGGCACGATCGTCGAGCCCACCTCGGGCAACACCGGTGTGGGCCTGGCCCTGGTCGCCCAGCAGCGCGGGTACAAGTGCGTGTTCGTCTGCCCCGACAAGGTGAGCGAGGACAAGCGCAACGTGCTGCGTGCCTACGGCGCCGAGGTCGTGGTCTGCCCGACCGCCGTGCCGCCGGAGCACCCCGACAGCTACTACAACGTCTCCGATCGCCTGGTCCGCGAGATCGACGGCGCCTGGAAGCCCAACCAGTACTCCAACCCGGGCGGCCCGGAAAGCCATTACGAGACCACCGGCCCCGAGATCTGGGCCGACACCGAAGGCAAGGTCACCCACTTCGTCGCGGGTGTCGGCACCGGCGGCACCATCACCGGCACCGGCCGCTACCTCAAAGAGGTCTCGGGCGGGAAGGTGAAGATCATCGGCGCCGACCCCGAGGGCTCGGTGTACTCCGGCGGCACCGGCCGCCCCTACCTCGTCGAGGGTGTCGGTGAGGACTTCTGGCCCACCGCCTACGACCCGGCCGTGCCCGACGAGATCATCGCCGTCTCCGACGCCGACTCCTTCGAGATGACCCGTCGCCTGGCCCGGGAAGAGGGCCTGCTCGTCGGCGGCTCGTGCGGCATGGCCGTGGTCGCCGCGATCGAGGTGGCCCGGCGCGACCCCGACGCCGTCGTCGTGGTGTTGCTGCCCGACGGTGGCCGCGGCTACCTGTCGAAGATCTTCAACGACAAGTGGATGAGCTCCTACGGCTTCCTCACCACTCCGCTCGAGTCGGGCCCGGAACCGCTGGTCGGTGACGTGCTGCGCGGCAAGTCGGGCGAGCTGCCCGACCTGGTGCACACCCACCCGTCGGAGACCCTGCGCGACGCCATCGAGATCCTGCGCGAATACGGTGTCTCGCAGATGCCGGTCGTCGGCGCGGAACCGCCGGTGATGGCGGGCGAGGTGGCGGGCAGCGTCACCGAACGCGACCTGCTCTCGGCCGTCTTCGAGGGCCGCGCTCAGCTCACCGACTCGGTGGCCCAGCACATGAGCCCGTCCTTCCCCCTGATCGGCTCGGGCGAACCTCTCTCGACCGCCACCAAGGCCCTGTCCGACACCGACGCGCTGATGGTCGTCGAAGACGGCAAGCCCGTCGGCGTCATCACCCGCCACGACCTGCTCGGCTTCCTCAGCACCGGCTCGATCTGAGATCAGACCGACGCGAAGGCCGCCCGTGAGCTGAGGAGCTGACGGGAGTGGACGCCGAGCACGCTCGGCGTCGTGCTGCGCAACATCGTCTGGGGTGAGCAGGCAGCGAAACGGCGGCGCGATCAGAGTGACGATGAAGTCCCGCAGGGCGGTCGCTGTGGACCGCCCTGCGGGACGTCGGTCAACCCAACGCGGAGTGTAGGTTCACCCACTGCTCCGGGTGGACATAGGCGACCACCGTGTCGTGGGCGATGCCTGCGCTGTGCAGGGCCGTGTCCACTCCCTGGTAGCGCCTTCGCAGCGCGGTACCGACCGAGCCGCCGATTCCGGAGTATGCGGTGCGTACCAGTTCGGTGTAGGAGTCGCGATGGGAGACAAGGGGTGTCGGTCGGCGGTCGAGTCGCAGGATGGCGGCGTCGACTGCCGGGATCGGGCGGAAACTCGTGCGGGGGATGTGGCCGCGTAGTTGCCAGTCGAACCACGGCCAGGTCAGGGCGGTTGTCAGGCTCCATCTTCCGTAGTCGCCGGTGTGTTTGCGGGCGTACTCGCGTTGGGTGAGCAGGGTCGCCGAGGTGAGGGCCGGTGCGCTCAGGCACCAGTCCACGATCCGTGCGGTGGCCGAGAACGGGATGTTGCCGACCACCGCGAACTCGGTGCGTGGCGCCTTGGCGTTGGTGAAATCGCCTCGGACCACCTGGATTCCGTGCTCGCCCCTGGTCTGGGCCGAGAGCTTGGCCGCGAGCAGTGGATCGATTTCGTAGGCGGTGACCTCGGCCCCGCGCCGGGCGAGTGCCCGGGTGAGCACGCCCTCGCCCGCACCGGGTTCGAGCACGGTACCGGCTGAATCTGCGACGGTCATCAGTAGTTCGACCGCATGTGGATCCACCAGGAAGTTCTGTGACAGCGTTCTTCTGTTCGGGTCACGCGACGTACGGCGGCCCCCACGCGCGGTGACCTTGCGCTGGGTGTGTGAATAGTTCTTGTGTGAATGGTCCTGCGCCACGGCAGTTGCCCCTTCGGGTCATCGAGTCGGAAGAGTCTCGATGGGCCCTGGGCGCGCCGGTGGACGCGAGAGTGCAGATCCGCGTCCGCTAGCGGGCCAGAGCCCGGGCGTGGCGGATGCGGATGAATACGGGGCACGACATGCGGATCACGCTAGAACCCGGTCTATTCGGTTCGCAACCGAATTTCACGCCCCGCTGACTGTTCGTGTGCGCAGGGTGGCCACCGCCGACTCGGCGGCGATCAACGCGCTGTTGATGGAGATCTCCCCGCGCATGCCGGGCGCGGCGACCATGTCACCGGCCAGGTACACCCCGTTGCCCCGGTCGACGGCCGGACGGTCGCGCCAGGTGGTGCCCGGGAGGTCGAGGGCGCCGGTGCGGTTCTTCGCGGTGGCTTTGCGGTGGAAGGTCTTGCGGGAGCGCCAGTCCGGGATGGTGGCGTCGGCGAAGGCTTCGAGGCGGTGGTGGGCGGCATCGCGGGATTCGCCCGGGCGGACGGGCATCTGGAGCTGGTAGAGGGATTCGCCCGCGGGAGCGATGGAGTCGTCCTGCATGGTGTAGGACTCGTGGAAGCCGCCTTCGTCCAGGTCGAAGACGATGCTGCGGTCGCGCCGGTCCCGGGTGACGGCGATATCGAGGAGGGCGGCGAAACCGCCGGTGGCATGGAGGCTTTCGTCACCGAGCAGCCGTCGCGCCGCTTCGAGTTCGGTAGCGACGATGACGGGGCCGTCGGTGGGCAATGTGTCCACGCGCGAACCGGTTTCGATGGCCACACCGAGTTCGCCCGCGCGCGCGACCATCCGGTCGACGGTGCGCTGCCAGCCGCCACGCACCCACCGCACAGCCGGAACCTTGGGTCCGAGTGCGCGCTGGAAGAGTTCCCAGACGAAGGCGGCGGACAGGCGGCCGGTGTCGGCGTCGTAGGTGAGCACGCTGATCGCGTTGGCCAGTTGGGTGGCGGTGTGCTCGCCCCAGCGCTGCGCGGCCCAGGTGTGGAAGTCGACGTCGACCGGTGCCTTCAGCCACTTGCGTGACTGCGCCCGCAGCATCCCTATCGGTGGCACCCGGCGCAGTCTGCCGTCCGCACGGAAGCCGAGCTTCGCGGCGTCCACCGGTGAGGGCCAACCGAGCCCGGTGACGAAGCCGCGCTTCTTCAGCCAGGCGTAGTGCGGTCCGTCGGCATAGAAGACGTGCGCACCGTCGTGTGCGACATACGGTCCGGTGATGGCGCGGGCCCGGCCGCCGAGCGTGGCATGTGCCTCGTAGAGGCGAACGGTCGCTCCTGCTTCGGCGGCGGCGATCGCCGCGGTGAGTCCGGCGAGTCCGCCGCCGATGACTGTGATGGGTGTGTTCATCCTCGGTCCTGTTCCTCGTGGTCCGCGCGGTCGAGCCGGGCGGCGATCATCTCTGCGGTTGCTCTCAGGTAGCGTTCGGCGTCGACATCGGCGGGGTGGGCGCCGTCGAAGATGTCGCGGATGAGCCAGTAGTGGGCGACTGCCCCGGCGACCACGGCGGCCGTGGCCTCCCAATCCTGTTCGCGCCGTGTGGAGCCGGCCAGTTCGGTGAGTACGCCGGTGATCACCCGCATCACCGTCGCGTACTCCTGCTGCCGGAACACTTCGAGCAAACCTTCGGGAATCGAGTTGTCCCGCATCAGGATCCGGCTCACGTCACGGTCGTGGTCCATTCGCGCCAAGCCGATCCGGCACAGCGCTGTCAGCTTGTCGACGGTGCTGCCCGACGGCGCGAGCGCCGCCGCGATCGAGGTGTTCGGCGCGAGCAGCGGTTCCCACGCGCCGCGTTCGGACAGCCGCGACGACACCGCCTCGACCAGCAGCTCGTCCTTGGACCGGAAGTGCCGGTAGAGCCCGCCGGCACCGCTGGACAACCCCGCCGCCCGCTCGATCTGAGCCACCGAGGTTTTGGCGAACCCCTGCTCACCGAACAACCGCAGCGCCTCGGTCATGATCCGCTCGCGCGTCGACGGCGTCACCGGCACCTCCTGCTGTAAGTAACCACTTACTTACAGACTGGGCCGCGATGGCTCCGAGCGCAAGAGCGGATCGTGTGGCTCATCCCACGTGCGAGAAAGTAGGCAACTTTCTCGCAACCGGCTGGTTCGGACCGATTCATGGGGGTAAGCCTCCGATGACACTCTCGGCAAATCGGGCGGGAAGAGCGAAAGGAAGTGCTGTGGACAACTCCGTCGTCGCGATCGACTTCCAGCAAGGCTTCAATGACGCTTGGAGTTCGGTAGCGCAATTCGTGCCGAAATTGGTTGCCTTCATCGCCATCCTGCTGATCGGCTGGATCATCGCGAAAGTAGTGGCGAAGGTGGTGAACGCGGTGCTCGAGCGGGTCGGTTTCGACCGGCTGGTCGAGCGCGGCCAGATCAAGAAGATGATGGCCAAGAGCAAGTACGACGCCTCTGATCTGCTGGCCAAGCTGGCCTACTACGCGATCCTGCTGATCGCGCTGCAGATCGGTTTCGGTGTGTTCGGCCCCAACCCGGTCAGTGACCTGCTCACCGGCATCGTGGCCTGGCTGCCGAAGGCGGCGGTGGCGATCGTGATCGTGGTGATCGCGGGTGCGGTCGCGCACGCGGTCGGCGAACTGGTCACCAACGCGCTCGGCGGCCTGTCCTACGGTTCGCTGCTCGGCAAGATCGCCTCGGTCTTCATCTGGGCGATCGGCATCATCGCGGCCCTGAACCAGATCGGTGTCGCCACCACGGTGACCACCCCGATCCTGATCGCGGTGCTCGCCACGATCGGCGGCATCCTCGTCGTCGGCGTGGGCGGCGGCCTGGTCCGGCCCATGGAGCAGCGCTGGAGCAGCTGGCTCGGCAACCTGGAATCGGAGATGCCCGCGCTCAAGGGTGAGGCCCAGGCCTACCAGCGCGGTCGTGAGGACGTGACGCGCGAGGGTCAGCGGGTGCCGGGTTCGCACACCCAGCAGACCCAGCAGGAATGGGCGACTCCCGGCGCGGGCGGCAGCCCGCAGGCCGGTGGCTACCCGCAGACGGGCCAGCAGCCCGGCTGGGGCGGGGAAACCGCGAGGTAGGAACCAACCGGCGCCGGCGTTCCGTCACCGCTTCGGTGGCGGAGCGCCGATTCCGGTTTCAGGCGCCGGCGTGGTGGCAGACGGCCGCGAGCCGGTACTGCAGCCAGTCGGCGTCGTGCCAGGTCTGCGGCGCCACCCCCGCGAACACACCCGCTCGCTCCGCGACCACCTGATCGAGCAGCCCGCGCACGTATCCGGCCAGCAGGATGGCGAGCGGAAGCCGCGCCGCCTCCTCGACCCCGTACTCGAGAATGTCGCGGACGGCGGCGGCGTGCTGGTCCAGCTGCGCCAGCACCCCTGGGTGCTGCGCCGCGGCGGCGGCCGCGGGGACGCCGTATTCGATGTTCAACTGTCGCAGATGTCGCCGTGCCGAAATTTCGAGCAGTGCGGGGCCGAGCGAAAACACCACCAGATGGTAGCGAATCCGTCATAGAGCGGCGAACGCGGCGCAACTTTACGATCCTGTGCACAGACTTGCGTGAAGTGCCGCACCGATGGATTCTGGGCGGGTATAACCGATTCGGGAGAACTTTCGGCAAACCAGCTCGGCGAGCGAAAGGATCTACGGTGCACGTCACCGATTCGGCGGTTCAGCTGCTGTGGGCGAACCCTGTCGTCGCCGCGGGCGCCGGTTACACGGCGCGCTCCGGTGTCACGGGGCTGCTGCGGCACCGGCCTTACGCGCGGGTGCTCGGCCGATTCGTCGCGGCTTTCCTCTGGGGTAGCGGCGGAGTCGCCGCGCTCACCGCCCTCGGGGTTCCCCTCGGCCTCACCCTCCCGCTCGCTCTCACGGTGCTCACCGTGGTCGCCCTCACGCTCACCCTCGTCTTCGCCGGCGGAATGATCCGCCCCGCGACCGCCGACTCGACGGACTGATCCGGCCGTCGAGTCGACCGGCCTAGCGGAAAGCGTTCGCGTCGGTGAGCGCCTTGCCCAGCACCAGTTGATGCACCTCGGCCGTGCCCTCGTAGGTCAGCACCGACTCCAGGTTGTTCGCGTGCCGCAGCACCGGGTAGTCGAGGGTGATCCCGTTGGCACCGAGAATCGTGCGGCATTCGCGGGCGATGCGGATCGCCTCACGCGTGCTGTTGAGCTTGCCGGCGCTGATCTGTTCGCTCGTGATCTCGTGTCGGTCCTTCAACCGGCCGAGGTGCAGGGCCAACAGCTGTCCCTTGCCGAGCTCGAGCGCCATGTCGGCCAGCTTGGCCTGGGTGAGCTGGTAGCCGGCCAGCGGCTTGTCGAACACCTCGCGGGTGCGGGCGTAGTCGACGGCGGCGGCGAGGCAGTCGCGGGCGGCACCCAGCGCACCGAAGACGATGCCGAACCGCGCCTCGCTCAAGCACGCCAGCGGCGAACTCAACCCGCGTGACTCGGGAAGTACCGCGTCGGCGGGCAGGCGTACGTCATCGAAATCCAGTGCGGCGGTGAGGGATGCGCGCAGCGACAATTTCCGGTGGATCTCCCGGGTAGTGAATCCGGGGGTGCCTGCCGGTACGAGGAACCCGCGCACCCGTGGCTTGTCGTCGCCGGGCTCCTCGGCATAGGCCCACACCACGGCGATATCGGCGACGGAGCCGTTGGTGATCCACATCTTCGACCCGTTGAGCACCCAGTCGTCACCGTCGCGGCGCGCGCGGGTGCGCATGCCGCCGGGGTTGGAGCCGTAGTCGGGTTCGGTGAGCCCGAAGCAGCCGATCAGCTCACCGGCCGCCATGGCGGGCAGGTACTGCTGCTTCTGCTCCTCGGACCCGAAGAAGTGGATGGCCGTCATGGCGAGTGAGCCCTGCACCGACACCATGCTGCGCACACCGGAGTCCACGGCCTCGAGTTCCTGACAGGCCAGGCCGTAGGCGGTGGCCGACGCGCCCGCGCAGCCGTACCCCTCGAGGTGCATGCCGAGCAGTCCGAGCTTGCCGAGCTCGGGTGCGATGTCGCGGGCGGGGAAGGTGCCCGCCTCGAACCACTCCGCGATGTGCGGGCGAAGTCGTTTCTCGCCGAATCGGGCGACGGTATCCCGGATCTCACGCTCCTCCGGGGACAGCAACGCATCGATCGCGAACAACTCTTCCACGGTCACCATGGCGTCAGCTTAACCGTGGCACCGTCACCGAATCGGGCACTTCGTGCAGGCGTGATACCCGTGCGCGACCGGCCGGATCCGGGCATCTAGTCTGAGTCCATGAGTGAGCTGGGATTCTCGACCAGGGCCGTGCACGCCGGATATGAACCCGATCCTCAGACCGGTGCGGTGAACGTCCCCATCTACGCGAGCTCCACCTTCGCCCAGGACGGCGTCGGCGGCATGCGTGGAGGCTACGAGTACGCGCGCACCGGCAACCCGACCCGCACGGCACTGGAAGCCAACCTCGCCGCCCTCGAATCGGGCAGCTACGGTCGCGCCTTCGCCTCGGGTATGGCCGCGACCGACTGTGCGCTGCGCGCGGTGCTGCGCCCCGGCGACCACATCGTCATCCCCGACGACGCCTACGGCGGCACCTTCCGGCTCATCGACAAGGTGTTCAGCCAGTGGGGCATCGAGCACTCGCCCGCCCACATCGCCAACCTCGACGAGGTCCGCGCGGCCATCCGCCCCAACACCAAACTGGTGTGGATCGAGACGCCGACCAACCCGCTGCTGAGCATCGGTGACATCCCCGCCCTGGCCGACATCGCCCACGCGGCGGGCGCCAAGCTCGTCGTCGACAACACCTTCGCCACCCCGTACCTGCAGCAGCCGCTGCTGCTCGGCGCCGACATCGTCGTGCACTCGACCACCAAGTACCTCGGCGGTCACTCCGATGTCGTCGGCGGCGCGCTCATCACCAACGACGAGGAACTCGACAAGGCCTTCGCGTTCCTGCAGAACGGCGCGGGCGCGGTGCCCGGCCCGTTCGACGCCTTCCTCACCCTGCGCGGCATCAAGACCCTCGCCGTGCGCATGGAGAAGCACTGCGACAACGCCGAGGTGATCGCGGAGTTCCTCTCGAACCACCCCGCTATCTCGAAGGTGATCTACCCGGGCATGCCCACGCACCCCGGCTACGAGATCGCGCAGAAGCAGATGCGCCGCAGCGGCGGCATGATCTCGGTTCGCCTGGCCGGTGGCCGGGAGGCGGCACTGAAGTTCTGCTCGCGCACCACGATCTTCACCCTCGCCGAATCGCTGGGCGGCATCGAGTCGCTCATCGAGCACCCGGGCGCCATGACCCACGCCAGCACCGAGGGCTCGGCCCTGGAGGTGCCAGCGGACCTGGTGCGGCTCTCGGTGGGTATCGAGGACATCAGCGACCTGCTCGCCGACATCGAACAAGCGCTGAGCTGAGCGGGGACCAGAGAATGACGAAGCGGCCGCATCCGGTATCCGGGTGCGGCCGCTTGCGTTCGGGTTCTATTTCACGGGGCTCGAGGCGGCCGTGTTCAGCCGTGGTAGGGCTCCGCGCTGACCAGGGTCACCTTCATGGTGTTGCCGTTGGGCAGCGTGTATTCGCGGGTCTCGCCCACCTTGGCGTCGATCAGCGCGCCGCCGAGCGGGGAGTTCGGCGAGTAGGTCTCGAGATCGGTGGCGCCGAGGCCCTCTTCGCGGGTGGCGATCAGGAAGGTCTCGGTGTCGCTCTCGTCGCCGTCGTAGTAGACGGTGACGACCGAACCGGGCAGTGCCACACCGGACTTGGTGGGTGCCACGCCGACCTTGGCGTTGTTGAGCAGCTCCTGCAGCTGGCGGATGCGCGCCTCCTGCTGACCCTGCTCCTCACGCGCGGCGTGGTAGCCACCGTTCTCCTTGAGGTCGCCTTCTTCGCGACGCTCGTTGATCTCGGCGGCAATGACCGGACGATTGGCAATGAGCGAGTCCAGCTCACTCTTGAGCCTGTCGTGCGACTCCTGGGTAAGCCAGGTCACATTCTCGGTCATCTCGATCACTCCCTAGTAGTTGTTCCCGGCGCACCGGGATTCCCTGAAACCGGCGCCACGCCCCCGGTAGGAGGGCATGCACCAGCCCGACGGCTGGAGCGATCCTGGGGGTGAACCCGTAACCCGGAAACAGCATCGCTGGCCGCCAATGCAGCAAACACGGCTCCGAGCCCCGGAACCGTGTATCCAGCTATTTTAGCATGTCTCACAAAGATGCAGGTCAGGGCCGATCGCGCGGTGTCAGCGCAGCCGCAGATAGCTGGGCACGTCCTCGGTGCAGCCGTAGATGTCGCCCGCCGAGGGGCGGCTCGATGCCTTGACCGTGGTGCTCACCTGCACGCTGGTCGCCTCCGAGCCGGGCACGAGGATCTCGCGCCTGCCCACTTCGGCACCGTCACGGTCCATCGCCCGTACGAAGCACACCACGGCGTTGCCCGGCTCGTCGCGAGTCACCTTCACCCGCATCTCCAGCGTGGAGTCGTCGACGACCACGTAACCGAGCTGCTCGGTCTCGATCGCCTTCGGGCCGTATTTCTGGAAACCGAGATAGGCGACCACGAAGCCGGCGACCACCACGCCGACACCGAGCAAAGCGAGCACCCAGGGGCGACGCACCGGTGGTTTTGTGCCATACCGTTCGGCGTGTCGCGCTGCTGAGGCGGCCGAGCTCGCGGCGGAGTGCGGTGCGGGCTCGGTCATCGGTTCTCGCTCCCGGGGGTGGTCGGAACAAAAGTGGGGTCGGATGGAACTATAGGGACTGTAGTTCTGACACCCGCGAGCGAGAGCGATGGTGAACGAGACGTGAGTGGCCTTCGCCTCATGGCGGTGCACGCCCACCCCGACGACGAATCGAGCAAGGGCGCCGCGACCACGGCCAGGTACGCGGCCGAGGGCGTCGACGTCCTTGTCGTCACCCTGACCGGTGGCGAACGCGGCAGCATCCTGAACCCGGCCATGGACACCCCGGGTGTTCTCGACCGGATCGAGGAGATCCGGCGCGAGGAGATGGCCGCGGCCGCCCACGCGCTCGGTGTGCGCCAGCAGTGGCTCGGTTTCGTCGACTCCGGTCTGCCCGAGGGCGACCCGCTGCCGCCGCTGCCCGAGGGTTGCTTCGCCCTGGTCCCGCTCGAGGAGGCCACCGAGGCATTGGTGAAGGTGGTGCGCGAGTTCAAACCGCACGTGATCACCACCTACGACGAGACCGGCGGTTACCCGCACCCCGACCACATCCGCTGCCACGAAGTGTCGGTGGCCGCGTTCGACGCGGCGGGCGACCCGGAGGCGTTCCCCGACGCGGGCGAACCGTGGACCCCGCTGAAGCTGTACTACGACCACGGCTTCAGCCAGAAGCGCCTGGAAACCTTCGCCGCCGAGTTCGAGCGTGAGGGCAAGCCGTTCCCGCTGCAGGAATGGCTGGACCGGATGCGTCAGTACGCGGCGGCGCGCGGCGACATCATGGCCCGGGTCACCACGCAGATCGAGTGCTCGAAATACTTCCCCCAGCGTGACGACGCCCTGCGCGCGCACGCGACCCAGATCGATCCCAACGGCGCGTTCTTCGCGATCCCGTTGGAGATGCAGCAGCGGCTGTGGCCGACCGAGGAGTTCGAATTGGCCAAGACCAGAGTATCCACCGCCATCCCGGAGACCGACCTGTTCGCCGGTATCGAGGACGCCGACCGGTGATTCTGGCTCTCCTCGCACAAGACCCCGGCACCCCGACCGGCCCGGAGTTCGGCAAGGCCTCCCCGCTCGGCCTGCTGATCGTGTTGATCCTGCTGGCCGGCACCGTCCTGCTGGTTCGTTCGATGAACAAACACCTCAAGGGCCTGCCGGAGACATTCGAACCCGAACATCCCGAACCGGACCAGAAGGCCGACGAAGGCACCGACCCGGGCGCGATCCCGGACACCGGCGACGGCACCGAACCGCCGAAACCGGCGGCGACCTAACGGGCCAGATCGGCCACCAGTTCACCGATCAGATCGCGAGCGGCCTCGGCATGTTCGGCGATCTGTCGTGGCGCGCCGCTGGCACTGAGCTCGATGGTCTTGTTGATCAAGCCGAACGCGATGATCAGCTGCCGCAGAGCAGCCCGGCGCTCGGACGGTGTCATGTCGGAAGCCGTCGGCTGGGTCATCGTCACAGCTAAGGGATCGCCGCAGGTGGCGGGTTCGTTTCGCCCGAGACGCAATCGTTGCCGCCGCGATCACCAGTCGATGAGGTCGAGTTCGTGCAGGCGGCGGAATACCATCATCGAACCCGGCGCCACCTGGGTCATGCCCGCGTATTCGCTCACCGTGAAGTACCGGAATTCGGCGATTTCCCCGGTGGCCTGCGGTTCGCCGGTGAGGTCGGCGAGGAAACACGTCATGTGCAGCGGGGTGTTGCGGCCGTGGCCGAACGCCTCGGCCTCGAAGATGCCGAGCTCGGACACACCGTCCAGACCCACGCCGAGCTCCTCCTCGATCTCGCGATGCAGAGCTTGTAAAGGGGTCTCGCCGGGATCGATCTTGCCGCCCGCCATGTAGAAGACATCCTTGCCTTCCGGGCGCGTCTGGATCAGCCTGCGGTCGCGAACATGGGCGAGGGCGGCGGTGCGGATCATGGGTTCACTCTATTGAGCGAACGGCTTGGAATCATGTCGAACGGTCAGGTGTCTGGGTCACCGACCGTGAGACTGGTCTCGTCCGATCCGGTGAGGGCACGTGAGGTGTCCTTGAGGTCGACTCCGGAGCGGCCGAGTGCACGGGCGCCCGCGACGAGCCCGGCAACCACCCGTGCCGCATCGGCATAGGCCAGACCGTCCGGTGGGTGGATATTGGACACACAGTTGCGTTCGGCATCGGCACGGCCGGGGCGTGGCGCGTGGGTGAGATAGATGCCGAGGCTGTCGGCCACGGACAGACCGGGCCGTTCCCCGATCACGACGAGCAGGGTCCGCACGCCCATGGCCTCGGCGATGTGGTCGCCCAGCGCCACCCGCGCCTGGGTGGCGATCACGGGTGGGGCGATGGTGTAGCCGCCGAGTTCGCCTGCCAGCGCGGACAGCAGGCCCGCGCCGTGGTCGGTGAGTGCGCGGGGAGACAGGCCGTCGGCGAGGACGATGCCGATATCGAAGTCGCCGTGGGTGATCGGTGACAGGTCGGCGGGGAGCCTGCCGAGATCGGGGCGGCGCAGGTACTCCGAGCGGGAGGCGGCCTTACTCGTCACCGTCACCGGCTCGCCGAGCCCGAGTTCGGCTATGCGGGTGGCGAATTCGTCGACAGCCAGCGGTTCGTGCACGGCGTCCCTGGCGGCGGCGTGGGCTGCGCGCAGGGCGAGCACCTCGCTGGTCGGCAGGGCGTTGCCGGTGCGGCCGAGTCCGATCCTGGACTGGGTGGTGCTGCGCAACTGAGCCCAGAAGTCTTGGGAAACATCAGTTTCGGAACTATTGCTCGTCTCCGGCACGGCCGCCGTATCTCGCACGATCTCGGCTTCGCGCGGCGAGTTCGAGCCGCTCATCGGGTGCCCGCCAGTGCGCGCAGGGGAGAGGACAGCGGTTCCACTTGGCGCAGTCTGCCTTTCGCGTCGAGCATGCCGAGTCCCGACAACCACGCCTCGAATTCCGGTGCGGGGCGCAGGTCGAGGACCTTGCGGACATAGAGGGCGTCGTGGAAGCTCAGACTCTGGTAGCCGAGCATCACGTCGTCGGCACCGGGCACCGCGATGACGAACGCGCAGCCCGCCGCGCCGAGCAGGGTGAGCAGGGTGTCCATGTCGTCGGCGTCGGCTTCGGCGTGGTTGGTGTAGCAGACATCGACGCCCATCGGCAGGCCGAGCAACTTCCCGCAGAAGTGGTCCTCGAGCCCAGCGCGGATGATCTGCTTGCCGTCGTAGAGGTACTCGGGCCCGATGAAGCCGACCACCGTGTTGACCAGCAGCGGCTCGAGATCGCGGGCCACGGCGTAGGCGCGCGCTTCCAGCGTCTGCTGGTCGACCGGCCGATTCCCCACGCCCAGATGGGCATTCGCGCTCAGCGCCGAACCCTGCCCGGTCTCGAGGTACATCACGTTGTCGCCGACCGTGCCGCGCCGCAGCGATCGACCCGCCTCGTTCCCCTCGCGCAACAGCGAGATGTTCACGCCGAACCCGGAATTGGCGCCCTCGGTGCCCGCGATGGACTGGAAGACCAGGTCCACCGGAGCACCCGCCTCGACCAGGCCGATGGTGGTGGTGACGTGGGAGAGCACGCACGACTGGGTGGGGATGTCGAATCGCAGGCGCACCTCGTCGAGCAGGTGCAGCAGGTCGGCGGTGGCCTGGGGTGAATCGGTTGCCGGGTTGATGCCGATCACCGCGTCACCGCAACCGAGCAGCAGGCCGTCGAGGGTGGCGGCGGCGATCCCGCGCGGGTCGTCGGTGGGGTGGTTGGGTTGCAGGCGGGTGCTCAACCGGCCGGGCAGGCCGATCGTCGTGCGGAACGCCGACGTCACCGTGGCGGCCCTGGCCACCGCGATCAGGTCCTGGTTGCGCATGATCTTGCTGACCGCGGCAACCATTTCCGGGGTGAGACCGGGCGAGACGGCGGTCAGGGTCGCCGCCGCGTCGTCGGTCGCGGCGACGGCGAGCAACCAGTCGCGCAGCCCACCGACGGTGAGATGCGCGATCGGCGCGAAGGCCGCGCGATCGTGGCTGTCGATGATCAGGCGGGTGACCTCGTCGGACTCGTAGGGCACGACCACCTCGGTGAGGAAGGTCCGCAGCGGCACTTCCGCCAGCGCCCACTGCGCGGCCGCGCGCTCGGCGTCCGTGTCGGCCGCACAGCCGGCGAGCTGGTCCCCGCTGCGCAGCGGGGTGGCCTTGGCCAGCAGGTCGACCAGTCCGTCGAAGGTGTAGGTGGTGACGTCGATGGTGCTGCGGTACTTCGTCATCGAAGTGCGGCGCCGGTCGGCGCCGTCCTCCTCTCGCGAGTGCGTGGTTGACGCTCGGCAGACACGGCCGAGCGGGGGACAACGGTCAGCGGATCACTCGAGTTCCTCTTCGGCTTTCGCCAGCGCGGCGAATTCCTCGTCGGGCGACTTGGCGACCAGGTGGTGGCGACTGTAGAGGCCGAAGTACGCCATGAAGGCGCAGAACACGCCGAGGGTGAACAGCGCCGCCTTCGGGTCGACCAGGAAGGTCGCCGCCACCGAGGCGGCCGCGATCACCAGCGCGAACGAGGTGGTGGCGATGCCGCCGGGGGTCCGGTAAGGGCGGGGCATGTTCGGTTCACGGACGCGAAGCACGATGTGGCTCACCATCATCAGCACGTAGCTCACCGCCGCGCCGAACACGGCCATGTTGAGCAGCATGGCTCCCTCGCCGGTGAGCGAGAGGGCGAAGCCGATGATGCCGGGCACGACGAGCGCGAGCATCGGCGCCTTGCGGGAGTTGGTCACCGACAGGCTGGTCGGCAGGTACCCGGCGCGGGAGAGCGCGAAAGTCTGGCGCGAGTAGGCGTAGACGATGGAGAAGAAGCTGGCAACGAGTCCGGCCAGGCCGATGTAGTTGACGACCTTGGCCGCCGGGCTGTCGCCGAGCGCCTCGACCAGCGGGTTGCCCGAGGCGGAGGCGTCCTGGGCGCCGAGCGCACCGGTCACCAGGAACAGCACCACCGCGCCGGTGACCATTAGCATCAGCATCGCCACGATGATGCCCTTGGGCACGTTCTTCTCCGGTTCACGGGCTTCCTCTGCGGCCAGCGGCACGCCTTCGACGGCGAGGAAGAACCAGATGGCGAACGGGATCGCCGCCCAGATGCCCAGGTAGCCGAACGGGAGGAACGCCGAGGAGCCGGTGGCCGCCGCGTCGGGCGCGATGTTCGTCAGGTTGGCGGCATCGAACCGGCCGACCGCCGCGATCGCGAACACGACCAGGCCGACCAGTGCGATCGCGGTGATCACGAACATCGCCTTGAGCGCCTCACCCGCGCCACCGAGATGGATGCCGATGAACAGCGCGTACACCGCCAGGTACACCCACCAGCCGTCGGTTATCCCGAACAAGTTCAGCGATTCCACATAGGCGCCGATGAAGGTGGCGATGGCGGCGGGCGCGATCGCGTATTCGATGAGAACCGCTGTGCCAGTAGCGAACCCACCCCAGGGCCCGAGTGCGCGCCGGGCGAAGGTGTAGCCACCGCCCGCGGCGGGCAGCGCCGAGGACAGTTCGGCCATGCCGAGGACCATGGCCAGATACATGCCGGCGATGATCACCGAGGCGATCAGCAGGCCACCGAATCCGCCTTCGGCCAGGCCGAAATTCCAGCCGGAATAGTCGCCGGAGATCACGTAGCTCACGCCGAGACCCGCCAGCAGCACCCAGCCGGCGGTGCCGGACCGCAGAGTACGTTTGGCGAGATAGTCGTCGGCGGGTGGGTCGGCGGTGGGGGCGGGAACGGCGTCGGTACTCACAGGTAAAGCTCCTCATCAACAAACAAGCGCGTAGCGACGGCAACGGTGATCGTCGAGGGTTGAAGAATGGTTGACGACTGTTACGGCCGTGGATCCCGCAGATCAGCGGCGCGTATCAAGCGCCGCCGACCTGCGGAAACAGTGTGATAGTTGGTGTTTCACATCACGGTGAAACGGTGTCACCGGTGGGTGGCGGCGGCTGGGAATCCAGCTCCGCCACCTCCTCGTCGGTGAGCAGGCGTGAACGGATCAGGAACCGCACGCCCTCGGGGGCTTCCAGCGAGAAACCGCTGCCCCGGCCCGGCACCACGTCGACGGTGAGATGGGTGTGCTTCCAGTATTCGAACTGGTCCGCACTCATCCAGAACGGGATGTCACCGGGCAGATATCCCAGCAGCACGTCCGAGCGACCCACGCGGAATTCACCGCGTGGGTAGCACATGGGGGAGCTGCCGTCGCAGCAGCCGCCGGACTGGTGGAACATGACCGGGCCGTGCAGCCCGGTCAGGTCACGGAGCAGCGTCGCCGCCTTGTCGGTGAGGTCTACTCGTCGGACCATCAGCGGCGCGCCATCAGAAGAAGCCGAGCTTCTGCGGCGAGTAGCTGACCAGCAGATTCTTGGTCTGCTGGTAATGCTCGAGCATCATCTTGTGGTTCTCGCGGCCGATGCCGGACTTCTTGTAGCCGCCGAACGCCGCGTGCGCCGGGTAGGCGTGGTAGCAGTTCGTCCACACCCGGCCCGCCTTGATGCCGCGGCCGAGGCGGTAGGCGGTGTTCATGTCCCGCGTCCATACGCCCGCGCCGAGACCGTAGAGGGTGTCGTTGGCGATCTTCAGTGCCTCGTCGGTGGAGTCGAAGGTGGTCACCGCGACGACCGGGCCGAAGATCTCCTCCTGGAACACGCGCATGTCGTTGCTGCCCTTGAAGATCGTCGGCTCGATGTAGAAGCCGCCGTCCAGGCCGTCGACAGCGCGGACCGCGCCGCCGGTGAGTACCTCGGCGCCTTCCTTCTTGCCGATGTCGATGTAGGACAGGATCTTCTCGAACTGGTCGTTGCTGGCCTGCGCGCCGATCATGGTCGCCTCGTCGAGCGGGTTGCCGCTGACGATGGCCTTGGTGCGCTGCACGCAGCGTTCCATGAACTCGTCGTAGATCGACGACGCGATCAGCGCCCGCGACGGACACGTGCACACCTCGCCCTGGTTCAGCGCGAACATCACGAAACCCTCGACGGCCTTGTCGAGGTAGTCGTCGTCGGCGGCCATCACATCGGGCAGGAAGATGTTGGGGCTCTTGCCGCCCAGCTCCAGGGTGACCGGGATGATGTTCTCGCTGGCGTACTGCATGATGAGCCGGCCGGTGGTGGTCTCACCGGTGAAGGCGACCTTGGCCACGCGCGGGCTGGACGCGAGCGGCTTGCCCGCCTCCACCCCGAAACCGTTGACCACGTTGAGAACTCCCGGCGGCAGCAGATCCGCGATCAGCTCCACGACCTTCATGATCGAGGCCGGTGTCTGCTCGGCGGGCTTGAGCACCACCGCGTTACCGGCGGCCAGCGCGGGCGCCAGCTTCCAGGTGGCCATCAGGATCGGGAAGTTCCACGGAATGATCTGGGCGACAACGCCGAGCGGCTCGTGGAAGTGGTAGGCGATGGTGTCGCCGTCGACCTCGCTGATCCCGCCCTCCTGCGCGCGCAGCGCACCGGCGAAGTAGCGGAAGTGGTCCACCGCCAACGGCAGGTCGGCGGCGAGGGTTTCGCGAACCGGTTTGCCGTTGTCCCAGGTCTCGGCGACAGCCAGGGCCTCGAGATTCGACTCGATGCGGTCGGCGATCTTGTTGAGGATATTGGCGCGCTCGGCGGCGGAGGCGGCGCCCCAGGCGTCGGCGGCGCGGTGCGCGGCATCGAGGGCCAGCTCGATGTCGGCGGCGGTGGAACGGGCGATCTCGCAGAACGGCTGACCGTCCACCGGCGAGGTGTTCTCGAAGTACCGGCCTTCGACCGGCGGAACCCACTTGCCGTCGATGAAGTTGTCATACCTGGGGGCGTAGCTGACGATGCTGCCCTCGGCGCCCGGCTTGGCGTAGATCATGTGCGGAAACTCCTCGCTGGTTCCGGTAATGCGTGACGCCCATCACTATCCACCCCGAGGGTTGATGAAACGTTGAGAGCGGATCTCGTGGCGCCCGATGCCGGTGATCACGGCCCGGAAAACGGCTCTTGCGCTGCGGCGGCCTATGCCCTCTGCGCGCTGTGCAGGCGGGCGGTGGCTACAGCTCGGCGGGGGTCGCGGACCGGGAGCAGCAGGAGGGCGTGTTCGTGGACGGCAATGTCGTCGGGGGCGGCTTCGCCGTAGGTGAGGGCGTGGTGGGGGTCGGGGCTGGCCAGGACCGCGTTGCGCATGGCGACGGCGAGGTAGCCGCGCCATTCGGTGATGCCGGGTGTTTCCGAATCCGGAAGCAGCGGACCGTGATACAGCCGGACGGCGGTGTCGAGGTCGCCGGATTCCAGGGCGCGCAGCACGTCGAGCGCGTCGCAGGACAGGGGAGTGGTGAAGCGGTAGACGCGGTTGGTGATGTCGCCACCGGTGGCGCGGCGCAGGTACGACATCTCCGATTTCAGGGTGCTCGCGCCGACCGCGCGGTCACCGTAGACGGCGTAGTGCAGGCGTTCGTGGCTGTAGCCGTCGTCGCTCAGCGCGAGCAGGGTGAGGATCTCGAGCTGACGTGGGCGCAACCGGATCGGGGTGCCGTCGCGCATCAACCGGCCGGTGCCGAGGCAGGTCAGCCGCATGCCCGCCGGTGCGGGTGTGGCCGCGTGCAGTTTGGCTTCGATGGCACTGGTCATGGTGCGCACGGTGGCCATGGCCAGCGGGTGGGAGCGTTTCCAGGTGGTCGACAGGTCGAGCACACCGAGCAGTGTGCCGTCAGCCGCGCGGATCGGCGCGCAGTAGCAGACCCAGCCGTGCAGGGCGGCGACGAGATGTTCGGCCGAGAACACGGTGTGCGGCCGATCGGTGCGCAACGCCAGCGATAGCGCGTTCGTCCCCATATGCGCCTCGTCCCACCGCCCACCCGGCGCGAAGTTCACCTGCTCGGCCCGCCGCCGCATGACCGGCCCGCCGTAGGTCCACAGAATCGTCCCCGAAGCATCGGTCACCGCCGCCACATACCCCGCGTCGTCGGCCACGCTGTGCAACTGGTCCTTCAACTCGCTCACCGGCCCACGCAGCGGCGACTCGGCCCACTTCGGCCCGATATCCGTCTCGCTCTCGGGCGCGCAATCGCGCCCAGGATCCACCGTCCGCAACGACCGCAACCACGACTGCGCCACCTCGGCCCGCACCCCGGAACTCCGCCCGAGCGCCGATTCCCCCGCAGGCACCCACTGCGCCCACTCCCGCTCCAGCGCAGCCCGCTGCGCGGAGAGCGTCAGCTGCGGTGCCATGGGGTTCCTGTCCGGTCGCTATCAGGGCCTTCGCCCCCAATAATGCCCCACCTACGCCCCGCCCAACAGCCGTTTCGGTGGTGGTCCCGGTGAGCGGCGCACCGGTGCTCCGGAAAAAGTTCGCTACCCCCTCACTGCGAGCCAAGGGTGTAGCCCGGTGTAGCACGCAGGGCTACACTTGACCTATGAGGCAGATCAGTCAGCGCGAGCTGCGGAACAATTCCGCGGCGATCATGGATGCCGTGGAGGCGGGCGAGACCATCCTGGTCACCCGAAACGGTGTCGAGATCGCCGAGGTGCGGCCGGTCAGCCGGCGTCGGCGCCGCAGCGCGGAAGAACTGGTCGCACGGCATCGTGGTCTGCCCCGGGTGGACTATGCCGCGATGCGTCGGGAAGCCGACGAATTCTTCGGCACCGAGGACAGGATCGGCGACGACGACCCCTGGAGCGGCCGGTGAGCGTCAGGCATCCGGCGGGGGTTCTCGATACGTGCGCCTACCTCGACCTCGGATCGCTCGACCCGAGCGATCTTCCGGAGACTCCGGAGATCACCGCCATCACCCTGGCTGAACTCAATCAAGGCATCGCGATGGCCAAGGATCCGGTGAGCCGGGCCGAGCGTTCGGAGCAACTCGGCGCCGCGATCGTCGAATTCGACCCGCTGCCGTTCGACGAAGCCGCGGCGACTCGGTACGGAACTTTGGTCGCGCTCACCATCGCCGCGAACCGGGACCCACGTCCTCGGCGGATGGACCTGCTCATCGCGGCGATCGCGTCGGCGAACTCGCTTCCGCTCTACACACGCAACGCCTCCGATTTCAAGGGGCTGGAGAGCATGCTCGAGGTTGTCGCGCTCTGAGGTGCTGGGGCGGAGCAGGAACTTGTCAATAGCGCTGCGGTACAACAACTGAATCGGACTGCGGTGTGATGTGTGGCTGGGTGGGGACAGTCAAGGTGGTCACGTGCGTATCGCCGACACCTCCCCGAGTCATGCCGACATGAAGCGAACGGCAGGTGGGGTGAAGGTTGCGATCGGTGTTTACGTTGCGACCACCCTTGCCGCTTCGGTGTTCTTCCTTGCGGTGCAACCGCTTTCGGGGATAGATCGGGCCGTGCTTTCGCTGGTTCAGTTCGCCCCGGCAGTCGGTGCGCTGGTCACCTGGCTGGTGTTCCGGAAGACCGTCGCTGCGGTGCTCCCGGCTGCGGTTTCCGGCCGGCGGGTGGCGGGGAATGTCGCGGCGATGGTCGCGGTGTGTGTCGGGTACTGGTCGATGCTGATGGTGGCGGCGGTTGTGTCGGGGACGGCCACCGTGGGGGCTGCGGCTGTCGGGAGTGTGCCGTTCGTCGTGTTTCTCGTGGTGCAGTTGCTGGGTGCCGGTGGGGAGGAAATCGGCTGGCGCGGGCTGATGCAGCCGATGCTCGAATCGCGGATGGCCAGGTTGGGGGCGGTGTCGGTGACCGGGGCGGTGTGGGCGTTGTGGCATATCCAGGCCTTCACGGCCGGGCCGGTGGTCGCGGGGTGCTTCTTCGTGGCGACGATGGCGTTCGCGATGGTGCTCGGCTATCTGGGCACGGGGAGTTTCGGTCAACGTGTGCTGGTCGCCTCGGTTGGGCACTGGTTGATCAATATCGCGGGATATCTGCTGGCCGGGGATGCGACGACGGACCGGCCGCAGATCGTTTTCGTCGCGGTAGCCGCCGTGCTGGTCGCCGTCGCCACCATGACGGTTCGCGCGGTGGAAACCCGCCGCTGATGGTTGTCGGCACTGTCTCCGCGTGTGTGGCACGCTGGCAGCGTGAACCGGTTGGGTAGCGCGACTTCGCCGTATCTGCGTCAGCACGCCGACAACCCGGTGCATTGGCGGGAGTGGGATGCCGATGCACTGGCCGAGGCGGCCGAGCGGGATGTGCCGATCCTGCTCTCGGTCGGGTACGCGTCGTGTCACTGGTGCCATGTGATGGCGCACGAGTCGTTCGAGGACGCGGCGACCGCCGAGCAGATGAACGCCGACTTCGTGTGCGTGAAGGTCGACCGGGAGGAACGCCCCGACCTCGACGCGGTGTACATGACCGCGACCGTCGCCATGACCGGGCAGGGCGGGTGGCCGATGACCTGCTTCCTCACCCCCGACGGTGCGCCGTTCTACTGCGGCACCTACTACCCCAAGCAACCGCGCGGCGGGATGCCCTCGTTCACCCAGTTGCTCACAGCCATCACCGAGACGTGGCGCAACCGCCGCGACGAGGTGGACAAGGCCGCCGACCAGGTCACCGAGGCATTGCGTGCGCAGGCGACCGGCCTGCCGGACGGCGAGATCGCCCTCACCACCGAACTTCTCGACAAAGCGGTCCTCGCCGTCGCCGCCGACGAGGACCGGGTACACGGCGGATTCGGTGGGGCACCGAAGTTCCCGCCGTCGGCGATGCTCGAGGGCCTGCTGCGGCATTGGGAACGCACCGGTGACCAGGCCGTGTTCGACCTGGTGGAGCGCGCGGCCGAGGCGATGGCGCGCGGCGGTATCTACGACCAGTTGCGCGGCGGGTTCGCCAGATACGCGGTCGACGCGAATTGGCTTGTGCCGCACTTCGAGAAGATGCTCTACGACAACGCCCTGCTGTTGCGCGCCTACGCTCACCTGGCCAGACGCGCACCGGCGACCCCCTTGGAATCGTTGCCGCACAGGGTTTCCCGCGAGACGGTCGAATTCCTGCTCGCCGACCTCGGCACCGCCGAGGGCGGATTCGCCTCCGCGCTCGACGCCGACACCCACCTCGAGCCGGGCGGTCCGGGTGTAGAGGGCGCCACCTATGTGTGGACGCCCGCCGAGCTGGTCGGCGAACTCGGCCCGCTCGACGGCATGTGGGCCGCCGACGCGTTCGGTGTCACCACGGCGGGCAACTTCGAACAGGGCACCTCCGTGCTCACCCGCCACAGCGACCCGGTCGACGCCGAACAGTCGGCCCGGTTCGATCGGTTGCGCGCCGAGCTGTTCCGGATCCGCGCCGAGCGCCCGCAACCGGCGCGCGACGACAAAGTGGTCACCGCCTGGAACGGGATGGCCATCACCGCGCTCGCGGAAGCCGGTGCGGCGCTGGAGGAACCGTCCTGGGTGGCGGCGGCCGTGCGGTGCGCGCGTTTCCTGCTCGACGTGCACCTCGTCGACGGACGCCTGCGCCGCGCCTCCCTCGACGGTGTCGCGGGCGTCCCACCCGCTGTGCTCGAGGACTACGCCTGGCTCACCACCGGTCTGCTCGCTCTGTACCAGGCCACCGGCGAACCCGATTGGCTCGCCGCCGCCCAGGTGATCCTCGACGCGGCGATCGAGCATTTCGCCGACCCCGACCGTCCCGGCAGCTGGTTCGACACCGCCGACGACGCCGAAACCCTGGTGACCCGCCCCCGCGACCCCATCGACGGCGCCACCCCCTCGGGCACCTCGGCCCTCGCCGAGGCTCTGCTCACCGCCTCGGCCGTCGCCGATCCCGACCGCGCCGTCCACTACCGCGAACTGGCCGACCACACCCTCGCCCGCGGCGCGCTCCTGCTCGACCGCGCGCCACGCACCGCGGGCCATTGGCTCGCCGTCGCCGAAGCCGCCGTCCGCGGCCCGTTCCAGGTGGCCATCGCCGCAACCGAAAAGACCTCGGCCACCATGGAACTCCTGGCAGCCGCCCGCACGGCCGCACCGGGCGGCTCGATCGTGCTGGCCGCACCCCCGGACGCCGCGCCACTGCTCACCGACCGCCCCCTCGTCGACGGCCACCCCGCCGCCTACGTCTGCCGAGGCTCGATCTGCGACCTCCCCGTCACCGACCCCGCCGACCTGACTCTGGCGCTGCGCACCTGACAGAGGGTCTCGGCCTGGTCTTGTCGGCAATTAGGCGCGACCTACGGCCTTGTGGGGCAAGCGATTCGGCTGGTCGGCAGGTGCCGCCGATCAGCGGTTCGGTGGGATATCGGTCCAGGTCCGGGTGCGCCCGGGGATGCCGCGCAGCCGAATGTCCTTGTGCCGCTTCCATTTGGCGCGTTCAGCGGGTGCGGACGCCTGCACCACGTCATCGCTGACCAGCACCCGCCGCGTCACTTCCTTGGCGACGGTGGTGAGCCGGGCCGCCTCGTTGACGGCGTCACCGATGACGGTGAACTCGAGGCGGGTGTCGGAGCCGACGTCACCCGCGAACACCTTGCCCCGTGCCACGCCGATACCGATGTCGAGCTCTCCGGTGGCCACCACTTCGTCGCGGATGCGGCGGGCGGCACGCAGGGCCGGGGTGGCGTTGTCGCGCAGCGCCGAGGGCGCGCCGAAGATGCACAGGGCGGCGTCGCCCTGGAATTTGTTGACCAGGCCGCCGTTGTCCTCGGTGGCCGCGACCACGGTGGCCAGCAACCGGTTCAGCTTGTGCACGAACTCCACCGGCTCCATCTCGGCCGACAGCCGCACCGAACCGGTGACGTCGATGAACAGCGCCGACACCGTGCGCACATCACCGGTGAGGTCGGCGCTGCCTGCCAACGCGCGCTCGGCGACCGTCGAGCCGACGTGCTTGCCGAACATGTCCTCCATGTGCGCCTGTTCGCGCAGGGTGGTGGCCAGTTCGTTGACGGAGTGTTCGAGCCGCCCGATCTCACTCGCGCTGCCGACGGGCACCCGCACATCGAGTTCCCCGCGGGTGATCCGGTCCAGCGCCCGGTACATGGCCCGCATCGGGGTCGCGACCGAGCGCGCGAGCAGCGCGGTGGCCAGCATCCCGACGGCGAGGGCGACGATCGAGAACATCCAGGCCGCGCGCACCCGGTCGCTGGCGGGCGTGGTGCGGTCGCTGAGCACCACGATGACGATGAGCCCCGGCAGCGCACCGGACACCGCCCACGTGACGAGCACGCGCACCAGCACCGTGGCACTCGGATGCACGGTCGGTCCGAGGACAGCGGCGACGATGGGGACGGTCGGGCGGATCAGCCGGTCCAGGATCAGGTAGATCACGCCCGCCGATTCGAGGGCGCCGAGGATGAACCCCGCCCCGATCACGGTGGTGTTGTGGTAGTCGGTGAACCGGTCGACCAGCCACACGGTGAGGATGATGCCGGGCAGCCAGATCAGCACGGCGCGCACGGTGATCGCGGCGGGCAGCCGGATCAGCTGGCGAGCTTCGTCCGGTGTCGGTTTGCGTCCTTCGTCCAGCCAGCGCAGGTGTTTTCGGCGGTCGTAGATCGCGAGGCCGATGCCGAGGGCGAATCCGAAGGCCGGGTAGATGGCGATGAGCCAGGCCGCGTCGTGCCAGTCGTCGCCGACCCGGCTGAACACGCCACCGGCCCAGGAGATGAGGAAGATGGCGCCGACGCCGACGAAGTTGGCGGTGATGACCACGAGGGCGAGCCCCCAGTGCGACCGCAGCAGCCAGCGGACCAGCCGGTTCACCGCGCACACCCGTCTACCGCACCCCGTGACGGGGCCGGGGCGGGGCGAGCCGCGCGAATGATCGACACAACTGTCCAGCATAGAAGGCGCGGCCGAGGACACCGCGCACGCACGCCGCTCAGCCGAGCACGACGAGCCAGATCGCGATGTAGTGGCACAGCGCCGCGACGACGGTCGCCGCGTGGAAGAACTCGTGGTGCCCGAAGTCCGGCCACGGATTGGGCCACTTCGTCGCGTACAGCACGGCTCCCACGCTGTAGATCACCCCGCCGATGGCGAGCAACACCAGCGGCCACACCCCCACGTTGTGCAGGAGGGTCGGCGCGACCGGCACCACGGCCCACCCGAGCAGCAGATACAACGGCACGCCGACCCATCTGGGCGCGGTCGGCCACAGCACCTTGAGGGCGACTCCCGCGAGCGCTCCCACCCACACCACGATCAGCAAGGTCCGCCCGGTGCTGTCGGGGAGGCCGAGCACCGCGAACGGGGTGTAACTGCCCGCGATGAACACGAAGATCATCGAGTGGTCCAGCCGCTTCATCCGCACCCGGGTCCGCACGCTCGCCCAGGTCACCCGGTGATACACCGCGCTCACGCCGAACAGCCCGCACACCGCGACCCCGTAGACCACGGTCGCCCACCCGGCCGTGGCCGAGCGCGCGAACCCGGCCACCGCGAGCGCCGCCACCGCGACCACGGCCACACCGAACGCCCACGTATGAATCCACCCGCGAAACCGCGGCTTCACCAGCGCGACAGGCACACCCGAATCGCTACCGACCGCCTCCACGACACCTCCCAGTCAAACCTACGGAACCGTAAGTTACGCCCCCAACGGTACGGCAGGCCCCCGCCAACCACCGTCGAAGGTGCCGACAACCACACAAACAGAATCCACCCGCCGGGCCCAGCGGTGAGGCGGTCGGTTAGTCCGCGAAGGGGCGTGATCAGGCGAAGCGGACCTCGGGAATGGTGGCCATCAATTCGGCCCACTCGGGGTACATGGCGGCTTTGCGCTCATGCATGGCCATGATCTCGGCGCCGAGTTCGGGGTTCATGTCGTCGGACAAGTCGGGGCCGATGACGAGTTCGGCGAAGTGCGGCGCGATGAGCGGATCCCCGGCCAGGTGGACCGGATCGTGCATGTAGCGCTCCAGGGCGTCGAGGTCTTCGATGCCGACGCAATAGCCATGGGTGAGGCCTGCGGCGGGATTGCCGAGGTTCTGGCCGACGGTCGCGAAGCTCACCGAATCGATGGCAGCGGTGCGGCGCATGGTGGCGAGCACTTCGGCGCGTTGCTCCTCGGTGGTCTCGTCGCGGAACCGGAATCGAAGCATGTGGACAAGCATGAATCCTCCTGAATTGAACTGGCTGGTTCAATTTAAAGGACTGATCAGTTAGGCCGCAAGACTGAACCGGGGAGTCAATCGGTGGCGGTAGGCTTGACGAGTGGCAGCACCGGCGCGAGGTCGTATCGACAAGCGGCAGCAGATTCTGGCGGCCGCGTTCGCGGTCTTCGCGCGGCGCGGGTACGCCCAGACCTGTGTGCAGGAGATCGCCGACGAGGCCGGTGTCGCGAAACCGACCGTGTACAACCACCTCACCGACAAGGGCACCCTGTTCCGGGAAGCGCTGCTGACGGCTGCCGATGTGGTGAGCGCGGAAACCCTTGCGGCCGTGGACAGCCTGCGCGACGTCGGTGACGATCCGCGGCAGGCGTTCCTCGACTCGGCGTACCGGCTGCTGCAGGTGTGCGCGAGCGAGCGCGGCCGGTCCCTGCACCGGCTGGCCTACGCGCAGGTCGAGGACTTCGCCGACCTGGCCCTCCAAGTGCAGCAGCGCACCTCGGTCCGGTTGCGCGAAGCACTGGCCGACCGACTGGCCCGCCTGGCGCTGGCAGGCCGATTGCGTGCCTGCGACCCGGACACGGCCGCCGAGCAGTACCTGGCCCTGCTCACCGGCCCCCTCGAGGCACGCTCACACATGGGCGCACGCAAGATCCCGCCCACCGAACTACGCGCCGTCGCCGAAGCCGCGACCGACACCTTCCTACGCGCCTACCTCACAGATCCCGAGAAAGCCGCCCCCTGATCTCGCAAGAACATGGGTAACTCCCCAGCCACCCCAAAACCGGAGCACCTCCTCACCGCCGGCCCGGCACGCCTCTCACCCCGCACCCACGACCGGCAAAAGTCACGGGGAGGCGGCCCAGGCGTAGGGTGCGGGCGTGGAGTTTTTCGGTCGGGTGCGAGGGTTGCCGTACCGCGTCTATGAAGCCAGGCTGTCCAAGCAGCTGGCCGACAAGCAGCACCCCCGCCACGTGGCGGTGATGTGCGACGGGAATCGACGCTGGGCGCGTGAGAACGGGTTCACCGATGTCAGCCACGGTCATCGGGTCGGTGCGCTGAAGATCGCCGAGCTGGTCGGCTGGTGTGCCGCCGAGGGCATCGAGATGGTGACCGTCTACCTGCTGTCGACGGAGAACCTGCGCCGCGATCCCGAGGAGCTCGAGACGCTGTTCGAGGTGATCACCGATGTGGTCGAGGAGTTGTCGGCGCCGGAGCAGAACTGGAGTGTGCGGATCGTCGGTTCGCTCGCCGGTTTCCCCGAGTTGATCGCCAAGCGGCTGCGGGTGGCGGCCGAGCGCACGAGCGGGCGCGACGGTGTGCACGTGAATGTGGCTGTGGGGTACGGGGGTCGGCAGGAGATCACCGACGCGGTGCGCTCGCTGGTGCGTCAGGAGATCGCGGCGGGGGAGTCGGGTGAGGATCTGGTGCAGTCGATCACGGTCGACGCGATCGGCCAGCATCTGTACACCTCGGGCCAGCCCGACCCGGATCTGGTGATCAGAACCTCTGGGGAGCAGCGGCTTTCGGGTTTCCTGTTGTGGCAGAGCGCGTATTCGGAGATCTGGTTCACCGAGGCGTACTGGCCGGAGTTCCGGCGGGTCGATTTTCTTCGCGCGCTGCGGGATTACGCGGCGCGGCACCGTCGCTTCGGGGTGTGATGTCGTAGTCCTCGCGTACTGTCGCGTTCGTGGAACCTGATGAGGCGTCTTACATCAGCTATGAGGAGTTCGGCAGGCGTTTCCTCGAGTACGCCGTGTCCGAGCAGCGCATCGCGGACGCGTTTGGTGAGCTCACCGGTGCCGCTTTCGATTTCGGCCCGATCGGGGTGGGGCCGGGCCGGTTGGCGAAGGTCACCGCGCAGGTGGAGCTCGGTCAGCCGCGCATTCTGCGTTTCGTCGACGCCTTCATCTCCTTCGAGCTGACGATCCCGTTGCATGTGGATCTGGTGGTCGATCTCGCGGTCGACAGGTCGCGGTTCCGGGTGGACGGCACCGTGCACCTGCATCTGACGGCACGCACGGCCGACCCGCTGCGGGTGGTCATCGACATCGCCGAGCCGCGTCCGGGTGATGTGCGGGTGAACGTGGCCAGTTCCACCAAGCGCGGGCAGTTGCTGCGGGTGCTCGCCAGTGTCGATCACGAGATCCGCCGGTTCGTGGCCCGGTACATGTCCGAGGAGATCCGCAAGCCCGAGATCGCCGCGGTGCGCAATATCGATGTGGCGACCAGGTTGGACGCGGCCTGGAAGTTGTGACGAGTCGCCCCGGTTCCGGTGGTGCGCGGGCTAGGCTGCTGCCCGGAACGGACCCGTCGACACAGGTAGGGGACAGCGGTGGGAGTTGCGCGTGCAGGTGCGTGGATCGCGGCGCTCGGTGCGGTCGGCCTGGTAGCCGGGTGTGGGGTCGAGGGCACGCCCGCGCCGGTGATCACCCCGAATCAGCAGCCGGATCGTTCCGGGGTGTTCGCGTATCGAACCGAAGGTGAGCTGGTTGTCGTCCGCGGCGCCGAAACACTGCGTGCGTCGGGCAATTTCGGTTATTCGGCGGCGCCGGTGAATTTCACCCGCGACGGTGCGTTCGCGTTCGCGGTGGAGACGGCGTCCAAGACGCTCGTCGCGCTGAGCGTGGACAACGGTTCCGTGACGCGCACCGAATGCGACTGCACCGACGCGGTCGCCCTGCGCGACGCGGTGGTCGGCTGGTGGCGTGAGCCCGGCCAGATCATGAGCCAGGACCTCGCGGGTACCACTCCCGCCGAGCCCGAACGCGACATCGTGCTCCCGGATTCGCCGAGCCCGCTCTCGGGTGGCAACTGGGACGGCGCCCGCCTGGTCGCGGCCACCGACGAGTACGTGCTGCTGGCACGGTCGGAGTCACGTGGGCTGTGGTGGGAGAAGAACCACCTCTACGCGATCGGCTCGGACGCCATCCTGCCGCTGGGCCGGGTACCCGGCATCGACTCCGAGCTCTCGGCCGCCGCCGGACCCGACGGGCACACCTTCGTGCTCGCGGGCACCACCGCGCGCAGTTCCTCCTGCGGCATCGGTTTCGTCGCGACCATCGACGTGCGAAGCAACGCCGTCTCGGACCTGCCCTCGGTCCCCGGCGAGTGCTCGACGGTCTACAACCCGCGCTGGAGCGGCGACAATGTCATCAGCGTCGCGGTGCGCAAGTGGGCCGACGTGGCCGGGGCCACCAGCACGGTCGACCGCTTGCGTTCGGCCGCCCAGGGCTGGGCGCCGGTCGCCGAGCAACCGGTGATCGACATGCTCGCCCGCTCCGAGCAGACCGTCATCCAGGTGGTCGGCGGTGAGCCGCTCGCGGCGCGGGACACCCCGCAGGGCGTGCTCGTCGTCGAAAAGGGCGGTGCGCGTTCGGAACTGGCGACCGAGGTGGTGTCGCTCGGGTCACCGATCTAGAGCTTGCGCAGACGCAGCCGGTTGATGGTGTGGTCGGAGTCCTTGCGCAACACCAGGGTCGCGCGGGGACGGGTCGGCAGGATGTTGTCGACGAGGTTGGGCCGGTTGGTGGAGTTCCAGATGTCGCGCGCGGCCGCGGTGGCCTGTTCGTCGCTGAAGCCGGCGTAGTGGTGGAAGTGGGCGTTCGGGTCGGCGAAGCCGGTCTTGCGCAGGGCCAGAAAGCGCTGCACGTACCAGTTCTCGATGTCCTCGATCCGCGCGTCGACGTAGATGGAGAAGTCGAACAGGTCCGAGACCATCAGGCGCGGGCCGGTCTGCAGCACGTTGAGGCCCTCGACGATGAGGATGTCGGGCTGGCGCACGCAGTGCTTCTCGTCGGGCACGATGTCGTAGGAGATGTGCGAGTACACCGGCGCGCACACCTCTTCGGCGCCCGATTTCACCTCGGTGACGAAGCGCAGCAGTTTGCGCCGGTCGTAGCTCTCCGGGAAACCCTTGCGGTGCATGATGCCGCGGCGGGTGAGTTCGGCTGTGGGATAGAGGAATCCGTCGGTGGTCACCAGGTCGACGCGCGGGTGGTGATCCCAGCGCGACAGCAGCGCCTGCAGCACGCGCGCGGTGGTCGACTTGCCGACCGCCACGCTGCCGGCGACCCCGATCACGAACGGCACCTGCTTGTCGGGGTGCTTCTCGCCGAGGAACGTGGCGGTCGCGGCGAACAGTCGCTGACGTGCGGCGACCTGCAGGTGGATCAGACGGGCGAGCGGCAGGTACACCTCGGCGACTTCCTCGAGGTCGATCTGCTCGCCGAGGCCGCGTAGTCCGGTCAATTCCTCCTCGGTCAAGACCAGGGGAGTCGACTTGCGCAGGGTGCGCCACTGCTTCCGGTCGAACTCCACGTACGGGCTCGGCTCGCTCATCCGTGCCACTTACCCGACGCTCCGTTCGGGCAAACACGCACAGCTGGGCTGCCCGTTCGGTGAGATCCGGGATAACTCTGACCGCATGCGGCGATTGTGCTCCGTGTCGGTCGTCCGTGCGCAACGGGGGGTTTGGCTACCCGTCGGTAACTAGTAACAACCGCGAGGTAGGGCCCGCTTTTCGAATTCACCACGTAAGGTCGGGCGCATGGGGTCTCATCCGTTCGTCACCGAATACCTGCGGCTCGGACTGGCTTTCGATCGGCTCGAATCCGGCTTCGTCGACGCCTACACCGGCGATCCAGCGCTGCGCCGCGAGATCGACAACGCCGCCGCGCCCGTACCCGCCGACCTGGTCCGGCGCGCCGCCGACCTGCGCGCGGCCCTGCCCGATGCCGGGCTCTCCCCCCAGCGCACCGAGTTCCTCGACGCCCACCTGGTGGCGATGGAATGTTCGGCGCGCAAGTTCGCGGGTGAGGAGATCGGTTTCGTCGACGAGGTCCGCGCGTACTTCGACGTCGACATCACACCGGGCGACCCCGACGACTACCGCGAGGCGCACCGGCAGATGGACGAGGTGCTCGGCGGCGACGGACCGCTGGCCGAGCGGGTCGCCGCCTACCGGCGCGGCGACGAGATCCCGCCCGAACGGCTGCCCGAATGCGTGGAAGCGTTCTCCAGCGCCCTGCGCGAACGGGTCCGCGCGCGGTATCCGCTGCCCGACCACGAACACGTCACCTACGAGGTGGTCGGCGACAAACCGTGGTCCGGTTTCAACTACTACCTCGGCAACTACCGCTCGACGGTGGCCATCAACTCCGACCTCAAACAGCACATGGCGCACCTGCCCGCGCTCATCGCCCACGAGTCCTACCCCGGGCATCACACCGAGCACTGCCGCAAAGAGGCCGGGCTGGTCGCGGCGGGCGAGGACGAGCAGACGCTGTTCCTGGTCAACACCCCGCAGTGCCTGATGGCCGAGGGCCTGGCCGACCTCGCGCTGCAGTCGATCGTCGGGCCCGGCTGGGGTGTGTGGGCGCAGGAGATCTACGCCGACCTGGGACTGCGTTTCGACGGCGAACGCGCCGAACGGTTCTCGGCCGCGTCGGCGAAACTGCTCAGCGTGCGCCAGGACGCGGCGCTACTGCTGCACGACAAGCACCGCAGCCACGACGAGGTGGCGCAGTTCCTGCAGCGGTGGAGTCTGGCGACGCCCGAGCGGGCCCGTCAGTCGTTGCGGTTCCTGTCCTCGCCGCTGTGGCGCGCCTACATCAGCACCTATGTGGAGGGCTACCGCCTGCTCGGCGGCTGGCTCGACGGTGCGGTCGACGCCCAGGACCGCATCGAACGGTTCGGTCGCCTGCTGGACGAACCACTCACACCGGGGGCGATCCGGCGCCTACTGGATGACGGCGCAACCGCCGGGATTCGTCAGTGAACAGATGAGGTAGCCCAGGTACAACAGGAGGGCCTCGACCGGGTTCGACGGCGCGACGGCCGGGGTGACGGGCAGAGTGTTCATGGCTGGCCTCTCTAGGTGTAGATCACACAGTTCGTGCCGCCGGTCAGGGTGCAGACCAGCTGGTGAACCGCGAGCAGCAGTGCCTCGATCGGGCCTACAGGTGCGAAGTTCATACCTGTGTCATCGGTCACCCGAACCGCGTGCGTTACGGCGGAAAAGCCTGTTCGACGGCTATCGAACCTGGTCAGCGCGGTGTGAGCCGCGTCTCCCGGGTGGCGGGCGCGGCGCCGTTGCGCTATCCCCGTGCCGGGGCGTGCGCACCCGGCCCATAGACTGAGGGTCGTGACGCAGACGACCGCTTCGGTGAATACCCAGTCTCTCGGTGAGCTCGATCCCGAGTTGGCCGCCGCGATGGCGGGCGAGCTCGCCCGCGAACGCGACACCCTCGAGATGATCGCCTCGGAGAACTTCGTGCCGCGCGCGGTCCTGCAGGCGCAGGGTTCCGTGCTCACCAACAAGTACGCCGAGGGCTACCCGGGCCGCCGCTACTACGGTGGCTGTGAGGCCGTCGACGTGGTGGAGACCCTGGCCCGCGACCGTGCCAAGGAACTCTTCGGCGCCGAGTTCGCCAACGTACAGCCGCATTCCGGCGCCCAGGCCAACGCCGCGGTGCTGATGGCGCTGATGAACCCCGGCGAGACCCTGCTCGGCCTCGACCTCGCGCACGGCGGTCACCTCACCCACGGCATGCGCCTGAACTTCTCGGGCAAGCTCTACGACGTCCACTCCTACGGTGTGTCCAAGGAAGATCACCGTATCGACATGGACGAGGTCCGCGACATCGCCAAGGCCGCCAAGCCGAAGGTGATCGTGGCCGGTTGGTCGGCCTACCCGCGTCACCAGGACTTCGCGAAGTTCCGCGAGATCGCCGACGAGGTCGGCGCCTACCTGTGGGTCGACATGGCGCACTTCGCCGGCCTGGTCGCCGCCGGTCTGCACCCCTCGCCGGTGCCGTACGCCGACGTGGTGTCCTCCACCGTGCACAAGACCCTCGGCGGCCCCCGCTCCGGCCTGATCCTGGCCAAGCAGGAGTTCGCCAAGAAGCTCAACTCCGCGGTGTTCCCCGGTCAGCAGGGCGGCCCGCTCATGCACGTGATCGCCGCCAAGGCCGCTGCCTTCAAGATCGCCGCGACCGAGGAGTTCAAGGACCGCCAGGTCCGCACCCTCTCGGGTGCCCGCATCCTCGCCGAGCGCCTCACCGGCGCCGACGTCAAGGACAAGGGCGTCTCGGTCCTCACCGGCGGCACCGACGTGCACCTGGTCCTGGTCGACCTGCGCAACTCCGAACTCGACGGCCAGCAGGCCGAGGACCTCCTGCACGAGGTCGGCATCACCGTCAACCGCAACGCGGTCCCCTTCGACCCGCGCCCCCCGATGGTCACCTCCGGCCTGCGCATCGGCACCGCCGCCCTGGCCACCCGCGGCTTCGGCGACACCGAGTTCACCGAGGTTGCCGACATCATCGCCGCCGCCCTCGCAGGCACCTCCGACACCGAGACCCTGCGTGGTCGCGTCTCCAAGCTCGCCCAGAGCGTCCCGCTCTACCAGGGCCTGGAAGACTGGCGCCTCCTCGGCTGATCCCCGGACACCTCGAACGCCCTCGCAGACCACCCGGTCGGCGAGGGCGTTTTCCGGTCACAACGTCAATGTGATTCCCGGATCCAGGATCCCCACGGTGGGGTGTTGAACCTTCCAACGAGACGTTGATATGTCGTCATCGAGGAGAATCGTGACCGAGCGTCCTGTTCTCGGCCTCGGCGGTGCCCTACATGTCCTTTCGCCGGACCGCGGGAAGTAGATACCGCGCGGGCTTCTCAGGCACAGGACTGTTTCCGACGACCAGCAACGGCATGAGTCCCCCGACCAACCAACACGCGAGTAGCCACCGCATTCGGGGAGGCCGTCCCGTATCCCGATCGATGATGACCAGCCCGAACGGCGCTTTGCCGACAGTGGTGTGCACTACCCCTTGCAGGACAACGCGGTCGAGGAACGAGATCAGCAGGAAGAACAGCAACACGGCACCCACGTGAATGTCGAGCTGGCTCGAATCGGCATTGTTCCACGAGGAGTGGTGGGTCAGTATGGTGAGCGTGAGTGCCGCTGCCAGGTGGAGTACGACATCGAGTACGTAAGCGAGAGTTCGGCGCAGCATCGGAGGGTGTGGCGCGGCGGGTGCGCCCAGATCGCCCTGTGAGGTAGCCGCACGTGGGCTGGTCGGCGGTGCAACTGCCCAGCAATAGCTGAGATCGGCGCCGCCGGGACGTGAGAAGACACCGCGCCGCAATGGATCACCGGCGAACCACACCTGTGTAGTCGTTTCGTCGAAGTAATGGCGGCGCAGTGCCGTCCAGCTGTTCAGGAGATGGGTCTGTACTACCTGACCGTCCTGGTCGAGCAACCTCATGTGTTCGCTGTTGCCGGTACGCACGTACTCGACAGGCCAACAGACCCATGGCAGGCGCAGCATCTGGAGTCGGCGGTGGGCAATCCACACTCCGGTGGCCGCCACCGGCCCACCACAGATGACCAGGAAGAACGCCCCGAACACGACCAGTCCACCTACTGCACGACCGAACTCGCTGTCGGGTCCGCCTGCGTGAATCATCCACCACAGGAGCGGTATACAGCCGAGGACAACAAGTAGCAGCAGCCACCAACGAGCGGTGACCGAGATCAGCGCGGCCCGTGTGGCTGGTACCTGGCTCGCAGGTCCAGGAATTGGTGTCAATGTAGATGCCCGCATTTCTGTCACATATTCAGGGAGAACGCTTCCGGTGTCCGGAAGACCACTGTCCGGGCCATATCGGCAATCATTTTCCTGCAAGCGACCGCGCGTTCGGCATCTGCCGAGGAGAGCTCGATCGCGACCAGCGACGTTCCGTCGTCCGACGGAACCACCGCCTGTAGCTGGTATACGGCTGGGGTTGTCTGTTCTTGCCCAGCTCGGCGCGGCACCACGTGCCCCATCTTCTCGCTGAACATGACGGGATGCGATTCGGTCTCGACCAATGCCACCTGCTCGAGGCTGTTTTCTGCGCTTCTGGCTCGAACCAGATCGGAGAGCACGAGACGTGGATTACGTGGGCCTCCAGGACTGTTCGTTACCGAGATGGTCAGACACGAGTACAGGGGAAGACCGTCTGGGAGAAGATGGGCACCGAACCCGAAGTACCGGGTGCCGTTCGCAACAAGCGACTCCAGGAGCGTGGCGATAGTGGGTAGCAACCCACCGAAATGAGACCGAGCCGCATTGCCGCCGACATCGCGCAAAACCTCGGCATTATCGACTACATCGCTCAGTGGTATGGCCGTATAGCCCTCGGGGATCTCGATGGATATCGGTTGATCACTCATCGGCGTACAGCCTGCTTATCAAGTCACCTGCTGTGGTGAGGCCGAGACCAGCTTTTCCAGCTCTCGACACCATCTCGACTCCGCCGATCGTCGTTCCGACACTGGGCGCGTGCCTGCTTGCTTGGCTGATGTCCTGAAGGATGCCCGCCGTCTCGACGCCGATGTTCGAGGGGAGTCTGGAACCCACTGAGCCAAGCGAGTCCAACACTTTCGATGTCAACCCTGGGCTTTGGGCACCTTCGCCGAATGCGGTCATGACTTGGCTGAACTTCGAGGAGGTGCCTGCCGAATCCGCTGCCACATTCGCCACCGAAAGGGCCGTATCGGCTTCGGAGAAGAGCACTTTCGATCCCTTCACGACGCCGCCGACGCCGGGAAGAATCGACAGTGTGTCAACTCCTACCGTGGTGCCGAGCTTTGTTATCGCCTCCTTGTTGAAATCGCCGTTCGCGATGTCGCCCACGGCGTCTCTGACCTCGGGGTCCAATGCGTTCATCCCCAACGCTCCGAGCCCGCTGACCAGTGCGACTGCACCCAACGCGATGCTGAACGGCGGTGGCGTGACCAAGGCCAGCATCCCACTGATTGCAGATGTCGCCGCCAGGGCGTCGTGAATGACCTCCTGATTCTCGGTCAGCCAGTCCACAAACGAGTCCCAGATGCCCTTGTCGGGCTCACTGGGTGCGAAATTGGCTGCAGCCGCGTCGAGCTCGCCGGCTGCTGTCGCGGATACCGAGGTGTGAGTGGTTTGCAGATCCTTCGCGCGGGCGATGATCGCGTCGATCGCGCTCTGCGCGTTGTTGACCGCAGTGGTAGCAGCCGTGACTTTGCTGGTCGCAGCATCGAGACGAGCCTGCGCGGCAGCCAAGGCGCTCGCGTCGGTGAAACTCTGATTTGCCAGACCGAGGTCAGGGTTGGACTTGGCTTGTTGCAGCGCCGTCACTGCCTGAGTGTGAGTGGCTCGGGCAGCGGCAGCTTCCGCTTCGAGTCCTTTAGCGGTGTCTTGGAAACTGACGAGGTTGCCGTGCCAGGTTTGGATCACCGTGGTGGCACCCTCGAGAGAGTTCTTGGCGTAGGTCAGGTCTTGGACGAGCGTCGCGTCCAGGTTCTCGCGAAAGGCATTCCCCGCCTCGCCCTTCCATACATCGTCATTGCTGTTGCGCAATCGGTAGAGGAGGATACTCATTTCGGTGACCGCGTCGGCGGCCGTCTTCACCTTGGTGCCGAGCGCCGCCACTTGGGACGCCGATCCGGGCGCGGGGTCGAAACCTAGGTTCGGGTAGGGGTTTTGGGGGCTCACCTCCCCTCCTCACCGGGGGCGGCCGTGTGCGGACCGCTTTCTACGCCATAGAGGTCGAGCAAGGCCGCGAGCTGCTTGTCGAGGTCCTGGTAGGCAGTCAGGCACTGTGCTACACCATCGGCCGTTGTACGAGCTGATTCACTGATTCTTTCGATGCCGAACTGCCAACGTCGTTGGAAACTGTCGGCAGCATCGTTGAGCGCCGCAGTGCCCAGGTCGGTACCGCTGTCCTTGGCCATGGTTTTCGTCACGTCTGTCAACACCTGCTCGGCGCCGCGCAGCGATTGGACCGTTTTACTGAGCACGTCGATATCGACCTCGAGAAACCCGGTCATCATCCCCTCCTCATCATCTGTCTCTGGTTAGGACGCGCCTAGAGCACTGTCGGTTCCATAGCGAATTTGCATGGCTGGAGTTTGTCGGCGGACCACCATACCCGGTCGCCTCCATAGCCCTTCCTGCCGCGGAAGGTTGATCGGACAACCGGTTGTCGGTTCTGTTGTCACCACTCACAGAAAAAGTTCCGAACGGTACACATCGGGGTGGGGATGGGGCATCGTCGAGTTGTATGGACTGTCGAGCTGAGTTGGCGCGCGAGGTGGGTGGGGTGGTGCCTGCCTTCGAGTTGCTCACCGAGGCCGAGGCCGGGGAGTTGTTGCGGCTGTTCCGGGGGGCTCGGGAGAACGAGCATCGGGCGTTGCATCGGGCTATCGATGCCGCGTTGTCGGCGATGCCCGCGCCGTTGCGTGGGGCGTCGCGGCGGATCATCTTCGGTGAGCGATGATCGAGACCGAGCTCGAGGCGCAGACCCAGTTGGTGGTGCTGGCACGCACTTTGGGGGTTTCGCCGCAGCATCTGGCGCCACTCACACGGCTCGGCGCGGCGCACCTGTCGGCGATCCAGCAGCAGATGCTGTACGCGTTGCACGCCGAGCACGCGGACACCTTTCGCCGGGTCACCCCGGTGGTGCCGATCTTCCCGGTCGGTCTCGGGGTGGCGTTGTTCGAGCGGGTGGTGCCGCCGGTGCTCGCGGCCAGGTTTCTCGGTGCGGTCGGCATCCACTATCCGGAGAAGTGCGCGCAGGCGCTGTGCATGGTCGACGCCGTGTACGCGGCCGACGGTGCGCCGTATCTGGATCCGAACGTCTTCGAGCAGTTGATGCGGTACGGCAGGCCGGAGCCGATCACCCTCATCATCAACGAATTGCTGCGCCGGCGTGACTATGTGACCGCCGCCCGGTTCCTGTCCGTGGTGAACGAACCGTTGATCGCGGCGCTGGAGGAGACCGTCCTCGACGACGCGGGCCTGGTCTACACCGCCGCCTACGCCTACCCCGCGCACACGCTCAGCCGGATCGTCCGGCAACTGCTCGCGGGCCCACGCGGCCGGGTGCCCGGCATGCTCCAGACGGTGCTGGCCGGTCCACCCCCGCTGCACCATGCGATGCTCGCGCTGTTCTGCAAGGTCGAGCCCGAGGTCGCGGCCAAGCTGGGTGACATCTTCTTCGGGCGCGGCGCCGCGCACGAGATCGGCCGCTTCCTGCTGACCGCGGTCGACCGCAGCGCCTCGATCGCGTTGCTCACCCTGATCGGCCGCCTCAATCCCGTTGCGCTGTGGGCATTGTCGACCAATCCACAACTGGCCGACCCCGGCGTGCTGACCCGCTTGGTGCGCGCCCTCGACGGCCGGACCGAAGCCGACCCGTGGCGTGGACTGTTCGCGCTGTCGGCCCGGCTCGGCGAACCGGCCCGCCGCCGGATCGCCGCCACGCTGGCTGAACTCAGCCCCGCTTCGATCGCGGCGCTGCCCGCCCATGCCACCGACGCCACCTACTGGCCCGCCCTGCTGCAACTGCTTGCCGAGTCCGAGCCCGCGGCCCAGGCGCGGGTGGCCGGAATCTGGTCCCGCCTGCCACCGGAATGGCAGGCGGGCATCGACCGTCACATCCGCACCAACCGCTACGACACCCGCCTCGGCATCATCACGAACGCCTTGACCGAGTCGAGCGCCGAAGAGGTCTTCTTCCGTCGTCGTCAGCAGATCCGGCAGCGCGGCGAAGGCGAGTTCGCCGCCTGGTGACGGCTCATTTCACCAGCGGAAGCAGGGCGCGACCGACCGCCTCGACCATGCCCGGCTCGTGGCCGTTGGCGACCATGTTCACGATGACTCCGTCGATGCCCTGATCGAGCACCCGGTCCTTGATCTGTTCGGCGACATCGTCCGGTGTGCCGACGAACTGACGGTCGACGACGCTCTCGCGGCGTTCCGCCTCGCTCATCGATGGCACGTCGATCCCGACCTGCGACATCATGTCGGCCTGGATCTTGCGGGCCCGGTCGCCGTCCTCGTCGGCGATGACGAACGCGAGGAAACTGGTCTCGAGGGTGGCGGGGTCACGATCGACTTCCGCGCATCGCTGTCGCAACGCGGCCACCTTGCGCGGCAGCTCCCAGGCGTTGCAGACGATGTTGAGGTGGTCGCCGAAACGCGCGGCCAGGCCGAAGGTCTTCTTCTCACCGCCGCCGCCGAGCAGGATCGGCAGGTCGTCGCGCAGGCGCGGTTCGTTGATCGCGTTCTCGGTGCGGTACCACTTGCCGTCGAAGGTGGGCCGCTGTCCGCGCAGCATGGGCGTGATGATCTGCAACGCCTCGTCGAGGCGCTCGAAACGTTCGGTGAACGTGCCGAATTCGAAGCCGTACTGCTGGTGTTCGAGCTCGAACCAGCCTGCCCCGATGCCGAGCACCGCGCGTCCACCGCTGACCACGTCGAGGGTGGTCACCGTCTTGGCGAGCAGCGCCGGGTTGCGGTAGGTGTTGCCGGTTACCAAGGCGGACAATTGGATTCGGTCGGTAGCCGTTGCCAGCGCGGAGAGCGCGGAGTACGCCTCGAGCATCGGCGCGTCGGGCGGGCCGATCAACGGCAGCTGATAGAAGTGGTCCATCACGAAGGCGGCGTCGAAGCCGGCCGCTTCCGCTTCCCTCGCCTGCGCGACGACCGTGGGGAACAACTCGCGGATCGAGGCGGTGTTGCTGAAATTGGGCATCTGGTAACCGAGACGAATGCTCATGCGCCGAGCCTATGACCTGGAGTGCACTCCAGGTCAAGCCCTGTTCCGGGCCGATCGCGAGTAGTCGACGAGGTCGACGTCGTTGGCCGCCTTGTCGCCGTACTTCAGCATCAGGCCGAACAAGCGGGAGCCGAGGAACCAGTTGCGGGCCTTGATGCCTACCGCGGTTTTCGGGGCCAGAAATGGGCCGGTGTTGGAGTTCCCGGCGATTTTGGCGTAGCGCTTCATGATCCGGTTGTAGGCACGGTACGCGGCCTCGTGATCACCTGCGGCCGAGCCGAGTTCACCGGCGAGGACGTAGGCACCGACGAGCGCGAGGCCGGTGCCGAAGCCGGCCAGGGTATTGCCGTAGGCGGCGTCACCGAGCAGGGCGACGCGGCCACGGGTGTAGGTGCCGTTCATCCGGACCTGGCTGATCGAGTCGAGGTAGACCTCGTCCAGCTCGTCGAGTTCGGCGAGCATGCGTGGGACATGCCAGCCCACATCGGCGAAAGCCGCACGGAGGATGCGACGTTGGGCCGATGTGTCGGTGCGCGAGTAGTCGAGTTCAGGGGAGGCGAACATGTACATCTGCTGCGCTTTGGCGCCACCGTCGACGGCCAGTTTCCCTGGCACGTTGTGGGCGTATCCCTCGGCCCGCTCGCGCGGCGCCGACTTGTCGGCCCAGCGGCTCGCCCCTGCCACGCAGTAGTAGTAGCCGAGGTGGGTGACGAAGTCCGATTCCGGGCCGAAGACCAAACGCCGTACCCGCGAATGGATTCCATCCGCGCCGACCACGAGGTCGAACGTGCGAGCCGCGGCGTTCTCGAACTCGACATCCACGCCGGACTCGGTCTCACGCAGCGCGGTGACGGTATCGCCGAAAACGTATTCCACTGTGTCCCTGGTCTGTTCGTACAAGACAGCGGCCAGGTCGCCGCGCAGTATCTCGAGTGCGCCTCCGGTGAAATCGCCTGACAAGACTGCCAATTCATGGTCGTCGGCGTCGACGAAGACCAGGTCGGTGGTGCCGGTGCGGCGCGCACGCACCGCGTCGAGGATGCCCATCCGCTTCAGCACCTCCAAGTGGACGCCGTCCTTGAAGTCGACGGCCTGACCGCCGGGCCGCAACGCGGCGGCGCGCTCGACAACGGTGACGGCGAAGCCGTACCGATTCAGCCAGTAGGCGAGGGCGGGCCCGGCGATGCTCGCGCCGGAGATGAGGACGGTCTGATTGGGCATGAAAGCCTCCTCGGGATCAGTGTCCGCCGTAATCTGTTTCCGACGGACACAAAATAGAGTACGGAGGACACTGTTTCCTCGTCAAGATCTGTTTCCGGTGGACGCAAATCGCCGGTATCCTGAGCGCGAAAGGAGGGCCGATGCCGTCACCGACCACCGTCGAGCTGCTGTGGGGCACCGCCCAGCGTCCGACCCGGGGGCCCAAACCCGCGCTCACCCTCGACCGGATCGTCGGCGAGGCGATCGCGCTGGCCGACGCCGAAGGGCTCGCCGCGCTGTCGATGCAGCGCCTGGCGCAGCGCCTCGGCTTCACCAAGATGTCGCTCTACCGGTACGTCCCCGGCAAGGAGCAACTGACGGCGCTCATGCTCGACGAAGCCATCGGCGAACCCCCGAAAATCTCAGCTGTGCAGCAGGATTGGCGAGCAGCGCTGAGAAGTTGGGCCAACGCCATCCACGACAGCTACCGCGCCCATCCCTGGACCATCGACCTCGCGCGTGGTCTTCGCCCCTTCGGCCCGAACGAGATGGCCTGGACCGAATCGGCGCTGACCGCGCTGGCGCACACCGGGCTCAGCGGCCCGGAGCAGCTCGACACCATCGTCCTGCTCAACAGCCACGCTCGCGGCCTTGCCCAGCAGGTCCCGGCAGGCGAGCAGGCGGACCACTTCACCGACCAGTTCACCCAGATGATGACCGCCGCCGCCGAGCGCTACCCGCGGGTCCGCGCCGCGTTCGCCGAGGAAGCGGCCGCCGGCGGCCGCGACAACGCCCTCGATTTCGGCATCGACCGCATCCTCGACGGCATCGCCGCCCTGATCGATCGTCGCGCCGCTCTGGTCCACGAGCCGCCGAAGTCCTAGGCTCACACCATGACCGAGGAACTCCCCGAACCCGCCGTCACCGTGGTGCGCGAATTCTTCGCCGCGCTCGAGATCGACGCGGTCGACGAGGCGCTGGAACTCCTCGATCCGGAGATCGTCTGGAAGAACACCTCGCTGCCGACGATCCGGGGCAAGGACCGGGTCGCCATGGTGTTGCGCGGCCTGGACCGTCCGGCGCTCGGCTTCTGGGCCGAGATGCACCACATCGCCGCCGACGGTGACATCGTGCTCACCGACCGCACCGATTATCTGCGGTTCGGGCCGGTGCGCATCGGGTTCTGGGTCACCGGCACCTTCGAGATCCGCGCGGGGCGGATCGTGTTGTGGGACGACCACTTCAGCAAGGGCAACGTGCTGCGCGGCGCGATCGTCGGGGTGGCCAAGGCGCTCGCCCGCCGCTGACCTACTGGTGTTTGCGTAGGTAGTCCAGGTAGGTGGGGCGCAGGACTTCGGCGATCTTGCCGTCGCCCGCGTGGATGTAGTCGTCGAGCATCGGCAGCACGTACTTGATGTCGGCCTCGCTCTCACCCAGATCGCCCGCCTCGGCCTGGGCCGCGGGAATCGCCTTGAGCAGGTCCCACAGGAACTTCACATCGCCGCGCCGCACGGCCGTTTTCACCGCGCGATCGTGCAGTTCCTTCGACGACAGCTTCTCCAGATCCTGGTCATCGGCCATGCAACGACTGTAGCGCTCGACGCGCCGAACGGCGGCGACCATGCTGGTTAACCTCGAATTCACGGACACGTGGGCCGGACCGGCAGCGCCGTAGCGGGTTCGGCGGTAGCGTCGAAGATGCGGATCGCGTCGGTGTGATTCGTACGGGAGGTCCTGACCGTGACTGAGCTGCTCAGTACGAGGGGGCCGGCACCCGGCCCTCGTGGTGGTTGACAAACCACCTACAAGGACGGACCGGTCCAGCGAGATCGTTCGTGCGGGTGCCGTGCGAACACATAAGGAGCCCACCGTGACTGCTGCACGCTCCGTTTCCGCTCACGCGATGCACACGGCCTCGGCCTCGAAGAAAGGGGCTCGCCCCGCGCGTTCCGGTCTGAAGACTTTCGTCGTAGACACCTCTGTCCTGCTGTCCGACCCCTGGGCGGTGACCCGCTTCGGGGAACATCGGGTGGTCCTGCCGCTGGTCGTGATCAGCGAGCTGGAGGCCAAACGGCACCACCACGAGCTCGGCTGGTTCGCCAGGGAAGCTCTGCGCATGCTCGACGACCTGCGCATGCAGCACGGCAGGCTCGATCAGCCGCTGCCCATCGGCACCGATGGCGGCACCCTGCAGGTGGAGCTCAATCACACCGATGCCTCGGTGCTGCCCGCCGGATTCCGCTCCGAGACCAACGATTCCCGCATCCTGGCCTGCGCGCTGAACTTCTCCGCCGAGGGCGAGGATGTGGTGCTGGTGTCCAAGGACATCCCGTTGCGGGTGAAGGCCAGCGCGGTCGGCTTGGCGGCCGACGAATACCACGCCCAGGACGTGGTCACCTCCGGCTGGAGCGGCATGGTGGAACTCGATGTCGCGGGCTCCCAGATCGATCAGCTCTACAGCGAGTCGGTGATCGACCTCGACGAGGCACGGGAACTGCCCTGCCACACCGGGATCCGGTTGCTCGGCAGCAGCTCCAGTGCGCTCGGACGGGTCACCGCCGACAAGCGGGTGCAGCTGGTGCGCGAACGCGAGGCCTTCGGGTTGCACGGTCGCTCGGCCGAACAGCGCATCGCGCTCGACCTGCTGCTCGACGAGAGCATCGGCATCGTGTCGATGGGTGGCCGTGCGGGCACGGGTAAGTCGGCGCTCGCGCTGACCGCCGGGCTCGAGGCGGTGCTCGAGCGGCGCACCCAGCGCAAGGTGGTGGTGTTCCGTCCGCTGTACGCGGTGGGTGGGCAGGAACTCGGCTACCTGCCCGGTTCGGAGAGCGAGAAGATGGGCCCCTGGGCCCAGGCGGTTTTCGACACGCTCGACGGGCTGGCCAGCCGCGAGGTGATGGACGAGGTGCTCAGCCGCGACATGCTCGAGGTGCTGCCGCTGACCCACATCCGTGGCCGGTCGCTGCACGATTCGTTCGTGATCGTCGACGAGGCGCAGTCGCTGGAACGCAATGTGCTGCTCACCGTGTTGAGCCGGCTCGGGACCGGATCGCGGGTGGTGCTCACCCATGATGTGGCCCAGCGTGACAATCTGCGCGTCGGCAGGCACGACGGTGTGGCCGCGGTGATCGAAAAGCTCAAGGGGCATCCGCTTTTCGCGCACATCACGCTGACCCGCAGTGAACGGTCGCCGATCGCGGCGCTCGTCACCGAAATGCTCGAGGAGTACGGTCCCAACGCGTAATCGGGCAATCGGGCCGCGTCACCGGTCCGAATCCGTTTGATATCGGCGAACTGTGGGTATTATCCGCGGCGACACCTTTCCAGCAACGGCTCGGCGAACACTGTTCTGCCGGGCCGTTGCGGATGTCGGCCAGGCTCCACGTCCGGGGCGGTGCCCCCGGGGGGCCACTCGCGAGAGGATGGATATGAACCACTTCGCTCGACGTACCGCCGCCGGAGGCGCCGCCTTGGTCGCCGCGACCGGACTGCTGCTCGCCGCGGGTTGCGGCGACGACGACAAGGACAAGGTCGATTCGGCCGTCTCCAGCGTGATCACCACCCTGCCCGGCGGGGCGGGTTCGGAGACCACCACCGACCACGCCGATCACACCGACGGCTCCGCGACGGCCACCACCGAGGCCGGGGAGGGCACCGGCAGCGCCACCTCCACCGCGACCGCCGCGGGTGAGTCGACCACCATCTCCGGCCCCAACGGCGACATCACCGTCTCCGGCGAGGTCTACAAGAAGTACGTCGCGGCGGGCGGCGCCGCCAGCCCGCTCGGCGCACCGGAAGAAGCGCAGGAATCGGGCCCCAACGGTGGCCAGTACCAGGACTTCGAGGGCGGAACCGTCTACTGGAGCCCCGAGACCGGCGCCCACATCGTGTGGGGCGAGATCCGTGAGGCCTGGGAGGAGAACGGCGGGGCCAACGGCACCCTCGGCTACCCGACCAGCGACGAAAAGGACATCCCCGGCGGTAAGCAGAGCGACTTCACCGGCGGAACCATCACCTGGGTCGGCGGCCAGACCACCGTCACCCCGAAGTAATCGCGCCGCGGCGCGGGGGTCGGTTCACCCCTTAGGTCCCCGCGCCCGACGGCGAAGTACTAGGTTGGCTGCGTGCAGAAAACTTTGACCGACCGCGAACTGCTGGACGCGCTCGCCGATGTGGTGGAAACGAACCTGAACCGGCACATCGAAGCGGCCGAGGGTTGGCAACCGCACGACCTCGTGCCGTGGTCGGACGGGCGCAACTTCGCCTTCCTCGGCGGCACCGACTGGGCGCCGGACCAGTCCGATCTCAGTGAGACCGCCAAGCTGGCGCTCACGGTGAGCGTGCTCGTCGCCGACAACCTGCCCTCCTACCACCGGGAGCTGGGCAAGTACCTGCGCACCGGGCCGTGGTGGCGCTGGGTCGGCCGGTGGACGGCGGAGGAGAACCGCCACGAGATCATGCTCCGCAACTACCTGATGCTCACCCGCGCGGTCGACCCCGTCGCGCTGGAGCGGGCGCGGATGGCGCACATGACCGCCGGCTTCAACCGGCCGCCGCTGCACCTCATCGACGTGCTCGCCACCTGCGCCTTCGAAGAGGCCGCGGCCGCCATCCGGCACCGCAACACCGCCGCCCTCGGTGAGAACCCGATCGTCACCGCGATGGCCGAGAAGCTGGCCGTCGACGACGAGCTGCAGGCCGAGTTCTTCGCCGAGCTGGTCTCCGCCGCGCTGGACCTGGTCCCCGATCAGGGTGCGCGCGCGATCGCCGACCAGGTGGCGGCCTTCCGGGTGCCCCACGTCGACCTGCCCGGCGGCGGTTCCAGCGACGAAGCCCTGGCCGAAGCGGGCATCTACGACCCCGCCAAGGAAGGCGAGCTGGTGTTCAAGCCGCTGCTGCAGCGCTGGAACATCTTCACCCGCACCGACCTCGGCGAAGAAGGCGAGAAGGCCCGCGCGGAACTCGCGCACCTGGCCTGATCTGTTCACACGACGGCCGCCACCTTCCCGGGTGGCGGCCGTCGTGCTGTCTCAGGACTTCCGGTCGACGTTGGTCATCGCGAGCACGTCGAGCTTCTGATCGAGTTCCTCGACGCTGAGCTTGTCCGGGGTCAGACCCCGATCGATGACGGTCTGGCGGATCGTCTTCTTCTCCCGCAGCGCCTGTTTGGCGACCGCGGCCGCTTCCTCGTAGCCGATGGCCGAGTTCAGCGGCGTGACGATCGACGGCGACGATTCGGCAAGCGTGCGCAGATGCTCCTCGTTGGCGACCAGCCCGGCCACGCACTTGTCGGCGAACAAGCGGGAAACGTTGGCCAGCAAGCGAATCGACTCGAGCAGGTTGCGCGCCATCACCGGAATGTAGACATTGAGCTCGAACGCGCCGCTCGCACCACCGAAGGCGATCGCCGCGTCGTTGCCGACCACCTGCACCGCCACCTGGGTAACCGCTTCGGGCAGTACGGGATTCACCTTGCCGGGCATGATCGAACTGCCCGGCTGCAGGTCGGGGAGCTGCAGTTCGCCGAGGCCCGTGAGCGGGCCCGAACCCATCCAGCGGATATCGTTGGCGATCTTGGTGAGACTCACCGCGATGGTGCGCAGCGCACCCGACGCCTCGACGAGGCCGTCGCGGGCGGCCTGGGCCTCGAAGTGATCGCGCGCCTCGCGCAGGGCGTCGATCTCGGTGGCGCGCACCAGTTCCGCGACGACCTTCGCCCCGAATCCGGCGGGCGCGTTGAGACCGGTGCCGACCGCGGTGCCGCCGATGGGCAGCTCACCCAGCCGCGGAAGCGTGGCCATGATGCGCTCGATGCCCGCCTGGATCTGGCGGGTGTATCCGCCGAATTCCTGACCGAGCGTCACCGGCACCGCGTCCATCAGGTGGGTGCGGCCGGACTTCACCACGGTGTGCCACTGCTGCGACTTGTCGAGCAGCGCGAGACGCAGATGTTCCAGTGCGGGAACGAGTTCCGCGATCACGGCCTCGGTGGCGGCCAGATGGGTGGCGGTGGGGAAGGTGTCGTTGGACGACTGCGACATGTTCACGTCGTCGTTGGGGTGCACGGTGACGCCGTTACGGGCCGCGATCGACGCGATCACCTCGTTGGCGTTCATGTTCGAACTGGTACCCGAACCGGTCTGGAACACATCGATCGGGAACTGGTCGTCGTGACGGCCGTCGGCGATCTCGTTCGCCGCCGCGATGATCGCCTCGGCCTTCACCGGATCCAGCAGCCCGAGATCCTTGTTCACCTGGGCGCACGCGGCTTTCAGCAGCCCGAGCGCCCGAATCTGTGCCCGCTCGAGCCCGCGCCCACTGATCGGGAAGTTCTCCACCGCCCGCTGCGTCTGCGCCCGCCACAGGGCGTCGACGGGGACGCGAACCTCCCCCATGGTGTCGTGCTCGATGCGGTACTGCGCGTCGTCGTCAGCCATACCTCGACACTAGGACGAGAACCCCGGGAATGGGGCTCCCACACCCGCGCAAAATCCCACACTGTCGGCAGGAATAGAAAGAGCCCCGGGGATTCCGGGGCTCTCGTCTACGTCACGGCAGTGGGGGGTTGGCGCTGTCGTCGCCGTCGAAGTCGACCGAGGAGTATTCGCGCAGTTTGGTGAGGCGGTGGTAGGCGTCGATCATGCGGACGGTGCCCGACTTCGAGCGCATCACGATCGACTGGGTCGACGCGCCGCCACCGAAGTAGCGGACACCGCGCAGCAGGTCGCCGTCGGTGACGCCGGTGGCGCAGAAGAAGACGTTCTCGCCGGAGACCAGGTCGGTGGTCGAGAGCACGCGGTCCAGGTCGTGGCCCGCGTCGATCGCCTTCTGGCGTTCCTCGTCGTCCTTGGGGGCGAGCATGCCCTGCAGCTCGCCGCCGAGACAGCGCAGCGCGGCGGCGGCGATGATGCCCTCGGGGGTGCCGCCGATGCCGACCAGGATGTCGACGCCGGACTCGGGACGCGCCGCGGCGATGGCACCGGCGACGTCACCGTCGGAGATCAGGCGGATACGCGCGCCCGCCTCGCGGGTCTGCTCGATGATCTCGGCGTGCCGGGGACGGTCCAGGATGCACACGGTCAGGTCGGAGACCGAGGACTGCTTGGCCTTGGCGACGCGGCGGATGTTCTCGCCGATCGGGGCGGTGATGTCGATCGAGCCGGCGGCGTCGGGGCCGACGGCGATCTTGTGCATGTAGAACACGGCCGACGGGTCGAACATGGCGCCGCGCTCGGCGACCGCGAGCACCGAGATGGCGCCGGGGGAGCCCTTCGACATCAGGGTGGTTCCGTCGATCGGGTCGACCGCGAAGTCCACCTCGGGGCCGGTGCCGTCACCGACCGCTTCGCCGTTGTACAGCATCGGCGCTTCGTCCTTCTCGCCCTCGCCGATCACGACGATGCCCTTCATGGACACCGAGCTGACCAGCTGACGCATGGCGTCGACGGCCGCACCGTCGCCGCCTTCCTTGTCTCCGCGGCCGACCCAGCGGCCCGCGGCCATCGCTCCTGCCTCGGTGACACGTACCAGCTCGAGGGCGAGGTTCCGGTCGGGTGCCTCGCGGCGGCTGGGGGCGGGCGAAGATGCCGTCATTGCGGAGTGCCTCCTTGGCGTTGGTGATACGGGGGCAATTGTCGCATTCCGAACCTGCACGGTCGTGCACGACCTCCCGGCGCGACCCCTGAGCGGCCAGGTCAGGGGCCGAGTGGATACTGGTAGTCGTGGCCCAGACCAAGCACCGCATCTTCAACGACTACCGCGATCTGTTCTGGTCGCTGATTCCGTTGGTGCTGATCGCGGTCGTGCTGGCGGGTGCGGCCAGCCAGTGCACGGTGGCGACCAACGGCCCGACCCAGGGGCAGATCCCGTTCTTCGACGCGAGCGCCGCGCTGCGTTCGGACGCGAAATCGATGCCGTTCCCGATCCGTCAACCGGCCTTGCCGGAGGGTTGGGTGTCGAACTCCGGCAGCCGCGAGAACATCAGCATCGCCGGTGGCGGGCCGGTGAGCACGGTCGGCTACATCACCCCGCAGGGCACCTACATGCGGTATTCGCAGAGCAATGCCACCGAGGAAGCGCTGTCGCGGCACGTGCTCGGCTCGCGCTATCCCACCGGAACCCAGGACATCGCCGGGCAGAAGTGGGTCGTCTACACCGAGCCCACCGAGGAGTCGGCCTGGATCGCCGACCTCGGAGCGGTGCGGATCCTGATCACCGGTGCGGGCAACGAGGCGGCGTTCACCACCCTGGCGCAGGCGGTCACCGCAGCCCAGCCGCTCGCGAAGTAGTCGGTGGGATCAGCCGTCTGCGTCGAGGTCGGCGCGTGACAAGGCGTCCTCGACGCGCTTGCGGGCGCCGGCCAGGTGCTGTTCGCAGCGCGCGGCCAAGGCTTCTCCGCGCTCCCACAGGGCCAGCGAGTCGTCGAGGTCGAGGCCGCCCTGTTCGAGCATCTTCACCACATTGACGAGTTCATCGCGGGCGCGTTCGTAGCCGAAGGCCGCGATCTCGGCCAGGGTGTCGGTGTTGTCGGAACCGGCGTCGGCCACGGTCACTTCCTCTTCTCGTCGGTGGATTGCGGGGTCAGGCGCGTGGTGCCGAGCGCGGCGGCGGTGATCGCGCCGTCGCCGACGCGGATCCGCAGCTGACTGCCCGCTGGTGCGTCGTCGATATCCCGGACGACGTGGCGTTCGGGCCCCGCCACGCGCTGCACGACAGCGTAGCCACGGGCCAGGGTGGCGGCCGGGCCGACCGCGGTGAGCTTCTCGCGCAGATGCGTGGTCCTGGTCGCCTCGGTGCGCAGCGCGTGGTCGATGCAGCGGCGCGCCGCGGTGCGTAATCGTTCGACCTCGTCGTGGCGGTGACCGAGCTCGCGCAGCGGGTCGGCAAGCACCGGGCGCGAGCGCAATTGCTGCAAGGCATGGGCCTCGCGTTGCACCCACCCGCGCAGCGCCGCGGCCGAGCGGGCCCGCATCTCGCGCACCCCGGCCAGTTCGGCGGCGGCGTCGGGCACGATGCGTTTGGCGGCGTCGGTCGGGGTGGCCGCGCGCAGGTCGGCGACCAGATCGAGCAGCGGGTTGTCGGGTTCGTGACCGATCGCGCTCACCACCGGGGTGCGCGCCGCCGCGACGGCCCGGCACAGGGCTTCGTCGGAGAAGGGCAGCAGGTCTTCGGTGCTGCCGCCGCCACGCGCGATCACGATGACGTCCACTTCGCCGTCGAGCTCGCGTAACGCTTCCAGCATCTGCGGCACCGCGCTCGGGCCTTGCACCGCGGTATTGCGGATGACGAAACGTACTGCGGGCCAACGCTTCTGAGCGACACTGAGCACATCGCGCTCGGCCGCGCTCGCCCGCCCGGTGATGAGGCCGACCGACGCGGGCAGGAACGGCAGCGGCCGCTTGAGCCGCGGATCGAACAGGCCCTCCGCGGTGAGCAGCGCCTTCAGCCGTTCGATCCTGGCCAGCAGCTCACCGATGCCGACCGCGCGAATCTCGGTGACGCGCAACGAGATCGTGCCGCGCCCGGTGAAGAACTGCAGTTTGCCGTAGACCACCACCCGGCTGCCCTCGGTGAGCGGAACGGGCAGACGACGCAACAGATCCGGGTCGCAGGTGATCGACAGCGACATGTCGACCGAGGTGTCACGCAGGACGAGGAACGCGGTGCGCGTACCGGGGCGCAGATTGATCTGGGTGACCTGCCCCTCCACCCAGATGCTGCCGAGCCGCTCGATCCACTGGGCGACCTTGATCGCCACCGAACGCACGGGATACGGCTGCTCCGCCGAATTCGCCGGTGCGGCCGCGGTGCCGGTGCCGTCCTGAGTCATATGTCAGTTCTACGGGAGGGCACCGACAAACGAAAAGGCGGCCGCGTCCCGTGGGATCGCGGCCGCCTCGGCAGTGGAGTGTCGCTACTTGGCCTGCACGGTGGCGATGCGGTTGGTGAGCATGGTGACGAAGGGCGCGCGGGCGCGGGTCTGCTGCTCGAAGGCCAGCAGCTGCTCGAGCTCCTCGACGCTGAGCATGCGCAGGCGGGCGCGCAGCTGGGCCAGCGTCATCGAGGGGTAGTCGTAGCGGATGGCGACCTCGGGTGCCTCGACCTCCTCGGGCGCTTCCTCGGCGGCGGGTTCGACGGTCTCGTTCTCGGTCTCGAGCACCAGCAGCGACGCGGGCACGGCCTGACCGTTGGTCTGCGACCGGGGAGCGTCCTCGGCGAACAGGTCGAACTTGCTGGCGTGACCGTTGGTCGTGGCGGCCGGCGCGAGATCCTCGTCGAAGGTCGCCCACTCCGGCTGCTCCTGCGCGGGCGAGCCGAGCCGCTCGAACACGGCGTCACCCTTGAGCGCGAGGCTGGTGACGAACTGCTGCACGTGCATGGTCGTCTGCAGCACGCGACTGATGGCGGTGATCGGGAATTGGACCGCGGCGACGGGAAGCCGCCGGGTCTCTTCTAAGGCGTATACGGCGGCGCCGGCGGCGACCCGAGCCAGAAACGGAGGTCGAAACATGATCCCAGCCTGCCCCAAAGCGGCTGTGATGCAAAGATCCCGACCACCCTGATGTGATCTATGCCCCTTCGGCCGCCCCTGGCCACGCACGTAAGCTGTGCACTATGACCTCGGCAATCCCCTTGAACGTCGGTATCACGCGCTCGGCGAGCGCGGCGGATGCCGGTGCCAAGCGCGTGCTGCTGGCCGAGCCGCGCGGGTACTGCGCAGGCGTCGATCGTGCTGTCGAGACGGTCGAGAAGGCTTTGGAACAGCACGGCGCGCCGATCTATGTGCGCAAAGAGATCGTGCACAACCGGCACGTGGTCGAGACCTTACGTGAGCGCGGGGTGATCTTCGTCGACGAGACCGACGAGGTACCCGAGGGCGCGCTCGTGGTGTTCTCCGCGCACGGTGTCGCGCCGACCGTGCACGAGACCGCCGCCGAACGCAACCTGCGCACCATCGACGCCACCTGCCCGCTGGTCACCAAGGTGCACCAGGAGGCCAAGCGCTTCGCCCGCGACGACTACGACATCCTGCTGATCGGGCACGAGGGGCACGAGGAGGTCGAGGGCACCGCCGGTGAGGCGCCGCAGCACGTGCAGCTCGTCGACGGCCCCGACTCGGTGGACCGGGTGACGGTGCGCGATCCGGCGAAGGTGATCTGGCTGTCGCAGACCACGCTGTCGGTCGACGAGACGATGGAGACCGTCGAGCGGCTGCGTCAGCGGTTCCCGACGCTGCAGGACCCGCCGAGCGACGACATCTGCTACGCCACCTCCAACCGCCAGACCGCGGTGAAGGCGATGGCACCCGAGTGCGATCTGGTGATCGTCGTCGGTTCGCGCAACTCCTCGAACTCGGTGCGGTTGGTCGAGGTGGCGCTCGGGGCGGGTGCGCGGGCCGCGCATCTGATCGACTACGCCCGCGAGATCGACCCGGCCTGGCTCGACGGCGTGCGGACCGTCGGCGTCACCTCGGGCGCGTCGGTCCCGGAGATCCTCGTGACCGGGGTGCTCGACCTGCTCGCCGAGCACGGCTTCGGTGAGGTGCAGCCGGTGACCACGGCCAACGAGACGCTGGTGTTCTCCCTGCCGCGCGAGCTGCGTCCCGCGCGTCGCTGACAGACGAGAAATCCCCGCCGCTTTCCCAGGATCGCGGCGGGGATTTTCGTGTGTTCAGAGGCTGTCGGGGCGGCGCCGTTCGGTGCGGGCGGAATCGGCGCGATCGCGGTAGCGCACGTTCGGCTGCGGGTGCGGCGGTGCGTCGCCGCGCCTGCGACTCGTGCGGGCGGGCTCGGGTTCGCGTGGGGCTGCCGCGCGTGGCGTCCGCGGTTCGCGGGTGCGTGCGGCGGTCGGCGCGCGTTTCGGGTCGGCGCCGCGCGCGGGGCGACGCGCCGGGCTCGACAGATCGACCTCGGTATCCGGGTCGTCGAGGACGCCGGTCCGGCGCGGCCGCTTGCGCGCGGCCTCGGCCAGGTTCCGGGCCGCCGGTTCGGGGCGACGGCTCGTGGTCTTGCGGGCGCTTCGACGTTCCGTCGCCGGTCGCGCCGTGGCGGGCGCGCGCTTGGCGAGGGCGATCCGGACGCCACCGATCACAGCGACGAGCAGGGTGGCCAGCGCCATCGTCGGGAAGCGTTCGACCAGCGGGATGACCAGGTTCATCAGCACGTCCTTGATGGACGTGGTGCTACGGCCACCGAGCAGCTGACAGGCCACCGGAACAGCGACGAACAGCAGCAGCGGCGGCATCACCATGGTGGCGAACAGGCCACGAGCCCGCACCGCGCAGACCGCGAGCACACACCCGAGCACATAGAACACCGAGAACGTGGTGGTCGGGAAGTCTTCGTCGCCCAGCGCGTCGATCAGGAAGCCGAGCGTCGTCGCGCCGACGGCGAGCGCGATCGCCGCCCACGCGGCGATGCCGGGCACCGAGGGCATGATCGAACGTTGCGGCGCGGGCACCCGGGGTCGCGCACGTTGGGAAGCAGCCACCCTATGACACTAACCGCATGACGACCGTGTTGCGGTCGCGGCACGGAGAACTCAGCGGCGATCCTCGGCGTCGGCGAAGGCCACCACCCGGGGCCGGGTCTCGGCGAGCCGGATTGCCGGGAGCTCCTGATCGGCGATGCCGAGATCGTGCATCCGGCGCGCGGTGACCAGCACCCGCGACTCCACCGAGCCGACGGCGGCGTTGAAAGCCGCTACGGCCTTACCGAGATTCAGGCCGAGGGTGTCGAGGTGTTCGGCGACCTTGCCGATGCGGGTGTAGAGCTCCTTGCCCAATTGCTGCACCGTTGCCATATCGCGCGAGAGGGCTTCCTGACGCCAGCTGAACGCGACCGTGCGCAGCAGGGCGATGAGCGTGGTCGGGGTCGCGAGGATCACGTTCCGGCCGAACGCGTACTCGAGCAGCTCGGCGTCGGTGGTCAGGGCGGCGTCGAGGAACGGGTCGCCGGGGACGAACAGCACGACGAACTCCGGCGCCGGGTCGAAGGCCGCCCAGTACGCCTTGTCCGCCAGCTGGTCGACGTGGGCGCGCAGCTGCTTGGCGTGCCTGGACAGTAATCGCGTGCGCTCGCCCGGATCCTCACTGGTCGCCGCGTCCAGGTAGGCGGTGAAGGGAACTTTCGCGTCCACGACGATGTGCCTGCCGCCCGCCAGCCGCACGACCAGGTCGGGTCGCACCGCGCCCCGGTCATCGCCGCCCGCCCGGGTGACCTGGGTGTCGAAATCGCAGTGCCTCGTCATGCCCGCCAGCTCCACGACCCGTTCGAGCTGGATCTCACCCCAGCGTCCACGCACCTGTGGTGCGCGCAGCGCGGCGACGAGTTGCCCGGTCTGATCGGAGAGCCGATGCGAGGTGCGCTGCATCCCCGCGACCTGTTCGCGCAGACCCGAATAGGCGTCGATGCGATGGTGCTCCACCTGCCGGATCTGCTGTTCGAGCGCGCCGACCGCGTCGCGCAGCGGGTCGACCAGCGCGCCGACGGCGGCCGAATGCCTGCGCGCGGCATCCTCGTTCGCCGCACGCAGCGACTGTTGGAGCAACCGCTGGTTGTCCTCGGCGGCGGCGAGCCGGGCCTCGGCGACCGCGGCGCGCTGCCCGCCGCGGGCCGCATGGCCCAACCAGCCGAGACCGAGGCCTGCGGCGAAAACCAGGACGAGCGCGACGAGCATCGAAGCGGTCATGGCGGCGATACTGCCCGAGGGCACCGACAAGTTCGCAATCCCCGGGCAACCGTGTCGGCGAAATGACACGGTTGTAGTGCGTCGATTGAATTCTGTCGGTGCACTGGCCTACGGTTCGCGGCATGCGGATCCTGCACACCTCCGATTGGCACATCGGGCGCACCTTCCACGGTGTCGACCTGCTGTCGGATCAGGCGCGCGCACTCACGGCCGTCGCCGATCTGGTCGCCGCTGAATCCGTCGACGTGGTGGTGGTTCCCGGCGACATCTACGACCGCTCCATTCCCGGGGCCGACGCGATCGCGGTGTGCAATCGCGGTTTCGAGGCGATCCGCGCCGCGGGGGCGACCATCATCGCCACCTCCGGCAACCATGATTCGCCCGCCCGGCTCGGTGCTGGCGCGAGCTTCGCGGCCGCTGGTGGGTTGCATCTGTGCACGCGGGTCGCCGATGTCGACAAACCCGTCCGTCTGGCCGACAGCCACGGTGAGGTGGTGTTCTACGGGATTCCGTACCTGGAGCCGGAGATCACCCGTGCCGAACTCGGTGTGCCGCAGGCGCGCTCGCACGAGGAGATCCTGCAGGCGGCGATGACGCGGATCAATGCCGATCTGAGGGGGCGGCCGGGGGCTCGGTCGGTGGTGCTCGCGCACGCGTTCGTCGTCGGCGGAGCGGCCACCGGGTCGGAGCGGTCGATCTCGGTCGGTGGGGTGGAGACGGTGTCGATGGCGGCCTTCGACGGCATCGACTACGTGGCGCTGGGGCACCTGCATTCGCCGCAGACGCTGTCGGAGTCGGTGCGTTACAGCGGTTCTCCGCTGCCCTATTCGTTCGGCGAGAGCTCGCATCGCAAGGCGGTGTGGATCGTCGACCTGGACGAGAACGGGCTGGCCGAGGTGCGCCGTCACGATCTGCCGCTGGTGCGGGGGCTGAGCAGGCTCACCGGCACCCTCGAGGAACTGCTCACCGCCGACGAGCATCTCGGCGCGGTGGAGCATTATGTGTCGGCCACGCTCACCGACACCGCGCGGCCGGTCGACCCCATGCGCAAGCTGCGGGAACGTTTTCCGCATGCCGTGCATGTGGAATGGGTTCGGCCGGAGGGTAATCCGGAGTTGCGGTATCGCGAGCGGGTGCACGGCCGCCGCGACACCGAGGTGGCCGCGAGCTTCCTGTCCGATGTGCGTGGGGAACCGACCGAGGGGGAATTGGCATGGGTGGAACGAGCTCTGGCCGCCGCGGTGAGCGAGCCCGATCCGCCGAGCCCGGAACCACTGGCGGCGGAGCTCTCGGCGTGACCGGGGACGCCGCGTGAGACTGCACCGGCTGGAGATGACCGCGTTCGGCCCCTTCGCCGACACCACGGTCGTCGACTTCGACGAGCTCGGCGCCGACGGGCTGTTCCTGCTGCACGGGCACACCGGCGCGGGCAAGACCACGGTTCTCGACGCCATCGCCTTCGCGCTCTACGGCAAGGTGCCCGGTGCGCGCGGTGAGAGCAAACGCCTGCACTCCGACCACGCCGACCGGCTCACCCCACCACAGGTGAGCCTCGAGGCGACCCTCGGCGGTCGCAAGCTGCGACTGACGCGCGTGCCCGAGTTCGAACGACCCAAGCGCGACGGATCCGGCACCCGGGTCTCCCAGCCCAAGGCCACACTCACCTGGCTCGACGGCAGCGGCGAAAACCTCTCGCGCATCACCGACATCGGCGACGAGGTGCTGCGGCTGCTCGGCATGAGCGCCGACCAGTTCTTCCAGGTGGTGCTGCTCCCGCAGGGCGATTTCGCCCGGTTCCTGCGGGCGGAGAACGAGGATCGCGAGAAGCTGCTCGAAAAGCTCTTCGACACACAGCGTTTCGGCACGGCCGAGCGGTGGCTGGCCGATCGCAGACGCACCGCCGAAGCCGAACTCGGGGTGCTGAGACAGGGCATCGACCGGCTCATCACGAAGGTGGGAATGGCGGCCGGGTACGGCGGCGCGGAATCGGTCGGGCTGCCCGACGCGGTGAGCTGGTCACAGGATCTGCTCTCCACGGCCCGCCACGAATTGGCCGAGGCCATCGCGAATACCGAACTGCGCCAGAAGGAGTCCGACGCCGCCCGCGCCGAAGCCGACGAGCAGCGCCGCATCACCGAACTCCATGCCCGGATGCGGGCGGCCAGGTCCGAACTCGAGGCCTACACCGCTGCCGCTCCCCACCGCGCTGCCCTGGAACGCGAACTCGACCAGGCTCGTCGCGCCGAACCCGTCGTCCAGGCCATCGACGAGGCCCGGACCGTCGTCCGCGACCTGCGCCGCGCCGAAACCGCCACGCGCGCCGCCGCCACCGAACTGGCTACCCAGCTCCGCGCCGAAGCCGCTGCCGACCTACCCGGTCTCGACCTGCTGGCCGTGATCACCGACGAGCCCGATGAGGCCCAACGGAACCCGCGATCGGATGCTGCGGGGGAAGCGGGTACGGCTTCCGATCGTCGTCCGCACGCTGCGGATACGCGCTCGATGGTCGACGGGTCAGGGCAAGTTGATGGTGTCGCCGGCGCCGCGGCTGGTCCGGTGCGGGATGTCGCGGGAGATCTCGACGGGGCTGTCAGTCGGTGGAACGCGCTGATCGGCGTTCTCGGGGAGGTGCGGGCCGAGGCGGTGACCGCAAGGCAGCTGGCGGGGGATCTCGCGGCGCACGAGGCGGAGGCCGAACGGTTGACGCGGCGGGCCGGGGAGCTGGCGCGCCGGCGCGAGGAACTGCCCGCGCTGATCGCCTCGGCGCAGGAGCAGTTGCGGGAGGCGACCGATGCCGCCGCCGCGCTGCCGGGGTTGCGCAACGAACTGTCGAAATGGCAGGACTCGGCGGCCGCTGCCGTCGAATTGACCACCAAGCGACCGGCTCTGGACCGGGCGCAGGCCGAGCTCGACCAGGCACGGCGAGCCCACCTCGATGCGCGGGAGCAGGTGCTCGACCTGCGTTCGCGGCGCCTGGCGGGGATGGCCGCCGAGCTCGCGGGCGCGTTGGTCGATGGCGCGCCGTGCACGGTCTGTGGTTCCGCCGAGCACCCCGAACCGGCCCGGCCGACCGACGACGCCGTGTCCAAGGACGCCGAAGACGCCGCAGTGGTCGCCGAGCAGGCCGCCGAGGCCGCACGCGACCGAGTCGCCCAGCGCATCGCCACCCTGGAACGCGAGATCGAAGCGCTCACCGCACGCGGTGGCGCCGCCGATCCCGTCACCCTCGCCGACGCCGTACGCACCGCCACCCACCGCTTCGAAGACGCGACCGACACCGCGAACCAGGCGACCGCCCTGACCGCGCGCCTCGAAACCCTGCGCAGCGAAGAGTCGGCCCTGCACGAGCAGTCCCGCGACCTCGACGCCCGCCTCGGCACCGTCACCGCCAATATCGCCACCACCCGCACTCGCCTCGACGAACTCACCGCCCGCCTGCGCACCGCGGCGGGTGCCGACACCTCCGTCGACGCCCGCGCCGCCCGCCTCGAATCCCTCATCACCGCAGCCACCGCCCTGCGCGACGCCCGAACCGCGGAATCCGCCGCCCGCACAGCCGTCACCCGCATCGCCACCCGCGTCGAAAACCTCGCGGCGGCAGCGGGATTCCTCCCACAAGATGCGACGCCGACACCCGAGGGACCGGCCGCGAACCACTCGTCCGACACACCGGAAACCCCGGCTCGCACACCCCGAAACGCGGCTGCCCCGGTGACGCCGACACTGTTCGACCTTTTCGACGAGGAGGCCGACGACGAGCCGGCCGACGAGCCGGTCGCGCCGCGGGACGACATCGCCTTGCTCACCGCCTGTGCACAGGTCGTCGGGGCGGCTGCTCGGACAGCCCGGCAGCAGGCGGAGATCGAGGCCGAACTCACCGCCGCCGACCGGGCGCGGGCGCACGCCGAGGCGGTGTTGGCCGAGCCGGAGATTCAGGCTGTGGCCGAGCGTGTTCCGGGTGATCCGGTCGAATGGGAGCAGCGGTTCGCGCTGGCACAGAATGCGCTCACCTCGGCGGTCGCCGCGCAGTCGGCGGCGACCGAGCGTGTCGCCCAGCTCGAACAACTGAGTACCCAGCTTTGGGGTGAGGTGGAGCGGATCGAACCCAAACAGCGGGAATTCGACGAGCTGGCCGGGTTGGCCGAGGTGGTCGCCGGGCGCGGCGAGAACAATCGGCGAATGTCGTTGCGGTCCTATGTGCTTGCCGCGCGGCTCGAGGAAGTGGCGGTGGCGGGGTCGGTGCGGTTGCGCCGGATGTCGGGTGGCCGTTACGAATTCGTCCACTCGGACAAGGCCGGTCCGCGCGGCAGGCGCGGCGGACTCGGGCTCGACGTGCGCGACGACTACACCGGCTCCGTCCGTTCGGCGAAAACCCTCTCCGGCGGCGAAACCTTCATGGCCTCACTCGCTTTGGCGCTCGGCCTGGCCGACGTGGTCGCCGCCGAAGCCGGTGGCGTCACCCTCGACACCCTGTTCATCGACGAGGGTTTCGGCAGCCTCGACGCCGACACCCTCGATGCCGTCATGGGCGTCCTCGACGAACTGCGCGCAGGCGGCCGCGTAGTCGGCGTGGTCAGCCACGTCGACGAAATGCGCCAACGCATCCCCACCCGCCTCCACGTTCTACGCGGCCGCAACGGCTCTCACCTGAAAACCACCGTCGCCTGACTTACCCGACCGCAGCCACCTCCTTCGCGGGCGTCGGACGCAGCGCGGTCGCGGCGAGGACGGCGCCGAGCACCGCCAGGGCGGCGGCCGCGAGGAAGGCTGCCGACAACCCCGCCCGGTAGGCATTCCCCGATGCGGCAGTGGATGATTCGGTCACTTCCTGGGCGAGCAGCAGCAAGGCGGTGACGCCGATACCCGACCCGATCCGGCCCGCTGTGTTGACGATCCCGGCCGCGGTGCCCGCCGCGGATTCACCGACGGCGGTGACGGCGGGCGCGGTGACGCCGACGAACGCGGCAGGCAGCCCGATGCCGAGCAGGATGGCTCCCGGCAGGATGTCGACGAGGTATCCGGCGTGCTCGGGGAGCCGGGCGAACCAGAGCATGGCCAGTGCTTGCAGCCCCAGACCGGCGGTGAGCACCCAGCGCGCACCGAACCGGTCGAGCAGTCCGGGCAGCAGTGTCCGCGAGATGACGATGTTGACCACCGCCACCGGCAGCACCGCCAACCCGGACAGGGTCGGGCTGTAGTGCTGGGTGTGCTGCAGATACAGCGCGACCAGGGCGAACACCGGCACATGCGCGGCACCGACGAGGAAATTCACCGCCGCCGACCCACTCACCTGGCGGACCAGGAACAGTTCCAGCGGCATCAACGGGTGGCGGCTGCGCGCCTGGATCAGCACGAAGATCGCCAGCAGCACAGCGCCCGCCACGAGCATCAGGGCCGGTCCCGTACCGGGCGTCGGCTCGCCGAGCGCGCCGATCCCGTACCCGAGCAACAGCAGTGCCGTGGTCGCGGTGACGGCACCGGGCAGATCGAGTTCACGCAACGCGCTGCCCACCCGCTGAGTGTCGACCGGCAGCAGCACCACCCCCACCAGGGCCAGCAGACCGACCGGCACATTGATCAGGAAGATCGAGGGCCACCCGAACAGGTCGGTGAGCGGTCCGCCGACGGCCGTGCCGATCGCGGCGCCCGCCGCCCCCATCGCACTCCACACCCCGAAGGCCCGATTGCGGGCGGCGGGTGTGGTGAAAATCGCTGTGAGCAGTGCCAATTGGGCGGGAATCAGCAGTGCGGCCCCGACACCCTGCGCCGCGCGCGCCCCGATCAAGAGCGCGGCCGACGGGCTGAGGCCGGCTACCAGCGAGGCCAGGGTGAACAGCCCGAGGCCGAGGGTGAACATGCGCCGCGGCCCGACGAGATCGGTCGTTCGCCCGCCGAGCAGCAGGCAACCGCCGAAGGCGAGCAGGTAGGCGTTGGTGACCCAGCCGAGTCCGGATTCGGTGAGCCCGAGGTCGGCGCCGATCGACGGGAGCGCGACGTTGAGCACGGTGGTGTCGAGGAAGACGACGAGTTCGACGGCGGTGATCAACAGCAGGATCCACCGATCCCGAGAGGCCGTGGGAGCAGGGTCGGACATGACCGCACCTTTCACTAGAGCGTAACTCTAGCGAGAGTGTCACTAGAGTCGTGCTCTAGTCAAGTAGGATGCTCGCATGAGTGAACGCACCGCAGGAGTCCGCGCGGCGAAGACCACCGCGAACCGAACCCGCATGCTCAGCGCGGCCCGGGAGTTGTTCATCGAACGCGGGTATGCGGCGACCACCATGAAGGCCATCGCCGAGCGGGCGGGCATGGCCGTTCAGTCGCTGTACTTCACGTTCGCGAACAAGCGCGCGATCCTGGTCGAATTGCTCGACACCGACATCGCGGGCGATGCCGAGCCGATCGCCACCATGGACCGTCCGTGGTTCGCCGAGGCGCTGGCCGCACCCGCGCGCGAACAGATCCGGTTACAGGTCCTCGCGGCGGCCGAGATTCTGGCGCGGGTCGCACCGCTGCTCGAGGTGGTGCGTTCGGCGGCATCGACGGATGCGGAGCTGGCCGAGATGTGGCGCACCAATGTCGAGCAACGGCTGATCGTCCAGCAACGGCTCGCCGCCGAGCTGGCCACGAAAGCCGCACTGCGCGAAGGACTGTCGGTGGAACGCGCGGCCGATATCGCCCTGGCGATCACCGCGCCGGAAACCTACCGGCTCCTGGTCGGTGAGCGTGGGTGGACATCGCAGGAGTGGCAGCGATGGGCCACCGAGGTGCTCGTCGCGCAGCTGCTCGACGAGGGTTGAACCGGGGTTGCCGAAGGCGGCCCGGCGTTATGCGGGAACGGGTTCGGGTCGGGTCGTCGGTTCGAACCCGGGCAGCCGCCCGTCGAGGTGGGGGATCATCAGCTGGATCAGTGGTCCGATGCCGAAGGCGTACACGACGGTGCCGATCCCCACGCTGCCGCCGAGCAGCCAGCCGGTGACCAGCACCGACGTTTCGATGCCGGTGCGGATCGTCCACACCGACCAGCCGGTCCGGGCGACCAGGCCAGTCATCAGTCCATCGCGCGGTCCTGGACCCATTCCGGCGCCGATGTAGAGAACCGTCGCGGCCGCATTCACCACCACCGCGACAATCATGGCGAGCACGCGCAGCCACAGCTGTTCCGCCGCCGGGATGAGCCACAGGCCGACATCGACCGCCACCCCGATCACCACCACATTGCTGATGGTGCCGAGCCCCGGCCGCTGCCGCAGTGGAATCCAGGCGAGCAGGACGACCACGCCGGTCAGCGCGGTCACCATCCCGAAACTCAACGGCACGTGCCCGGCGACGCCCTGATGGAAGACGTCCCACGGATCGAGCCCGAGCCCGGCGCGGATCATCACCGCCATGGACGTCCCGTACAACCACAGGCCCACATACAGGGCGACCAGGCGGCGAGTAAGCATGCGCACCATCGTGCGCGCTACTGGACCTTTGCGAAAGATCCAATCGTGGACAACTGGTCTGGTTCCACTCACGCTTCGTGGGTGAGCAACCACCGCTTGGCCTCGAGTCCCCACCGGAACCCACCGAGCGCCCCGCCGATCCGCAGCACCCGATGACACGGCACGAACAGCGCGGCCGCATTGCGCGCACAGGCATTGGCCGCCGCCCGGGTGGCCGCGGGCCGACCGGCCAGCCCCGCGAACTCGGTGTAGGTGACCGGCTCACCCGCGGGCACCTTGCGCAGGATTTCCCAAGCGTGCGTGAGGAATTCACCCGACTGCTGACGCACCGGCACCGCGTCGATCACGGCGAGATCGCCCGCGTGATAGTCGATGACCGCGCGGGTGACCTCGCCGAGCGAATCCCGTTGCCGCAGTTCGGCCGGTCGCAGACTCGCGTGCACGAGACCGGCCAACCCGGTCGCGTCGGCGGTCCAGCCCGAAGCCAGGACCGCGCCGTCGGCGTCGACGAGGATGGTGAACGGTCCGATCGGCGTGCCGACCGTGGCGTAGTCGGCGTGCGTGATGGTCATGATGTCTCTTTCCGTCAGGAGTACGTGGGCAGTGGGACGGCGCCGCGCTGCACGAGCGCCGTCTTCCACAGGTGCATGGACAGGTAGGAGCGCCAGGGCGCCCAGCGTTCGGTGTCGGTGAGGTCGATGTCCGCGAGTGCGGCGCCTTGGCGGACGACCAGGTCGGTGTCGAGCAGGATGTCGGGGTCGGCCAGGGAGCGCATGGTCACGTAGTCGGCGGTCCACGGCCCGACGCCATCGAGGGCGAGCAGGTCGCGGCGCAGGTCGTCGGCGGTCCGGCCCGAATGCAGTACCAGTTCGCCGTCGGCGAGCGTCCGCGCGGCCGACACGATCGCGGCGATCCGGCGGGCGGGCCCGGTCAACACCTCGGCACCGTGTTCGGCGATGGCCGCGGGCGTGGGGAACAGCAGTGGTACCGGCCCCTCGATCCGTTCACCGAGCGCCTCGACCAGGCGCGCGGTGTGGGTCGACGCCGCCCGTACCGAGATCTGCTGCCCGATCATGGTGCGCAACAACAGTTCCGGTCCGTCGAGGCAACCCGGCACGCGGATACCCGGTGTGAACGGGCTCGTGCCGCCGACGTTCGGCGTGATCCCCAATGCCTCATCGATTCCAAGCGGATCGGCGTCGAGATCGAGCAGGTGTCGCACCCTGGCCACGGTCGGCGCCAGATCGCGCATGTCCCGCAGGGCCAGTTCGGCTCGCACATGTCCCGGCCGGAAGGACAACCCGATGGTCGCGTGCCCATGCGGCGTGCGCAGGCTGCGCGTGTACACCCCGTTCTCCCACAGCTCCATGCCCGGCACCGTGTGGGCGGACAGGAACCAGGCCAGCCAGCCGGTATCGAGCGGTTCGCGATACGGCAGCCGCAATGTCAGCAGCCCGGGTGTGGCGGGCGCCTCCACATCGTTGCGTGGTGAGCGACGCGATTCGGTGCGCATCGTGGTCGGGCTCACCGCGAACACCTCGCGCACGGTGTCGTTGAACTGGCGGATGCTGGCGAAGCCGGCCGCGAACGCGATATCCGACATGGGCATGTCGGTGGTCTGGATCAGCAGCCGTGCGGTGTGCGCGCGGTGCGCCCTGGCCAGCGCGAGCGGTCCCGCGCCCAGCTCGGTGGTGAGCACCCGGGTCAATTGCCGTTGTGAATAGCCCAGTGTCGCGGCGAGTTCGGGCACACCACCCCGCTCGATCACCCCGTCGCCGATCAGGCGCATGGCGCGGGCGGCCAGGTCGGCGCGCACGTTCCACAGCGGTGAACCGGGCGCGGCATCGGGCAGGCAACGCCTGCACGCCCGGTACCCCGCCTGCTGGGCCGCGGCGGCGGTGGGCAGGAACGACACATTGGTGCGCTTGGGCGTGATCGCCGGACACGAGGGACGGCAGTAGATGCCGGTGGTGCGGACCGCGGTGAAGAACTGCCCGTCGAAACGGGAGTCGCGGGTCGACACCGCTCGGTAGCAGCGCTCGAAGTCCAAAGCCGTGATGGTCACGTTGTCCACAATGACAGCGCGCCCGGCCCGGTGCTAGCGGAAATCGGCCACCTATTCAGCAGCAGCGGTTGGTGGGGTTCCGCTCGGCTTCGGCATAGCGTTCGCGCCAGTAATCGCGTTCGGACGGGACCGGGCGGCCCGGGTGATTGCGGCGCAGATGGGCCACATACCGCTGGTAGTCCTGGCCGCCGTTGATCGCGCTGTACCACCGGGCCACCGAGCGCGCGCCCGTCCAGACGCGGTGCGCGAGGGCGCGGGCGGCCGATCCGATGGACCGCCCGCCCGCATCCCCGGCCGAACTCACGACACGTGCACCGATCCGGGCGCGGTCACCTTGCCCTCGGCGATGAGCACGTCCCACTCCTTCTGCACGTCCTTCTCCGCCTTCGTCGACACGAAACCGCTGGGGGAGAAGATCTTCGACGGCTGCTCCTCGGACTCGGAGCTGGTCACCTCACCAGTGCGGATCGCCCGCAGGCACACCAGCGCACCGACGACGGTCACGATGAGCACGAGCACCGCGAACACGATCGACAATGTGCCCTGGATGAAGGTGTTGCGGATCGCGATCTCCACCTGCTCCGGCGTCTTGGCCGTCAGGCAGCCCTTGCCCGCGTCCTTGGCGGCCTGGCACAGGCTGTGCTGCTTCCAGTAACCGAGCTTGGGATCGGCGGAGAAGATCTTCTGCCAGGAGGCGGTCATCGTGACTACGAGGTCCCACACCAGCGGAATACCGGGAATCCACGCCCACTTCCACTGCCCACGTTTGACCAGGATGGTGAGCACCACCGTCAGCGCGATCGCGGCCAGCAGCTGGTTGGCGATACCGAACAGCGGGTAGAGCGCGTTGATGCCGCCGAACGGATCGTTGACACCCATCAGCAGCACGCCACCCCAGCCGGCGACCACGAGCAGCGAACACACCCAGGCGCCGACCCGCCACGACGGATCACGGAACTTCTTGAAACCGCCACCGAAGTTGCCCAGCGCGTCCGACACCAGGAACCGCGCGACACGAGTGCCCGCGTCGATGGTGGTGAGGATGAACAGCGCCTCGAACATGATCGCGAAGTGGTACCAGAACGCCTTCATCGATTCGCCGCCGAGGAACTTGTGGAAGACCTCGGAGATGCCGACCGCCAGCGTGGGGGCGCCACCGGTGCGCGAGATGATCGTCTGCTCACCGACATCCGACGCCGCGTCGGCGAACAGCTCCGGCGTCGCGGGCGGACCGTCGAGACCGAGTTTGTTGGTGTAGGCGGCGGCCGTCTCCGGCGTGCCACCGGTGAGCGAGCCGGGTGCGTTCATACCGAAGTACAGGTGCTGGTCGATGATCGAGGCCGTGATGATGGCCATCACCGCGACGAACGACTCCATCAGCATGCCGCCGTACCCGATCATCCGGGCATTGGATTCCTTGGCCAGCAGCTTCGGCGTGGTCCCCGAAGACACCAACGCGTGGAAACCCGACAGCGCACCACAGGCGATGGTGATGAACAGGAACGGGAACAGGCTGCCCGCGAACGCCGGGCCGGTACCGCTGGACGCGAATTCCGACACCGCGGGCGCCTTCAGCACCGGCATGGTGATGAGAATGCCCGCGGCGAGCAGCACGATCGTGCCGACCTTCATGAACGTCGACAGGTAGTCACGCGGGGCGAGCAGCAACCAGACCGGCAGCACCGAGGCGAAGAAGCCGTAGGCGATCAGGCACCAGGCGATGGTGGTGCGCGACAGGGTGAACCAGTCCGCGCCCCACTCGGTTTCCGACACCCAGCCACCGCCGACGATGGCGGCCAGCAGCAGCACGATGCCGATCGCGGATACCTCGCCGACCTTGCCCGGGCGCAGATAACGCAGGTACACACCCATGAACAGCGCGATCGGGATGGTCATCGCGATGGAGAACACGCCCCACGGACTCTCGCCGAGGGCGTTCACCACGACCAGCGCGAGCACCGCGAGCAGGATCGTCATGATGGCCAGGATCGCGACGATCGCCGCGACACCACCGACGGCGCCGAGCTCGTCGCGCGCCATCTGGCCGAGGCTGCGACCACGCCTGCGCGTCGAGGCCCACAGCACCAGGTAGTCCTGCACCGCACCGGCGAACACCACACCGACGACGATCCAGATGGTGCCCGGCAGATAACCCATCTGAGCTGCGAGAACCGGACCGACGAGGGGACCGGCGCCGGCGATGGCGGCGAAGTGGTGACCGTAGAGCACCCGCCGGTCCATCGGCATGAAGTCTTTGCCGTTGTCGTAGATCTCGGCCGGGGTGGCCACGTCGTCGCGCGGCTTGGTCACCTTCCATTCGATGAACCGGGCATAGAACCGGTACGCGATGACATAGGTGCACACCGCCGCGATCACGATCCACACCGCGTTCACGGATTCTCCGCGCGCTATCGCGAGATAGGTCCACGCGCCGGCGCCGAGCACGCCGATCCCCGCGAACACAGCCTTCTTGGCGGGCGTGATCGGCGTGCGATCGACGACACCGACCGGAGGCAAGTCCGGTTCGGTCCGCAGATATTCGATGGTCGTCGCCATTGACTCAACTCCTGTACAACGCGCAGAGCCTCGGGTGAAGCATCGACAACGTAGCCGATGTGCTCTGCGCGCCGGACAGGATCACACACGGTCGCGCCCAAGATGAAATTTTGTTCAGTGTTGGTTGGAGCGCTGGCGCGCTCGAGTCGGCGGCCCCGCAAGTCCCGACGATCAGGCGCCGTTGCTTGCTCCTTCGTCGCCTACGCAACGGCACCTGAT
>NZ_JBPXLK010000024.1:0-82296 GCF_051843015.1 Nocardia sp. JW2
CCTCGGTGGCGATCGACAGCGCCGTGTCGTGGCCGAAGGTGACGTCGGTGCAGTCGATGTCGTTGTCGATGGTCTTGGGCACGCCGACCACCGGCACGCCCTCCTCGGCCAGCCAGCTGGCCGCGGTGAGGGTGCCTTCGCCGCCGATCGGGATCAGGGCCTCGATGCCGTTGTCGTCGAGGGTCTGCTGGATGCGTGGCAGCCCGGCGCGCAGAACGTCGGGATTGGTGCGGGCGGTACCGAGCATGGTGCCGCCCTTGGTGAGCAGCCGGTCGGTGCGGTCGTCGTTGTGGATGCGGATCTTGCGGTCCTCGAGTAGGCCTCGCCAACCGTCCTGGAATCCGACGATCGCGTCGCCGTAGCGGCCGTTCGCGGTTCGGACCACCGCCCGGATCACCGCGTTCAGCCCTGGACAGTCTCCGCCTCCGGTCAAGACTCCGATGCGCATGGCGTTCATCTTGCCCCACCAGCGCGGATCAGGGGCAGTGGCCTCCGGCGAGCTCGTCGAGGTGGCCCGAGAGCAGGGTCGCCATCTTGTCGAGCATGGTCATACCGTCGGCGAAAGCGCCCGAATCGGGTTTGGCCGCAAAGGCAACCGCGATGCGGCCCGAGGGCGAATCGATCAGCCCGAACTGACGGACCAGGTACTTTCCGGACGTATCCGGCCCCCACCCGCCCTTGAACTCGGCGCTGGTGAATGCCCCGAGGCCCCAGCGGTGGCTGACGATGATCTGCTGCATCAAACCGACCACCCGCTCACTCTGCGGCAGGCACGGCAGCTGGGCGGCGAACCGGACCTGATCGGCCAGCGCCCACTCGGCCTGGCCGTAGATGGAGGCGTCGGAGCGGGTACGCACGGTCGGCACGGTGGTCGTGGCGTCGCCGCCTTCGCGCAGGACCCCTTCCACCGCGGCGGCCGCGTCGGCGTTGTCGCCGAAGGTCGACCACAGCGCGTCGGCGGCGGCGTTGTCGGAGGCGGTGATGGCGGCGTTCACCGACGAGTTGTAGGCGCTGCTGCGACGCGAGACCGCGATGGCGAGCGGCACCTTGATCGTCGACCAGGCCGGGCCGGTCGTCCAGTCGCCGAAGGTGACCATCTTCGTCCCGGCGACCGGCATGATCGCCATTCCCACGGACCCCCGGATGCCGCGCTGCAGATCGGCGAAGTCGGCGGCCAGGCTGCCGGGCACCGCGACGGAGACCTCAGCTGTCACCGGCCCGCCCGGCAACGTTGCCGGAGTTCTGGTGGTGACCTGCGGTGCGGCGGGGCTGCTGTCGGAACCACAGCCCGCGGTGACCAATACGGCAACGCCCAGCAGTGCTGACAGCGCCACCCGTATCGGGTGGCGTCGGTTGTTCGTCATGATGTGAAGCATTTTCGTTTGTGAACTCCCCCGGGCTTTCGGTGCTGGGTAGCCGTGTCCGACACCGTACTGGGCTGTATGGCCCAACGCCCACTTCGTCCGTAAACCGTCAGGTCACACGGTTTTCACCCGAGTAGATGTTCATCGATTCGCCACGGACGAATCCCAGTAACGTCGATCCGGACTCCACGGCGAGGTCGACGGCGAGGGCACTCGGCGCCGATACCGCGGCCAGGATCGGGATGCCCGCCATCACGGCCTTCTGGACCAATTCGAAGGAGGCTCGGCTGCTCACCACCAGCACCAGGTCATGCCCGGGGATCCGGTTCTCGCGCACCGCCCAGCCGATCACCTTGTCGACGGCGTTGTGCCTGCCGATGTCCTCGCGCAGGGCGAGCAGGGTGCCGTCGGTCGTGAACAGGCCCGCCGCGTGCAGGCCGCCGGTGGCGTCGAAGAGTTTCTGGCCTTCGCGCAGCAGGCCGGGCATCCGCGTCAGCACCTCGGTCCCGACGGCCGGGACCGCGGGCGGCAGCGGGAAGCGGGTGTGGGTGCGCACCTCGTCGAGGGCGCTCTTGCCGCACAGGCCGCAGCCGCCGGTGGTGACGAGGTTGCGCGGGTGCAGCGGTACGGGATCGCGCAGCCGCACGTCGAGCACGTTGTAGGTGTTGCGGCCCTCGCTGTCGGTGCCCGCGCAGTAGCGGGCGGTGACGATGTCGTCGGCGGTGCCGATGATGTTCTCACCGAGCAGGAAGCCGTGCACCAGGTCGATGTCGTTGCCCGGTGTCCGCATGGTGACCGAGAGCGACTGCCCGTCGACCCTGATCTCGAGCGGTTCCTCGACTGCGAGGGTGTCGGGGCGCTCGACCCGCCCGGCCGGTGACAGCCGGACGGTTTTGCGTCGTGCGGTGACTCTGCTCATCAGGTGTGCCGATCAGTCGGTGACGAGTGGTGCTCGTCGTCGCCGGAACGACGGTAGGCGAACCGGCCGGGTCTAGTCGTCTTCGTCGTCGGCGGCCTTGTTGCGTGCCCGCGCGATCTCGAGCGCCCGCTCGGCCGTCGCCTGGTCCGGGTACGGCCCCATCCGGTCGCCGTACCAGCAGGACTTGCCCTGCTCGGCCTTGTGATGCTTGAGGCAGTAGTACCACTGGTCGTCATCAGCCATACCGACAGTATGCAACGATTCGCATATCTGCGTCCGCAGGTCGGCGCGGCGTGGTGCCGAGCCGGTGGTCAGTACACGTAGACGACCGCGTTCTCGCCGCCGGTGCAGGTGACGAGTTTGCCCGCCGGCGTGCAGGTCATCGTGTAGGTGCGTCCGGTCACCGGGCTGGTCGCCACCACCTCGCGGGCACCGCTCGCGCTGCCACCGCCCGCGTACGCCTCGCGGACCGCCTGCGCGAACGGGCAGCTGGTGACGGTGTTGCCGACCGCCGCCTTACTGAAACTGCCACTGCCCGAACCGGAATCGCACGGTTGCGCCCCCGCGGGCAGGGTGACCGGGCCTGCCGAGGTGGTCGGGGCGGCCGTGGTCGCCCGTGGTGCGGTGGTGCCGGTCGGTCCGGCGGGCACCAGCGAGGTCGACGGCGCGCCCGCGGTGTCGGTGGAGTCGGTGGCCGCCATCAGCCGCCAGCCGATCGCCCCGCCGATGGCGACGACGATGACGGCGAGCACGCCGACGAGGATCGGCAGCAGCATGGATCGGCGGTTCGAGTCCTGGTGGGACCAGGCGGGTTCCGGGGCATAGGCCGGTTCGGGACCGTAGGGGCCGTCGTTGTCGCGGTAGGCGTGGTCGCCGTAGGCCTGCTGGTCGTCGTACTGGGAGTAGGCGGCCTGATCGTTGTACGGATTCGCCGGGTCGACGGCATTGTGCGCACCGAAGGGCGCTGCGCCACCACGGTATTGGTGGGTGGGCTGGGAACGCTGCGGGTCCGGGTCGTCGAACCCGTAGTGCTCGGTCGGAGCGGAGCGGCGCGCCTCCGGGCCACCGGGGTAGTGCTCGGTGGGTGCGGAGCGTGGGGCGTCCGGGTAGTGCCGGGTCTGCGCGGACCGCTGGTCGCCGATGTTCGCCGGGTCGAATTGTTCGGTGGGCGAGCTGAATTGATCGTTCTGCCCGTAGTGCTCGGTGGGCGCCGACCGCCGATGCTCCGGACCGAACACCTCGGTGGGCGGGGCGAAGTGGTTGCCGCTGCTCGGCTGGGCCGGGTCTCGACGGTCGTCGGGCCGATCTTCTCGCTGGTCGTCGGCGGACCGTGGGTCGTACTGCTCGGTCGGCGGACCGAAGGCATCGGGACGCCGCGAAGCCGAGTCCTCGTCGGCCGGGAACCGGTCACCACCGTCCGGACCGAACCGATCACCACCGTGCGCCGAACTCGCCTCCGCCGCATACGGACCGAACGGATTGGCTGCGCCAGCGGACCGGGAATCCGGTGTGTGACCAGGCCCCGGGAATCGCTCGTCGTCGAATTGCCCGGCAGCAGGGCCGAATCGATCCGCATCGAACTTCTGAGTCGCGGGCGCGGGCGTGTTCGCGCCCGGTCGCGGCCCGTACGGCTGACCCGGACGTGGTTCCGGGCCGTTCTCAGCACCGAAAGGTTCTGCGGGAGAGCCGAATCCGGGGTTGCGCGCGGGCAGGTCGGTGCCGGGCAGCGGGTTCGGTCCGGTGCCACCGGGGACCGGCGGGGAGACCAACCGGGCGGATGGAGCCGGACGGTCACCCGGGTTCTGACGGGAACCGAGATCAGCGGGCGGCTGCCCACCCGGCGCCGGGTACTCCCCGGAGTAGCGCTGGGTCGGGGCACTGCGTGGCGGCACCAGCGGGCCACGCTGGGCGTCGCCGGGACCACCGAATTGCGGCACAGGCGAGGAGGTTTCGCCGGGACGACCGCCGCCGTATGCGGGACCGCCGGGACGACCGCCGCCGTATGCGGGACCGCCGGGATGAGAGCCGCCGGGTTGCGGGACCGGCGACGAAGTCTCGCCCGGCAGACCACCGCCATACGCGGGACCACCGGGATGAGAGCCCCTCGCGGCGCCGGGTTGCGGTACAGGCGAAGAAGTTTCACCCGGCCGACCACCGCCGTACGCCAGACCACCGGGATGAGCACCGCCCGGTTGCGGTACAGGCGAGGAAGTTTCGCCCGGCCGACCGACGCCGTACGCGAGGCCGCCGGGGTGCGGGGCGCTGGGTTGCGGGACGGGCGAGGAGGTTTCGCCCGCTTGGTTGTCGCCGTAGAGGTGGGCGTCGGGGAACGGGCGCATCCGTGGGAGCCCCTGGTCGGGGGTGTAGGCGGGAGGTGGTGTGGGGACGACCGGTTCGGGGGTGGCGTCGTCGGCCGGGAGGGGCGCGAAGTAGGTGTCGGCGGGGTGGATTTCGGTGGGGCCGGTGGGCTGGATGACGGCGGGGATGGACACCTCGCCGCTTCCCTCGACCGGAACGCGGTGGAAGCCCGCGGTGTCGGTGCGTGCCTCGGGCGGGCGGATGATCAGCGTCGGCTGGGCGCCGGTCGCGGAGGTCTGGCTGCGGGAGGTCTCGATGCCGCCGGTCGCGGTCACCGCACCGACCACCCGGAACTCCCCCGTCGGCGTCGGCTTGGGCTGCTCCTGCGCCTCGTCGTCCCGCTCGCGCGGCACGTTCGAGCCACGGCCCGTGCCTGGTCTTGCGGCGGCATCGGTGCCCCGCGCCCCGGTTCCTGGCGCGGCCGCAGCGGCACCACCGATGATTCCGCCTGCGGCATTACCGAATCCGGCCGCCGCGGGCACCCCGTGGCCGGGCGCGTTGACCGGCCCACGGCCGACGATCGGCGCAGATCCGGGTGCGCTGGCCAAGGCCTGCCTGGCGGCCGACGCCAGCGCACCGGCACTCGGGTACCGCTCGGCGGGATCCTTCGCCATCCCGACGGCGATGACGTCGTCGAATGCGGCGGGCAATCCGGCGATCACGGTGCTCGGGCGCGGCGGTTCCTCGGTCAGGTGGGAGCGGATGAGCACGCTCATGCTCGCGCTGGGGAAAGGGGATGCGCCGGTGAGGCATTCGTGCAGCACGCAGGCCAGCGAGTAGATGTCGGCGCGGTGCGAGATGGGGGCGGCGTCGAACCGTTCGGGCGCCATGTAGATGTAGGAGCCCATGGCCATGCCGGCCTGGGTGAGCGCGCTGTCGCCTTCGGTGTGGGCGATGCCGAAGTCGGCGAGGTAGGCGAAGTCGGCGGGGGTGACGAGGATGTTGGCCGGTTTCACGTCGCGGTGCACGAGCCCGCCCGCGTGCGCGGCGTCGAGGGCGGCGGCGATCTGCTCGACCACGGCGACCGCGCGTTCCGGGTGCAGCGGCCCCCCGGCGCGCAGCACGCTCCGCAGGTCGGTGCCGGGCACCAGCCGCATGTCGATGAACAGCACCCCGTCGATGACGCCCCAGTCGTGGATCGGGATGACGTGCGGTTCGGCCAGTTTCGCCGCGGCCTGGGATTCGCGCCGGAACCGGACCTGGTAGGCGGGGTCCTGGGCGAGTTCGGCGGCCAGCAACTTCAGGGCGACTACCCGGTCCTTGCCGGTGTCGTAGGCCTCGTAGACCTCCCCCATGCCGCCTTTGCCCAGCATCGACCGCAACTCGTACGGGCCGAATCTGCTCCCCGTCCGTGACCCAGGTGCCTGCACCGGTGTCCGCCTCCCACGTCTTGCGGGCCGTGGGACCCGCGTCTCAGAACGACGATTCTCCCGGTGTCACTATGCCGTGGTCAAACGCGAACACGATGGCGGCGGCGCGATCGCGCAGGTCGAGCTTGCCGAATATGTGTCCGACATGGCTTTTCACAGTTACTTCCGAGATGCCCAGTTCGGTGGCGATCTCGCCGTTGACCCGGCCGCGTCCGATCAGTTCGAGCACCTCGTACTCGCGGGCGGTGAGGTCGCCGAGGCGGCGGTCGGTGCGGGTACCGGTGTGTTTCACGGTCCGGTAGGCGGTGAGCACCCGACCGGTTACCGACGGATCGAGCCAGGCGCCGCCCGCCGCGACGGTACGGACGGCGCGGATGAGGTCCTCGGCGGGCGAGTCCTTGAGGAGGAAGCCCGCCGCACCCGCGCGCAGGGCGCCCGACAGCAGTTGGTCGTCGTCGAAGGTGGTCAGGACGAGGACCGGTGGCGCGTCGGACCGCGCGCGCAGCAAACGGGTCGCATCGATGCCGCCGACCCGTTTCATGCGCAGGTCCATCAGCACCACGTCGGGCCGTTCGGCGGCGACGGCGGCCGCCACCTCGTCACCGTCGGCGCATTCACTGACGACGAACCCGTCGCGACGGCGCAGGATGCGGCGCAGTCCACCGCGCACCAGTTCCTGGTCGTCGACGACGAGCACGGAGACGGGGTTGTCGATCGGCGCGGCGGCCGTCACTGGTCCTCCTGGGTTTTCGGCCGGAGCAAGCCGGGCAGCATGGTGGACAGTGTTCCGCAGGAGCCCGATTTCAGCGGAAACTGGGCGTGCACGGTCCAGCCGTCGTCGTCGATTCCGGCCCTGATGGTTCCGCCGAGCAGTTCGGTGCGTTTGCGCATGCCGCGCAAGCCCATTCCGGTGCCGAGGCGTGGTGGCGGGCCGAGAGGCAGGGCATTGCGCACCTCGAGGGCGGCGAGTTCCGGTGTCACGTCGAGCCGCACCGTCGCCGCGGCACCCGGTGCGTGTTTGGCGACATTGGCCAGCGATTCCTGCCCGATGCGGTACAGCGCGTGGCCCACCGCGCCGGTAACGACCGACAGCTCGCCTGTGCGCTGGTAATCGACGGTGAGCCCGGCGCGCCGGAAGTCACCGACCAGTTCGTCGATATCGGCGGCGCCGGGTTCCGGCTTCGGCTGGGCGGGGCTGGTGTCGAGCATGCCGACGGTGCGACGGATATCGGCCATGGCCTGGCGGCCGAGGCGTTCCGCGTCGACGAGCGCCTCCACCGCCTCGGTGACGTCCTCGTCGGTTTGCAGCGCGCGGCGCGCGGCGGTGAGGTGCAGCAGGGTGATCGAGAGCGAATGGGCGATCACGTCGTGTACTTCGCGCGCGATCCTGCGTCGTTCCTCGTCGGCGGCCTGACCGGCTCGGATGGCCTGGTTCTCGCGTTCCTGGTACAGGAACCGGCGCTGGTACTGCAGCATCATCCCGACGAAGGTGCCGAGCACGATGCCGAGCACGTACATCGGCAGACCTTCCAGCCGTTCGCCACCCCACTCCAGATGTCCGGCCAGGTCGAAGGCGATCAGTTCGGCGATCGCGAGCAGGGTGAAACCGAGCGTCATCCCCCGGGTCGTCACCGCGGCCACCTCGCCCGCGACGACGACGAGGACGAAGGGGGCGAAGTCGGCGGGGACGGGTTGCAGCAGGAACAGCGCGCAGGCCAGCAGCCCGCTGGACTTCAGCAGGACGGGATAGGGCTTGATGTCGAACAGCGCGTACAGCGGGACCGGCAGGAACGCCGCGAACATGGCGAGCAGCGGCAGCACGGTCGGGAAGTACTCGTGGCGCTGGATGATCGCGGCGCCGGTGACCGCGAGCAATGCCACGTCGGCCGACACGATCAGGGCGGGCGGATAGTCGTAGGGCAGCGAGGCGAGCCGCGTCCGCACGGACTCGGTGAACCGGTGCGCCACCGCGCGCAGCCGGGCCGTCGGCCTCGGCCGCCGTGCCGCAACGGTGTCGATCACCTCCATCCTGTCAGGCTAGCCGCCTGGGCAGCCTGCGACATCGTGCCGGGAACGGTCGGCGTCTCCTACCTGGGTAGGAGGAGAAGTCGCGTCTGCGGCACGACGAATCGCCGCGTCGCGCTCCGTAGCGTTGGCTGCACCCGCTCACGGAAGGTGAAGTTCATGACCTGGACCGAGCTGCATCAACGCACCGACATCGTGCACACCGTTCTCGCCAGGGCGCAGGTCGACCCGAACGACCCGGGTCTCTTCGCCGGTCTGCCGGATCTGGACCGTCTCTTCGGCGGCGTCGACGGCCTGCTCCGGGCGCTGGCGAACCGCTGGGACAACCACCTGCGCGTCAAAGTCGAGCAGGCCGAGTTCGACGGCAAAACCCTGGTCGAGGCCTATCTCGAGCTCGCGGCCGAACAGCCCGCGCTGCGTGCTCTTCTCGACGCGCACACCGCGATCGGGCAGACTACCCGCGACCGCGCCCTGGCGCGCTGAGACCCGCCACCCGAATACCCTTGGGGGACAACACATGACCGATAACGGCACACCGCAACCTCCGATGCTGGAATTGACCGGCGTCGTCAAGCGGTATCGCGTAGGTGACCAGCAGGTCCGCGCGCTCGACGACGTGAGCTTGCGCATCGAGACCGGGCAGTTCACCTCGATCATCGGTCCGTCCGGCTCGGGCAAGTCCACCCTGCTGCACCTGCTCGGCGCACTCGACCGGCCCGACGAGGGTTCGATTCGCTTCCGCGGCACCGAGATCGGCGATCTCGACGAAGACCGGCAGGCCGCGTTCCGGCTCGAGCAGGTGGGTTTCGTCTTCCAGTTCTTCAACCTGCTGCCCACGCTGTCGGCCTGGGAGAACGTGGCCGTGCCGAAACTGCTGGACGGCACCGGATTACGCAAGGCCAAGCCACGCGCGCTGGAACTGCTCGACCTCGTCGGGCTCGGTGACCGCGCGCAGCACCGACCCGCCGAGCTCTCAGGCGGCCAGATGCAGCGGGTGGCGGTCGCGCGCGCACTCATCATGGACCCGCCGCTGATCCTGGCCGACGAACCCACGGGCAACCTGGACTCCAAGACCGGTGAGTCGATCCTTGGCCTGCTCGGTGACATCACCGCGCAGGGCAATTCGGTGGTGATGGTCACCCACGACATGGGTGCCGTTGCCTACTGCGATCGCGTGATCACGTTGCGCGACGGGCAGATCGGGGCCGACGACCAGGTGCCCACGCGGGTGCGCGCATGATCGCGGCGCTGGATCGATTGCGGCTGTTCAATCTCGGTGACCTCGTCCGGCACCCGGGCCGCACCGTCATGTCGACCGCGGTGATGGCGGTCTCGGCGGCGCTGCTGGTCGCGGTGCTGAGCATCTCCGGTTCGGTGACCGGGTCGGTCGACCGGCTCACCAAGGGGCTGGCGGGTAACGCGGTCCTCGAGATCACCGGGATCACCGACGCGGGCTTCGAACAGGCTCTGCTGCCTGCCATTTCGGCCACACCAGGCGTAGCGACCGCGGCCCCGATGCTGCGCGGCACGCTCGGAGCGGGCCCCGACCGGATGCTGCTGATCGGCGCCGATCAGACCATCGGCGCGCTCGGCAGCGACCTGACCGGGCCGATGTCGCAGTACACCACCAAGCTCGTCAGCACGCCACGCGGTGTATTGGTCGGTGCGACAACCGGTTACCGCGAAGGTGACTCGATCCCGATCGGTGGCGGTACGGCGACGGTCGCGGCGGTGCTGGACCCAGCGGCCACCGATCGCCTCAACGGCGGCCACATCGTCGCCGCGCCGTTGCCACTGGCCCAGTTCCTCACCGACCGGGTCGGCAGGCTCGATTCGGTGCAGATCATGGCGAAGCCCGGCACCGATGTCGACGAACTGCGCGCGGCCCTCACCGCGGCGGTCGACGGGCGGGCGGTGGTCGCCGAACCGAGTCTGCGGACCGCGCAGGCCGGTGGCGCCATCCAGATCATGCGGTACTCGACGCTGATGTCCTCGGCGGCGGCGCTGATCGTGGCGGCGTTCCTGATCTACAACGCGATGAGTATGGCTGTGGCACAACGCAGACCGATGTTGTCGCTGCTGCGCGCGATCGGTGGCCAGCGTGGGCCGATGGTGCGCGACCTGCTCGTGGAGGCGGCCCTGCTCGGGCTCGTCGGCGGCGCGATCGGGTCCGCGATCGGTGCGGTGATGGGGCGGTTCTCGATCGGGCAACTTCCCGCCGCGATGGTGCAGTCGGTAGAGGCGCGGACCGAGTTCATGGTCCCGAATTACGCGGTGCCCGTCGCGATCACCGCGTGCGTGGTGGCCACCGTCTTGGCGGCGGCCATCGCGGCGCGGCAGGTGTACCGGGTCGCGCCGGTCGAGGCGCTCGCCCCGGTCGAGGCGGGCGATGTCGCCGCCGCGGGGCGCGGGCTGCGGTGGGTCGCGCTGATCGGCGGTCTCGCCCTCGTCGGCGCGGCCATCGCGCTGGCCTACATCGATCTCGGCCGGCTCTCGCTGGCGGCGATCACTGTGTCGTTCACCGCCACGGTGGTGTTGTGCTTCGCCGCGACCGGGCCGATCGTGCGGGCGGCCGGGTCGATCGCCCGCTGGTTCGGTGCGCCAGGCGCGCTCGGGGCGACCACGTTGGAACGCGCGCCGCGGCGCGTGTGGGCCACGGCGATGACGGTGACGATCGGGGTGGCGGCAGTGGTCGCACTGGGTGGCGCGTCACGGAACATGGTCGATTCGGCGACCGCCTCGTTCCAGAGTCTCGGTGAGGCCGACCTGTATGTGAGTCCGAGCCCGGCCGAGGAGTTCCCCACCGGACCCGTCCTCCCCTCGGATCTGTCGGACAAGGTCACCGCCGTGCCGGGGGTCGAGTATGTGAGCCCGGGGCAGATGGCGTTCGCGACCATCGGCAGTGGGCGGGTGATGTTGCAGGGGTACCCGCCCAGGGTCGAGGACAGCAGGCTCGGCGCTGTCGACCCGGCCGTGATCGACCGGATGGCCCGTGGGGAAGGTGTGGTCGTCACCCGTGATGTGGCCCGTTCGCTCGATCTCGAGGTCGGCGATCGGATCACCATGCCCACCCCGTCGGGTGAACACACAGCCACTGTGCTGCAGGTGATTCCGTACTTCACCGCCGTCTCGGGTGTGGTGATGATGAGCCTGGATCAGATGCGGGAGTGGTATCAGCGGCCTGGCGAGACCGTGCTGGCGGTGCACTTCGAACCGGGTGCGGACTCGGCGGCGGTGCAGGCGGCGGTACGGGCGGTGGTGCCCGAGCAGATCCATGTCGACACCGGTGCCGCCCAGGTCGCGGCGGTCTCGTCCAGTGTGGAGCAGGGTGCGGCGATGAGCACGATGATCCTGTGGATCGTGGTGCTGGTGGCCACGGTGGCACTGTTGAACACGCTGATGCTGTCGGTGCTGGAGCGGCGCCGGGAACTCGGCGTGCTGCGTGCCATGGGCACCAATCGCAAGTTCCTGCTGCGCTCGGTCCTCGCCGAGGCGGCGGGGATCGGGATCGTCGGTGCGGCGATCGGCATGGTCACCGGTGCGGCGGTCCAGTACCTGGGCACCGTGGCGATCGGGCACGCCATGACCATCGACATCGCCTACGCGCCGAGCCCGCTGCTCATCGTCTACGGCATCGTCGCGCTGGGGCTCGCGCTACTCGGCTCCATCCCACCCGCCGTGCGCGCGTCCCGCATGCCGATCGTCGCGGCGCTGGCCGTCGACTGAGGTCACAGCGGCACCTCCGCCCACCAGGCGATCACCTCGTCCTGGGCGGAGGGCCGCGGTGCGCCGCCGGTCCCGCTGCTGCCCCGGCGGCTCACCACGACGAGATAGTTGTCGCGGTCCGGGTCGCCGGGGAAGCCGATCACCTGGTGCGCGGTCTGGACGCGGCTGGTGGCCGGATCGGGCACCACCCAGCGCCGCACCGTCACCGGCACACCGTCCTTCTCCGCCCCGAAGCGGACGGCGGCGGGGAATGCGTCCATGGCGGAGCGGGCCTGCGCGGAGTTCGCGTACTCGAGGACGAGATAGCTCACGGCACCGAGCCCGTTGTCCACCCGCTCACACTGCCACCCCGCGCTGATCGGGTTCCACTGCAGCGCAGGCTCTTTCCACTCCAATTCGCTCACCTGCCGAACCCCGACACAATTCGCCCCGCGATACCCCTGCCCCTCGATCCCCGTGCCCTGCGGAACCAGCGTCGGGAACACCCGCCTGCTTGCCAGGAACGAATCGGTCGCCTCGGCCACGGCACTCGACGGCCCCGTCACCACCCCTCCGATGGCCCCCTCGTCGTCGTCTCCATCCGGCAGGACCACCACGACCAGCGCCAGAACCACCGTCACCAACACCACAACCAGCGCCGCGAGCACCACCCACCCGAGCCGCTGCAACCCCGACACCGGCCGAGACACCGCCGACTGCCGACGATAGGGAACCGGCCAAGGATGCCGTCCTTGCGGCGGCCGTCCAGGACCGCCCATTCCCGGCCCTCCCCCCGGCGGTTGCATCGGCGTCCCTGCCGACGCGACCGGTGTGGCCGCGACCTGCGAAGGCACCGCCCGGACATCGTGCCCGCGCTCACCGCCACCCGAACCATCCCGGTGCGCACCGAAATCCGGGACGTCGGAGCCTTCTCCGCCCTGCGCCGCCTCCCCAGCAGCCGGGGGCGACGCCACGTTCGCACCACCGTCCGGCCCCGGCACGCCGCCGAGCGCAAACGGCCGGTCCACCGCCGCGGCACCTGTTACGGGGTCGCCGGCAGGGGAAGCACCATGATCCGACTCATCTCTCAGATCCGGCGCAACGGAATCGCCCCGATCGGGCAGTTCTTCAGCGCCGCCATCGGTGTCCGACTCGGCATCGGCGTTGTGTTCCCCAGCACCCGAAACCGCTGAAGCGTCAGGCATATCGACGTGCGTGCGTGCGTTCCCGACTTCCGCGCTGCCGGCTGCTGGGGTTTCACTTCCGGTCGACGTCGGCCGCGCGCTCGCCGCCGCTCCATCTCCCCAGGCGGTTTCTGCGCGCGGGGCCGCCGGCTCGGCAGCTTCCACAGCCGAACTGGCGGCACTTTCTCCGTCGGCCTCGGTGACCGGCGAGTCCGCTTCCGCACCGCCGGTCGTCGTGTGCGTCGCACCACCCGCTGCTCCCGGTGCGCTGTCCCGCCTAGTCGCGGCCATGCCAGGAACAGCAGTGACTTCCGTTTGTGCCGAGGTATTTTCGGAGTCCGAGCGATCCTGGTTCGGCATACCGAGGACATCGGTCGCAGCGGTGCTCGACACCTCCTCTGCGACGGGTTCGGCGGGCACGACTGCACTGCCGACCGACGACGAACCGTCTGCCGCAGCGGCTTTCGCTGCACCCGGAGCACCACCCGGCGGTGGCGCCGGCTGCTGCTGAGCGGGCTGGGCTGGTGACTGCTCGACCGGAGGCTGCTGCGCGACAGACTGAGCCGGTGGTCGCTGGGCAGACGGTTGGGCCGCAGGCTGGTGAGACACAGGCGGCGCGAGCAGTTGAGGCGGCGGCTGAGGCGCGAGCTGCTGTGCGGGCGGTTGAACCCCAGGCTGTTGTGGAAGCGGCGGCGGGGCCAGACCCTGCTGCACCGGCGGTTGAGCCACAGGCTGCTGTACCGGCGGCTGGCCGACGTAGGGCTGCCCGGCGGGCGGGCCGGCCGGTGCCACTGGAGGTGCCGCCGGGTGCCAATGCGGTTGGGGGGCAGCGGGTAACGGTGGCGCATAACCAGGGGCCGGCATGGATGCCAGCTGCCCCGGGACAGGTTGCGGCGAGTACGACGCAGGAAGAACAGGCGGCTTGGTCGACGTGAGGGCCCGGCGGGCCGCCTTGGCGAAAGCGGTGCACGACTCGTAGCGGGCCGCGGGATGTTTGGCCATGGCGGCGGCGAGAACCGCGTCCATGGCGGGAGGTAGGCCCGTTCGGCGCAGGGCGAGCGGGGGTGGCGGTGCGTAGAGAGTGCCCTGGATGATCTCGTTGGGGTCGGGTGAGTCGAAGGGTGCCAGGCCGGTGAACAGCCAATACAGGGTGCAGGCCAGGGAGTACTGGTCGGAGCGGTGATCGAGCTCGGCGCCGGTCATCTGTTCAGGCGAGGCGTAGGCCAGAGTGGCGGTGAACATGCCCTGCTGGGTGAGGTGGGTGGAGTCGGCGCGCAGACGGGCGATCCCGAAGTCGGTGAGGAATACCCGCTCCCCCTGCCCGCCGCCGGATCGCGCCAGCAAGATGTTGGCCGGTTTCACGTCCCGGTGCAGCACGCCGTGCCCGTGCGCGTAATCCAGTGCGTCGGCGACACCTTCGATGATCTGCACCGCGCGCTGCGGTGGCAGAGTACGCGGATCGACGGTGGCCGCGTCGATCCCGTCGACGTACTGCATGCTGATCCACAGCTGTTCGTCCTCCGCGCCCCGATCGAACACGGTGACGATGCCGGGATGATCCAGCGCCGCGGCCAGATCCGCTTCCCGCTCGAACCTGGCCCGAATCCGCGCGTCCGCGAACAGATCCCGGTTGAGCAGCTTCAACGCGGTCAGCCGGTCCAGGCGCGGGTGCCGGGCCAGATACACCGTCCCCATACCGCCCTGGCCAAGCATCCGTTCGATGGTGAACCCGGCGAACACATCACCGATCTCGTGCACCACGACCCCCTTTCAGCGCCCGTCGCCGGACAGCGCGACCGTCCCGGCATATGCGAAACTTATTGGCATACGCCCGAGATCGTCCGGGCGCGCTAGACGAGTAGTTTGCACCGCCGGAGCACAGCGCCCCCGCGCAACCGGTGGTGGGGAGGGTTTTCAGGTGGCTGGCTCTACTGTGAAGGCTGCCTGTCGCGGTCTCGTGTCCGGTGTGCTGTTGATGTCGGCGGCGCTGACCGGCTCGTGCGCGGTGCCCGGCAACCCGACCGCCGCGACGGCGCCGACGGTCCAGCGCGACGAAGGCGAGGCCTGGCGTCCCGGCCAGTCGGTGATCCTGCCCGACTCGCTCGCCGCCGAATTCACCCAGCTGCAGGCGACCCTGCCCGGCCAGGTGGGGATGGCGTTGATGCCGGTCGGCGGCGGACGGATGACGATCTACGGCGACTGGACCACCGGCATCGCCTGGTCCACCATCAAGGTTCCGCTCGCCGTCGCCGCCCTGCGGCACGACCACGACCAGTCCATCTTCGAGATGGTGCAGGCCGCGATCACGGTGTCGGACAACGACGCCGCCTACGGCCTGTGGCAGTCCCTCGGCGACGGCACGGCGGCGGCCGAGGCGGTGCAGCAGGTGCTCGACGAGGCCGGTGAGGTGAACACCGACAAGCCGGGGATGCGTACCGAACTCGACTACACGGCCTTCGGTGTCACCGAATGGTCGCTGGCCAACCAGGTGCGCTTCGCCTCCAAGCTGCCGTGTCTGCCCGACACCGAGGTCGTGATGCGGTTGATGGGTGAGATCACCCCCGAGCAGGGCTGGGGTCTCGGCCTGCTCGACCACGCGGAGTTCAAGGGCGGCTGGGGTCCCGACGACGACACCGGCATGTACACGGTCCGCCAGTTCGGGCTGATCCCCGTCGGCAGCGGCCAATTGGCGGTCGCCCTTGCCGCCCAGGCGGATTCGGGCAGCTTCGAGGACACCACGGCCCTGCTCGACCGGATGGCGCTGCTGCTGGCACGTCATCTGCCCGACCTGCGGGGCGGAGTGTGCCCGCGCTGAGCGGGCCCGCTCAGCCGGGAACGACCAGACCGGATTCATAGGCGAGGACGACCGCTTGGGCCCGGTCGCGCAGGCCGAGCTTGGAAAAGACTTTGGACACATGCGTTTTCACGGTCTGCTCGGCCACGAACAGTTCGCTCGCGATCTCGGTGTTGGACAGGCCCTTGGCCACCAGCTCGAGTACTTCGCGTTCACGCGGTGTCAGCGTCGACAGGGCGGGTGAGGGCGCGGTGCGCACGGTATTGCGCCGCCGGGTCACGTCCGCGATCAAGCGGCGGGTGATCGTCGGTGCGAGCAGGGCCTGTCCGTCGGCGACCACCCGCACCGCGCGCACCAGTTCCTCGGCGGGTGCGTCCTTGAGCAGGAATCCGCTGGCGCCGAGGCTCAGTGCCTCGTACACGTAGTCGTCGATGTCGAAGGTCGTGAGCATGAGCACCCGCACGGGCGGGTCGAAACCGGCGGCGAGGATGGCGCGGGCGGCGTCGAGCCCGTTCATCTCGGGCATGCGCACATCCATCAGCACGACGTCGGGGCGAAGCCGTTTGGCTTCGGCGACCGCCACGTTGCCGTCGGGGGCGTCGCCGACGACGCTGATGTCGGGTTGGGCACCGAGCAGAGCACCGAAGCCCTGCCGGACCATCGCCTGGTCGTCGGCGATCAAGACGGTAATAGCCACGCGACCACCTTACGGGGTCGGCAGCGTCACCGAGACCTCGAATCCGCCGGTCGCAGTGGGTCCGGCGAGCAGTTGGCCGCCGACCGCCGCCACCCGGGTGCGCATGCCGTCGATGCCGTGACCGCCGCCCGTGCTCTTGCTCGGCACACCGGTGGCGGGGTCGTTGTGGACCGTCACCGTCACCGACCCCGGCACCACGCCGACCGCGACGCGCACGGGTGCACCGGGTGCGTGCCGCGCGCAGTTGGCCATCGATTCCTGGACGACGCGGTACACGACCAGCCCGGTGGTCTCGGGCACGGCCGACAGGTCACCGTCGACGGTCCACTCGACGGGCAGACCGGCACGCGCGGCCGACTCGCACAGCGCGGGCACGTCGGCGGCGCGCGGTTGCGGTGCGTGTTCGGGCAGCTGCCCGTCGCTGCGCAGCACCCCGAGCATGCCGCGGATCTCGTTGAGCGCGGTGCGCGCGGTGGCGCCGATGGATTCGAATTCCGCCGCGGCGGCCGGGTGCAGATCGGTGATCCGGTAGGGCGCGGTCTGGGCCTGCACCACCACCATCGACATGTGGTGGGCGACCACATCGTGCAGGTCGCGGGCGATGCGCGCCTTCTCCTCGAGGATGGCGCGGCGCGCGCGTTCCACCTCGGTCACCTCGGCCTGTTCCTCGAGTTTGGCCCGCGAGGTGCCGAGGGTCTGCAGCAGGTAGCCGAGCAGCGCGAGCGCACCGAACCCGACCGGCCACCCCCACAGCGGACCGTCGGCCGAACCGGGCATGGTCGTGGCGAACAGCATCGATTGCCCCGCCCACGCGACGACCACCACGGGCAGCGGCGCGCGCAACGCCACCGCGAACAGCAGCACGAACAGCACGATGACGTGCACCACCTGGAACGGCAGGTCGCTGTCGGCGGTCGGCGAGATCACCAGCGAGATGAGCAGCGCCGACCCCGCGGAGACGGCCCAGCCGAGGGCGGGGTTGAGCCGGACGAGCAGGAGCGGGAACACCGCGAGCCCCGAGATCAGCGGTGCGACAGCGGCGGGCACCTGGTGGGTGACGAACAGCGTGGGCCACGCGATGCTGTACAGAATGAGCGCTACCAGCACGGTCGCCAGGTCGAACCAGGTGGTCGCGTCGATCCGGCGCACGGTGGTACGCAGTTGTCCGGTCATGGTCCTGAGCCTAGGAAACCGGTCACCGACCCACCTCATACCCACGAACCAACTGCGACCCCCTACCCTGGTGTGACCCCGGCGCCGGGACACCACCCGCGCGCCTCGTGAAACCGGTCCACAGCGGGATGCCCGCCGTACGACCCGCTCCTTACTGTCGGAGGCCATGAAAACCCCGCTTCGCCCGGCACCCGCCGCTCGCCGTGCCCGTGCCACAGGTTCCGCGTCGCCCGCCGACACCACCACTCCCCATCGCCGCCGCAGCGGCATCGCGCTGTGCACCGCCGGGCTCGCGATGGCCTCCGCGGTCGTGATGTCGGCACCGGGTGCGATGGGTACCACCCCGGGCAGCGGGGTCGAGAACGCGGCCGCCACCGCCGTGGTGCGCTCCCTCACCGACGACGACCCGGACGCGCCCGCGCTGATCCCCCGCGATTTCGGTTTCAAGTTCGGGTACGACCCGGCCGAGCAGGACGGCATGCTGGTGAACCCGAACGGCGGCTGCTCCTCCCCGGTGACCTTGCCGGGCGAGTTCGAGGCCGCCTGCAAGGCCCACGACCTCGGCTACGACATGCTGCGCTACGCCGAACGGGTCGACGAGCCACTCGGCCCGTGGGCACGGCGCTCGGTGGACGCGGCCCTGAACCGGCGCATCCACGCCGCCTGTGAGCTGCGCGACGACGAGTTCTCCCGCGCGCGCTGCGGTGTGATGGCCGATATCGCCTTCACCGCCGTCGACGTGAACTCGCGCAGGCAGGACTACGCCGCACCGGTGGTGGAGAACGTCTTCGCCGAGACCGACCCCGCCGACCGGCCCAACCTGTGGCCGTTGGCGCGCACGGTGCTGGGGTTGTTCGCGGTGACGGCCGCCTGCGCGGTGATCATCGACGCGCTGCGCAAACGTCGCCGCGTGATCTGACCGCATTGCCGATTTCTAGAACTTGTTCTAGCTTTCACGCATGACTCTGGTGATCGACGAGACGGTCGAGATCGATGCCCCCGCCGCGAAAGTCTGGCAGGTGCTCACCGATTTCGCACACTACGGCGAGTGGAATACCTTCTGCTACGAGGCCTCGAGCACCCTGGTGCCCGGCGAGCCGATCGACATGATGGTGAATCTCGGCGGCAACAAGCGCGCCCAGCGCGAGTGGATCCGCACCCACACGCCCGGCGTCGAGTTCAGCTACGCGATGAAGCCGGTGCCGCTGGGCGCGCTGCACAGCCTGCGCTCGCACACCGTGGTGCCGCTCGGCGAGGACCGCTGCCGCTACGAATCGCGCTTCACCCTGGCCGGCTGGCTCAGCCCCGTGGTCACCTTGGCGCTCGGCAAGCACCTGCGTGCCGGGTTCAATGCCATGACGGCCGGGGTCGCCGCTCGCGCCGTCTCGTAACGTCGCCCGCGCGCTGGACTCGGCGCGATGACCGCCCGGCCGCGAACCGGCCTCGCTGCCCTCGCCTACGAAAAGCGGGGCCCGTCAAGGATTCTCATCCTCGACGAGCCCCGCTCGGTACGAACTCTCAGACCGCGCCCGGGGTGGGCAGCGGACCACGGGCCGCCTCGTAGGCCGCACCGACCCGGTACAGGCGGTCGTCGGCCAGCGCGGGCGCCATGATCTGCAGACCCACCGGCAGGTTGTCGTCGGCCGACAGCCCCGACGGCACCGACATGCCGGGGTGCCCGGCGAGGTTGGTCGGCAGGGTGCACAGGTCCGACAGGTACATGGCGAGCGGGTCGCCGACCTTCTCGCCCAGCTTCCACGGGGTGAACGGGCTGGTCGGCGAGACGAGCACGTCGACCTGTTCGTACGCGGCGTCGAAGTCGCGCGCGATCATGGTGCGCACCTTCAGAGCCTGGCCGTAGTAGGCGTCGTAGTAGCCGGCCGACAGCGCGTAGGTGCCGATGATGATGCGGCGCTTGACCTCCGGGCCGAATCCGGCCTCACGGGTCAGCGACATCACCTGGTCGGCGCTGTGGCTGCCGTCGTCACCGACGCGCAGGCCGTAGCGCATGGCATCGAAGCGCGCCAGGTTCGACGACACCTCCGACGGCATCACCAGGTAGTACGAGGACAGCGCGTACTCGAAGCTCGGGCACGACACCTCGATCACCTCGGCGCCCAGTTCCTTCAACACCGCGACGGCGGCGTCGAAGGAGGCGATCACGCCGGGTTGGTAACTGTCGGAATGCAATTCGCGCACCACACCCACGCGCACACCGGTCAGGTCACCGTTAGCGCCCTGGCGCGCGGCCTCGACCACCGGGGCGACCGGCACCTTGCGCGAGGTGGAGTCGCGCGGGTCGTGCCCGGCGATCACCTCGTGCAGCAGCGCGGTGTCGAGCACGGTGCGACCACACGGTCCACCCTGGTCGAGCGACGACGCGCACGCGACCAGGCCGTACCGCGACACGGTGCCGTAGGTCGGTTTGACGCCCACGGTCGCGGTGACCGCGGCGGGCTGACGGATCGACCCACCGGTATCGGTGCCGATGGCCAGCGGCGCCTGGAACGAGGCCAGCGCGGCCGCCGAACCACCGCCGGAACCGCCCGGGATGCGGGTGGTGTCCCACGGGTTGCGGGTGGGACCGTACGCGGAGTTCTCGGTGGACGAACCCATGGCGAACTCGTCCATGTTGGTCTTGCCGAGAATCGGGATGCCTGCCGCGCGCAACCGGGTGGTCACGGTGGCGTCATAGGGCGACATCCACCCCTCGAGCACCTTCGACGCACACGTGGTCGGCATGTCGGTGGTGGTGAAAACATCCTTGAGCGCCAACGGAACTCCCGCCAGCGGCGAGGCGGGCTGCTCCCCCGCGGCGATCGCGGCGTCCACCACGGCGGCCGCGGCCAGCGCCTGCTCGCTCGCGACATGCAGGAAGGCGTTGAGCTCGCCGTCGACCTTGCCGATGCGGTCCAGGTGCGCCTGGGTGACCTCGGTGGAGGACACCTCGCCGCCGTGGATCTTGCTCGCCAGCTCGGCCGCCGACAGTTGAGTCAGCTCGCTCATTCGCCCTCTCCCAGAATCTGCGGGACCAGGAAACGCTGTTCTTCCACGGCGGGCGCCTGGTCCAGCGCCTGCTCGGGGGTGAGGCCGGGCACGACTACGTCGGGCCTGGTCACATTGGTCGTCGGGTTCGGCGATGCGGTGGCGGGGACGTCGGCGGCGACCTCGGAGATGGTCCGGACATGGCTGAGGATCGAATCCAGCTGACCGGCGAACTGGTCGAGTTCGGCGTCGGTCAACGCCAGCCGGGACAGCCGGGCGAGGTGAGCGACCTCGTCGCGGGAGATTGCGGGCACCGCGGGACCCCTTTCGGCTTCGGGTGGGAAGAACTTCCGGTACAGCCTAACGAGGTGGGCGAACAGCCCCGGACGCACCCGCCTCGCACGAAAGTTCGCCCTCCTCGGCTCGATGGGGTCATACTCGAGTCGAGATCCCCCGGTTGGGGGTGTAAGTATTGCTTCACCGGGTATTCGTTCTCGAACAGCCTCGGCCGTCAAGGAAAGGAACGCACGTGTCATACCTGCTCCGCGTGCAACTTCCGGATCGACCGGGAAGCCTCGGTTCCCTCGCATTGGCACTCGGCGGAGTGGGCGCGGACATCCTCTCGCTCGACGTCGTCGAGCGCGGCGCGGGATTCGCCATCGACGATCTGGTCGTCGAAGTGCCAACCGGCGCACTGCCCGACACCCTCATCACCGCCGCCGAATCCGTGCGCGATGTGAGTGTCGACTCCATCCGCCCGTACTCCGGCGTCCTCGACACCCATCGCGAACTCGAGCTGATCGATCAGGTCGCCGGCGCGCGCGACGACCGCATGCAGGTCCTCGTCGACGGGGTGCCACGGGTGTTACGGGCGGGCTGGTCGACCATCATCGCACTCGGCCCCTCGGGCGCCTACCGGGTGGTCGGCAGCCCGAGTGCCCCTGAGACACAAGCGGGTTCGGCTCCGTGGATGCCCATCGAGAAGCCGATGTGGCTCGACGGCGAAGCCGAATGGGTGCCGCAGATCTGGCGCGACATGGACACCAAGCTGGCGGCCGCACCGCTCGGCGGGTCAGGTAAGGCGCTGCTGCTCGGTCGCCCGGGCGGCCCCGATTTCCGCCCGTCCGAGGTCGCGCGGCTCGGCTACCTCGCGGGCATCGTGGCGACCGTGCTCAACTGAGCGCCAACCGCATCACGAACAGCGGCAGCCCGTCGTCGGTGCTCCAATTGCGTTCGGGCACAGCGACGAAGCCGAGACGCTCGTAGATGCGATGCGCGTCGACCATGGTGGACATGGTCGTCAGCGCCACCGCCTCGTAGCCGCCCGCCTTCGCCTCCTCGATCACGGTGCGCACCAACGCCGTTCCCACCCCGAGGCCACGCGCCCGCTTCGACACCGCGAGCATCCGGAACTCGAGTTCGCCGGGGCGGGCGATCTCGGCGTAGGGACTGCCTGGTTCGGCGATGGTGAGCGAACCGACGACCTGCCCTTCGTGCAGGGCGACGAGCACCTGTGCGTGCGCGGCCCGGTGCGCCGCGTCACCCAGTTCCCGCGTGTAGTCGTTGTCGGCGGGCACGTACCCGTCGCCGACGTACACGTCGACGGTGAGGGCGGAGATGGCGTCGTATTCGTCGGGCTGCGCGGTCCGGATCTGCGGACCGCTCACTGTTGCGTGGTTGTTGCCGTGCATTCCCGCATGATCGCACCCGGGCGGCTGTGAGCTTCGACGCACCCGTCCCGGCTACCGGGACCGTCTCAGCTACCGAGATATGGGCGCAGGCCCGGGTGCTGTGCGGACCAGCGGTCGGGGTTGCGCGGTGAGTAGACCACATCGAGCTGGTCGCCGATCGACGGCCACTGCGTCGCGTCCCACGCGAACCGCCCGTACACGACCTTCGCGGGCACCGACGGGCCGGTGATGGTTCCGGTGATGGTCACGTAGTGCTCGCCGGTCATGGCGGGCAGCGGGCTCACCCCGGTCACCGACAGCGACCCGTGCTCGACCTGAACTCCGCCACCGCCGCCACGCCTGGTCAGGAGGGCGCCGATCATGACCACGAGCATCGTCACCATGGCCGCCGCCATCACCACTTCGAGCATGACCCCATGGTAGGCCGACTACAGACCGACGAGTTCGCTGACGCCCTGCGTCCGCCGCACCTGCCACACCGCCGTCCTGGTGCGCTGGGACCGGCCGTTGTTACGGTCGATGAGCGCGCGATTCGCGGTGGTGTAGATCAGCTGGGCGCCGCGGGCGTTGGTCTCCGGGTTCTGGAACAGCTGCACCAGACGGTCGGTCTCCTCCACCGGCAGGCCCGCACCGAGATCGTCGACGGCGAGGACACCGCCGGTGTCGAGCGCCTCGAGCATCGCGGGCAGCACCCGCAGCAGTGCGCGGGTCGCGGTCGATTCGTCGGCCAGGTCGAACGCGATGTCGATGCCTTCGTGCACCAGGCTCAGGCCGGGGCCGCGCCGGTCGACCATGCGGCGGTACAGGGTGTCACGGGCGGCACGCAGCGTGCTCAGCTCCCGTTCCACCAGCACGGCATCGGCGCCACCCTGGTCGAGTTTTGCTGTGAGCGAGGCGATTCCGGCATCCATGTCACGCAGGTAGTCGGCGTACATCGGGTCGTGCTCGGCGATCAGCAGATCCTCGATACCCAGATCGGCTGTGCGCAACAGCATCAGCAGGCGCGCGGCGTTGTCGGGCGAACGAGAGATGTGGCTGCCGAGCTCGTACGCCAACGCCTCCACACCGATATCACCCTGCTGCACTTGCAGATTCGCCGCGAACCAGCGATAGGCGGGTACCAGGGCCTCCGCGTACAACTGACCGGCCAGGCTCAGCAGCAACGCGTTCGGCCGCAGCAACGGCACCAGCGCCGTCACCCCGTACCGGGCCGCCTCGAACATCGGGCCGATCTTGACCTGATCCCCGTTGCGCTCGAACACGATTCGCTTCCGCGAACGCGGATGGGTGTAGAGCCACTCGGCGATCACATCGGCACTGTCGAGGCGGAAGCCGTAGGTATACGGAACGCCCTCCGCCACGAAGCCGGCCACGAATTCGGTCGGCCGGTCGGCGAATCCGAGATGCGGCCGACGCACCGGACCCGCGTACGGATCCCACCCGCTCACCGAATTCAAGACGGCATCACGCATCTGCGCGAGCGCGTCGACCACACTCGTCTTCCCCGACGCCGCGACGCCGTACACCGCCGTCACCGGCACCGCGAGCGGTCCACCGGCCCCCTTGGTCAGCCGCAATTGCTGCGCCTCGGCCAAAGACCCATGATTGGCCACCTGAAAACTCCGCAACAAGTGCTCTTCCGCCTCTCTATTCCGCCTCCCCGAGAATCTAGGCCAGATTCAGGTGGGGGGAGACTCCCGTTGGCGGCCAGACCATGTAGCAGGTCACCGTCGCCCGTCCCCGGTGAGTTACCCATGTTCTCACCTGTCTCTCGACGCGGCAGTCGATGCCCGAGGCCTCGAACAGACGTCAGAAGAACTGCGTGGACCGACGGTAGCAGGCGTCATCGGCACCCCTGGGCGGCTGAGAGTCGCTGGGTCTCGGGGAAGTGTCCAGGTTTGCGATCGTGTGCATGTCGCGCGCGGGGGTGTGGGTCTGGCGTAGTCTGGCCGAAAATCGGTGAGAGGCGGAGCTGCAGTGATGATTCGTGGGCTGGTTGTTGCGGCGTTGGGGGCCGGGGCCGTGGTTCCGGTGCTGATGGTGGGTGCGCCGACCGCGGCGGCCGATCCCTGTCCGGACGGGACCGCACGGGTGTTCCTGGGAAACTCGACGAACAGTTGCCAGGGGGCCGGGACCGTCAGCTACACCGAGGCGCCGGTGTCGAAGGTCTGCTCGATGACCGGTAGCGACGTCGTCGTCGACATCGAAGGCAACTCGAAGAAGACGCACCGGCACGTGGAGCTCACCAACGGCCAGTGCGCCCAGTTCGACATCCGCACGCAGATGGCGAACACGGTCACCGTCACCCCGAGCTGAGCTGAACCCGGCCCGGGGGTCGCTACTCGGCTTCTGATTCGGCCGGGGCGCTGACCGCTTCCGGCCCTTGCTCGAGCAGCAGGCGGAAACCGTCCTCGTCGAGGATCGGGACACCCAGTTCTTCGGCCTTGGCCGCCTTGGAACCGGGCGAATCGCCGATCACGACGAACGCGGTCTTCTTCGACACCGAGCTCGCCGCCTTGCCGCCGCGGACCAGGATCGCCTCCTTGGCACCGTCGCGGGTGAAGGTCTGCAGCGAGCCGGTGACCACGATCGACAACCCCTCTAGGGTGCGTTCGATCGAGGCGTCGCGCTCGTCCTCCATGCGCACACCGGCGGCCCGCCACTTGTCGACGATGGCGCGATGCCAGTCGACGGTGAACCACTCCACCACGGCCGCGGCGATCGTCGGGCCCACACCGTCGGTCGACGAAAGTTCTTCCCCCGTCGCGGATTCGATGCGCTCGAGGCTGCCGAACTCGGCGGCCAGCGCGCGGGCGGCGGTCGGGCCGACGTGCCGGATGGACAACGCGACCAGCACCCGCCACAGCGGCCGGTCCTTCACCGCCTGCAGGTTTTCCAGCAGCCGCCTGCCGTTGGCGGACAAGCCGCCTTCCTTGTTGGTGAACAGCGGAACCGACAGCAGTTTCTGCTCGTCGAGATCGAACAGATCACCTTCGTCGGTGATGGCGCCGGAGCGCAGCAACGCGTCGGCCGCTTTGTCGCCGAGCGCCTCGATGTCGAAGGCGCCGCGCCCGGCGAGATGGAACACTCGCTCGCGCAGCTGAGCGGGGCAGAACTGCTGGTTGGGGCAGCGGATGTCGGCGTCGCCCTCTTTCGCGGGCGCCAGTTCGGTGCCGCAATTGGGACAGTGAGTGGGCATCACGAACTCGCGTTCGTCGCCGGTGCGGGCGTCGACCACCGGGCCGAGCACCTCGGGGATCACGTCACCGGCCTTGCGGATGGTGACAGTGTCGCCGATCAGCACACCCTTGCGCTTCACCTCCGAGGCGTTGTGCAGGGTGGCCATCGCGACCGTCGACCCCGCGATGGTGACGGGTTCCATCACGGCGAACGGGGTGACTCGCCCGGTGCGGCCGACGTTCACCTCGATGTTGAGCAGCGTGGTGGTCGCCTCTTCCGGTGGGTACTTGTAGGCGATGGCCCAGCGCGGGGCACGGGAGGTGGAGCCGAGCCGCCGCTGCAATGCCATCTCGTCGACCTTGATGACCTGCCCGTCGAGCTCGTGCTCGATGTCGTGGCGGTGCTCGCCCCAGTAGGCGACCCGTTCGATCACCGCGTCGACGCCCTGCACCAGCCGGGTGTGCTCCGACACCGGCAGTCCCCACGCGGCGAGTGCCTGATAGGCCTCGTGCATGGAGGTGGGGCGGTAACCGTCGATGCGGCCGAAGCCGTGGCAGATCATCCGCAGCCTGCGCTGGGCGGTGATCGCGGGGTTCTTCTGGCGCAGCGAGCCGGCGGCGGTATTGCGCGGGTTGGCGTAGGGCGGTTTGCCTTCCGCGACGATCTGGGCGTTGAGCGTCTGGAAATCCTCGAGGCGGAAGTACACCTCGCCGCGCACCTCGAGCAGTTCCGGGATGGGGAACTGTTCGGTGGCGGTGAGTTCGGTGGGGATGTCGTCGATGGTGCGGGCGTTGAGGGTGACGTCCTCGCCGGTTCGCCCGTCGCCGCGGGTGGCGGCGCGCACCAGTCTGCCGTTCTCGTACACCAGGTTCAGGGCCACGCCGTCGATCTTCACTTCGCACAGGTAGTGCAGGTCGGGACCGGTTTCGGCCTCCACTCGGGCAGCCCAGGCGCGCAGTTCGTCGAAGTCGAACACATTGTCCAGCGACAGCATGCGCTCGAGGTGGTCGACCGCGGTGAACTCGGTGGCGAATCCGCCGCCGACCAGCTGGGTCGGCGAATCGGGTGTGCGCAGATCGGGGTGCGCCTCCTCCATCGCCTGCAGTTCACGCAGGAGCGCGTCGAACTCGCCGTCGGTGATGATCGGCGAGTCCCGCACGTAGTAGCGGAACTGGTGCTCACGCACCTCGTCGGCCAACTGCTGCCACCGCACCCGCTGCTCGGGGGTGGCACCTTCGGCACTCACGGAAACCGCGCTGTCGCTCTCACTCACACCAAGCACATTAGTGGAGGCCACCGACACTTTCGGCGACCGTCCGGGCCCGTCGCCGACCCGTCTTCCACTGAGGTCCGAACCCCCGGATGCCGAAGCACCCCACCTGGCTACGCACCGGACAGGCGACCGCTACTCGACGTTCAACGACTCCGGTTCCTCGGCGAAAGCGCGCGCCACCTCGGTGCTGAGCGCGAGCGCACGGCGGGACCATTCGAGGGAGGCACCGGCCAGCCCACAGGCGGGGGTCACCAGGATCTGGGTGGCCAGGGTCGTGCGAGGGAAGCCGAGCCGGTCGACCAGGCGGACGGCGGGTTCGGCGATCTCGCGCCAGGTGATCGGCGCGGCCGGCTGCTCGGCCGGGGTGAGGCCGAGGGCGATCTTCTTACCCCGGTCGACGATGTCGCCGAGGGCGTCGAGGTCGGCGGTGCTGATGGTCGCGGCGTCGAAGGAGATGCCTGCGGCGGCGGTGCGGCCGATGGTGGCCAGGGCGGGACGAGATGCGCAGGTGTGCAACAGGACCGGCGCGTTCTGTGCCGCGATCACGGTGTCGAGAATGCGCAGGGCGTCGGGTTCGGGAAGCGCGCGAATGGTGTTGAGGATGCTCGGTCCCTGCAACGTACCTTCGAGCACCGTGGAGAGCTGCGGTTCGTCCAGCTGGATGACCACCTGGGCCCCCAACCGCCTGCGCAGCTCGTCCGCGTGCCGCGCCAAACCTTCGGCGAGAGACTCCGAAAGATCGCGCACCGCACCGGGATCGGTGAGAATCCGATGCCCACCGGGCAGTTCCACTTCGGCGGCCAGAGTGAGCGGTCCCGCCGACTGCAGCTTCACGACACGGCCGGTTCCGACCGAACCCGCTGTCTCCCAGGCTTCTTCGATCGCATCGAGATCGAACTGGAGCAGGTCACGTGCCCGGCGGGACACCGAGCCCGGGCGAGCGGCCAGCCGGTAACCGCGCGTGGTGGAATCGAAGCGCAGATCCACCAGCAGCGCCGACACCCGGCCGATCATGTCGGCGCCGATCCCGCGCTGCGGCAGTTCGACCAGGTGCGCGAGGTCGGGCAGTTCACCGATGATCGTCGCGGCGGCTTCCCTCGGATCGGTACCCGGCCACGACCCGATGCCCGTGGCGATGCCGCCGACGAGCAGGTCCGCGGGCGCGCTCTCCTCGGAGCTCTCGCTTCGCGACAATGTCACGTACACAACACCTTTCGTGTCGTCGAACGGCGCGCTCCTCAGGCGGAAGCGTCGGTGATCCCCGCGTCGACCACGGCACGATCGGTGCCGTTGATGGTGCCGCTGCCGACCACGGTGTCGCCACCGTCGGCATCGGGCAGGTAGAGCACGATGGCCTGACCCTTCGCGACGCCGCTGAGCGGTTCACGCAGCCGCGCGACCAGCCCGTCACCCACCGGTTCGACGACGGCGGGCGCGGTGCCACCGTGGGCGCGCACCTGCACCACACACTCGACCGGTTCGGTCGGGCGCACGCCGGAGGTCCAGATGGCGCGGTCGGCGGTGATGACGTCGACCTGCAGGTCTTCCACCGAACCGACCTTCACCGTGCCGGAATCGGGGTCGATCCCGGTGACGTAGCGAGGCTTGCCGTCGGCGGCGGTGTGGCTCAGGCCGAGGCCCTTGCGCTGACCGACGGTGAACCCGTGCACGCCTTCATGGGTGCCGAGCACGGTGCCGTCGGAATCGACGAGCGCACCGGGGCGGATGCCGATCTTGGCGCCGAGGAACGCCCGGGTGTCGCCGGAGGGGATGAAGCAGATGTCGTGACTGTCGGGCTTGTTCGCCACGGCGAGACCGCGCTCGGCCGCTTCCTCACGGATACGCGGCTTCGGGGTGTCGCCGACCGGGAACATGGCCCGGGACAGCTGCTCGGCGGTGAGGACCGCGAGCACATAGGACTGGTCCTTGTCGGCGTCGACCGCGCGGCGCAGCACACCGTCTTCGAGGCGGGCGTAGTGCCCGGTGACCACGGCGTCGAAGCCGAGGGCCTGCGCCCGGTCGGCCAGGGCGGAGAACTTGATCTTCTCGTTGCAGCGCAGGCACGGGTTCGGGGTCTCGCCCGCGGCGTAGGCGGCGACGAAATCGTCGATCACGTCTTCTTTGAAGCGGTCGGCGAAATCCCACACGTAGAACGGGATGCCGAGCACATCGGCGGCGCGCCGGGCGTCACCGGCGTCTTCCTTGGAGCAGCAGCCACGCGAGCCGGTGCGCAGGGTGCCCGGCGACGCCGACAGCGCCAGGTGCACCCCGACCACCTCGTGACCGGCGTCCACGGCCCGCGCCGCGGCCACCGCCGAATCGACTCCACCACTCATGGCGGCAAGTACTCGCATCAGGCACCTCCTCTAGCGCCGGCCAGACCCGCGGCCCTGGCCCTTTCGATGACCTGCGGCAGCACGGTCAGCAATGTGTCGATATCGGATTCGGTCGAGGTGTGGCCCAGTGAGAACCGCAGCGAACTGCGCGCCTGCCACGGCTCGACACCCATGGCGATCAGGACATGACTCGGCGAGGCCACCCCCGCGTTGCACGCCGATCCGGTCGAGCATTCGATACCGGCGGCGTCGAGCAGCATCAGCAGGGAGTCGCCCTCGCAACCGGGGAAGGTGAAGTGGGCGTTGCCGGGGAGTCTGCGGTCATCGGCCGGACCGTTGAGCACAGCGTCCGGTTCCAGCGCGAGTACACCGGCGATCAGCTTGTCTCGCAAGGCTTTCAGGCTGTGCACGGCCTCGACGGAGGCGGCGCGCAGGGCGGCGGCGAAGCCGATGGCGGCCGCCACGTCGGAGGTTCCCGAACGCAGGTCGCGTTCGTGCCCGCCACCGTGGATCAGCGGCACACAGGGCACCTGCCGACCGAGCAACAGCACGCCGATCCCGTGCGGACCCCCGACCTTGTGCCCCGCGACGCTCAGCGCGGCCAGCCCGCTCGCCCCGAAATCGACCGGAACCTGGGTCACCGCCTGGATCGCGTCGCTGTGCATCGGAATATCGAATTCCTGTGCGACGGCAGCCAATTCGGCGATCGGCTGGACGGTGCCGACCTCGTTGTTGGCCCACATCACGCTCACCAGCGCCACTTCGTCACCGTGCGCCTCGAGCACTTCGCGCAGCGCGTGCGGCGACACCACACCCTCGCCGTCGACGGGCAACCAGCTCACCTGCGCACCCTCGTGCTGCTCGAGCCACTCCACCGCGTCGAGCACCGCGTGATGCTCGACGGAGCTCACCACCAGCCGGGTCCGGCGCGGATCGGCAGCCCGCCGCCCCCAGAAAATCCCCTTGATCGCGAGATTGTCGCTCTCGGTGCCCCCGGAGGTGAAGATCACTTCCGACGGCCGCGCCCCCAACTCAGCGGCGATCGACTCCCGCGCCTCCTCGAGCGTCCGCCGCGCCGCCCGCCCCGACCCGTGCAGCGACGAGGCGTTCCCCACCATCCCCAAGGCAGCCGTCATCGCCTCGACAGCGGCAGGCAACATCGGAGTGGTCGCCGCATGATCGAGGTAGACCGTCTTGGGCGCACCCGAATAAGCCGACTTCATGACCGACAAAGCCTATACCACCGCTGACCTGGTCATCTTCGGGGTCCACCCCTGCTTCCTATGATTTTTCTACGATTCACCCAGGACTCTCAACACGTGTATCACCCAACTTCATTCCCGCTTCGGCGAAGAGCAGGCCAGGGAGACGGTCGAAACAGCTCGGTGCGAAACACCTGAGCCGGCAGACACCAGCGGTCCGGCGACTCGGCAGACAGATGAATACGAGATTCCGCGCGCGCAGATGCTTCTTGTACGGCCAGCAGCCGCCCGCGACGCATTCGCCCGCTGGGCCGGGGCGGGAGCGCAGCGGCCGACACCGGCCGCTAGGGGCGCCGCTACCGTGACAAACCCCATATTCCGCAGGACATGCCCGGGGCCGCCACTGGTGCGTGCACGGGGCTTGTTCGAGATCGCTGGACGCACCTGTCGTCCGTGTTCGTCACCATCCGGCCGCGGGAACCGTTCCACGATCTCGCGGCGCTACCTGGGATTGGCAGGCAGACGCTGCGGATCCTGGTTGCTGAGGGAGGCAGCGCTACACCCGCGCGCATCAAGGACCTCACCGGCGCGAAGAGCCTTTCGGGCGTGAAATCCGCACAGCGGCATGCGTTCCGGTCGATGCTGCCGCGGCCGCGGCAGCCTGGATGGCTCATCGAGAGGAAGCACCTCGACAACCGCCAAGAGGCCGCGATCGAGCGGTACTTTTGTCCGTGTGAACCTGCTGTCCTTGGTTCGCGAGGTACTTGACCAGATCGACAGAGAGCACCGGTGACAGTCCGGCCGACACCGAGCCGACTTCACGGAATACCCAGGGGGAGAACAGAACAATGACGGCTGACCCGACACCTTTCGGAGGCGGCAGTGGCGGCGGGCCTACCGGCCCCGACTGGCCGAAGATCAGCGGGATAGCCGCGGTCGTCGCAATCCCGATCGCGATCCTCGCGATCGTCGTGCAGTGCGCCACCAACTCGACTCCGGTGACCAACTCGCATCCCGCACCCCCGACCTCGTCGACCACGCCTCCTGGACAGGAGCTGTGTGACGGTCCGAATAATCTGCGAATCTGCGTGATGAAGGACCACTCCGGCAGTCTCAGCTATTGGGCCACCACGAATGTCTCGGACGACTGCACCATCACGATTGGTCTGTACGACGACGACAGCGACTACCTGGGGCCGGTGTTCGAGCCGACTAAGGAACCGTGTGAGCGGGCCCAGTCGTATCGCCCACCGGACCTGGGCGACCCGACCACGGGCCGCAGGTACCACTCCGAGCTGGCGGTGGAATGGAGCGACGGCAGAGTCGAGGTCTACAAGAGTCCAACTCTCGTGTGGTGATCCGACCGGCGGTGACATGGCCAGCCCTCTGAGCGCGATAGGCGGCATTCGCGGACGTTCATATCGGCTTTACCGGAGGCTGACGAGGAACGGGTCGAGTAGCTCGAGCAGGACTCTTGATCGGACCCAGAGCAGTCCACAACCCCCGACCGTCACCATCACCCGAAAACCCCTGGCTGCGATCGAACCGATCCCTCTAGCCTCACACCGGTGCAGCTCGAGATCAATGTCCACCGTGGACGGCTAGGACCGGACGAATACCGCTGCACCCTTCCGATGGTCAGCTGGATCAGCGCGGCCAAGGGATCTATCTGATCCGGTGGAGCTGAGGCTCAGCCGGCAAAGAGCAGCGGCGACCGCATGGTTCGACGCACGACATCGGTCCAGTTCGCCTGGAGGAAGTATTTCCAGATCTCGCCAATGAGGTCGCCGAGTGCTCAGCGGGAGAAACGGACGTTGTCTGCCGCAGCGCGTCCGAGCCGCTCACATCCCTTCGGCGAAGACCAGCCGCACGGTGACACCGGACTTCCGGACTTCACGAGCGGTGCGGTATTCCGGTGAGTCGTACCAGGCCCTGACCTGATCGAGATCGGGAAACTCGAGCACAACCACACGCCCCGGCCAGTCGCCCTCCCGAACCTCGGGCTTGGCGGCCACGAGATATCGGCCGCCGTACTGGCGAATCGAGGGCTCAGCCAGCTTCCAGTACGCCAAGCCAACCTGCTCGTCGTGAACATCGGCCTCGACTACGACGTAGGCTGCCATCCGTAACTCCTGTCGCCGCGCAGACGGATTCGATGTATCGATCGTGTTCTCGCCGAAGGTACTTCACGCGAGCAGACCGGCCGCGCAGGTGTCCTGAAATCGGCACGTGCGGACGTTCTCGACGCGCGGGCTGTGACTTGCTGAGCGCTAGCCGGCCTGGCGCGGACCAGTCGGGCGTCGAATACGTCAGCTCCAGCTGACCGGAATCACCGCTGGTACAGGTCGTGTTCCCCGCTAGTCGATCACGCACCGGCTCCTTCGCGTGCGATCTGGGCGGTGGCCTCGGCCTCGATCCGCTCGAACTGCTCGCCCATGCGTGCCGCGAGTGCCTGCGCGGCCGACAGCGGACGCACCATCACCATGAAGTCATCGATGCGGCCGTCGGCATCGAAGTGCAGGAAGTCGCAGCCGGTGATCTGCTTGCCATCCACACTCGCCTCGAAGACCAACGCGTGATCGCGACCGTCCGGGGACACGATCTCGCGGACATAGCGGAAGTCCTCGAATACGCGCATCACCGCGCGCAGAATGGCCGCGGTGATCGCCTTGCCCGGGTACGGCTTGAACGCCACCGGGCTGGTGAACACCACGTTCTCAGCGAGCGCGGCTTCGATCGCGGCCTCGTCGCGGGCCTCCACGGCTACTCGGAAGGGATGCATTCCGTCACCTCTCATAGTGAATTTTTTGAGTACGCTCCGTTTACGGTATCGAGGTTATACCCCTGAGTCCATCCACATATGGACAATTATTTGATTATTCGCCTGAACTGGTAAATTGTCGGGATGGCGCTACGGAACGCGGTATTGGCCGCCCTGCTCGACGGCGAGGCTTCCGGCTACGAGCTGGCCAAGACCTTCGACGCCTCGGTCGCGAACTTCTGGATGGCCACTCCCCAGCAGCTCTACAAGGAACTCGAGCGCATGGCGGCCGACGGGCTCATCGAGACCCGCGTGGTGCAGCAGGAACGCCGCCCCAACAAACGGCTGCACACCATCACCCCGGCCGGGCGTGCCGCACTGCACGAATTCATCGCCTCGGCGGCCAAGCCGACCGCGATCCGCGACGAGATGATGGTCAAGGTCCAGGGCATGGACGTCGAGGACACCGCGGCGGCGCGGGCGGCGATCACCGAGCGGATGGCATGGGCGAGAGCGAAACTGGCTCGCTACGAACGCCTTCGGAACAGACTGCTCGACGGCCGCAGCGAACAGGCCTACCTCGCCGAGGCCGAGCGCATCGGTCCCTATCTCACCCTGCTGCGCGGAATCTCCTTCGAACAGGAGAACATTCGCTGGGCGGAGTTCGCCTTGGCGGCGATCGATCGACGCGTCACCTCGAACATCTAGCGTCACGCACACGCCCGAGGTGGGAAATGGACGGCCGGTAATCGGGTGTGGTGGTGCTGGCACTACCACCCCGGGGCAGTAGGCGGGACCCGGTATTCGGGTGCGCGTGGCATGGGCAGGCGGGTTGTCGATTCCTAGGCTCGAAATCGTCGGAAACGCACCGATGATTTCCGGCTCGAACAGGAGAAAAGACACTGCTCATGAACCGATTTCGGTGGAACTCCGGCAAAGCGGGCCTTTCAGTTGTTGTGGTGGGTGCGGTGCTCGCGGTGGCCGCGTGCGGGGGTGGGACGTCGGTGGTGGCATCGGACGAGGTGGTGACGATGCCGCCGCCCGCGGTGGCCGCCGCGATGGACGCGGTGGTTCGCCAGGGATTCCCGGGTGTCCAGGTGGTGATCGACGGGCCCGGCGGACATCGGACGTTCAGTGCGGGCGTCGGTGATCTGGGCACCGGCACACCGTTCCCGGACGACGCGCGCGTCCGGATCGGGAGCAACACCAAGACCTATGTGACCACCGTGATCATGCAGTTGGTCGCCGAGGGCAAGGTCGACCTGGACGCGGCGATCGAGCGCTACTTGCCCGGGGTGGTGCGCGGCAGCGGCAACGACGGCAACCGGATCACCGTGCGGCAGGTGTTGCAGCACACCAGTGGGGTGCCCGACTACCTCGGTCGTGGCTCCGGCGACGGCATCACAGCCCAGAACTCCGAACAGCTCGACCCGGACGAGGAGGCGCTGCGGTGGCAGCACTTCGAGATGACCGAGCTGGTCCGGCGGGCGATGACGACACCACCGCAGTTCGAACCGGGCGCGAAATCGGTGTACACGAACACCAACTACCTGCTGGCCGGTCTGCTGATCGAGCGGGTGACGGGCAATCCGGCCGCCGACGAGATCGGGCGCCGGATCCTCGAGCCGCTCGGTCTGCGCGACACCTATGTGCCCGCTTCGCGCGAAACCGGCATCCGTGGCCCGCATGCCCGTGGCTACCACCGGGTCGACGGTGAGCCGGTCGATTTCACCGACTTCGACCCGTCCTGGGCCGCCACCGCCGGTGACATGGTCGCCACCGCGACCGACCTGAACCGCTTCTTCATCGCGTTGCTGTCCGGAAAGCTTTTGCCGCCCGCGCAATTGGCCGACATGCAGCGCACTGTGCCGTTCGACCGGATGCCGGGCGCGGACTACGGACTCGCTCTGATCCACCGGACCGCGCCGTGCGGTGCGCAGGTGTGGGGGCACGGCGGCAGCATTCCCGGCTTCGAGACCCGCAACGGTGTGACGGCCGAGGGCACCGCGGTGACCGTCACGGTCAACCAGTTGCCGACCACCGACGAAGAGGCCGACGCGGTGAACAGCGTGCTGGACGCCGCCCTGTGCGCCTCATGATCACCTGTCACCAAGGGCTGTGCGGCCGAACAACTTACGAGGAGAAACAGTGAAACGCGCGAAAGGGCTGACGGTCGCCGTGACCGGCCTGATGGCCTGTGCCGCCCTGATCGGCTGTGCCGGTCCCGAGGCGGAGGCGGGCCCACACACCGCGGTGCCGGACCGGTTCACCGGTCAGCAGCTCGAGTGGAAAGACTGCGGGGTTCCGAAACTGGACGAGGCGGGGGCGCAGTGCGCCGATGTCACGGTGCCGGTGAACTACGCCGACCCACAAGGTCCGACGCTGACGGTGGCGATCTCCCGGATCGCCGGTACCGACCCCCAGCGTGGCGTCATGCTGTCCAATTCCGGCGGTCCCGGTGGTGAAGGTCTGGACTTCATGGTCGATGTCGGCAAGGCGATGACGCCCGAGGTGCGGGCTCGTTACGACCTGATCGGGATGGACCCGCGTGGTGTCGGGCGATCGTCGGCTGTCGACTGCGAGTGGCCGGTCGGCTTCGGGTTGCATTCGGCGGGACTCGACGCGGTCGGCTTCGCGGAATCCGTTGCGATGCAAGGCGATCTGGCCGCCCGTTGTGCCGCGACCGAAGGGGCGCGGCTGCCCCACATCACCACCCGCAACACCGCACGGGACATGGACGTCATCCGCGGCCTTCTCGGCGCGGAGAAGATCAGTTACTTCGGCACCTCGTACGGCACCTACCTCGGTGCGGTGTACATGCAGATGTTCCCCGACCGCAGCGACCGGATGGTGCTCGACAGCGCGGCCGACCCGGACGAGTACGGGCCGGTCGGCATGATGCAGGCCATGGGCCCGCTCAACGAGGCCGCGTTCGACCTGTGGGCGGATTGGGTCGCGGTGCGCGACGCGGAATACCACTTCGGCACCAGCCGCGCCCAGGTTCGCGAGGCCGTTCGAGCGCTGATCGGACAGGCCGCCGTCACGCCGATCCGATTGGGCGAGTACGAGATCGACGAACACTGGCTGCCGGTGGTGTTGTTCGTCGGGTTGGACAGCCCCGACCAGTACGAGATGGTGGCCCGACAGATCCGGACCATCGCCGACGCCGCCGCGGGCAAACCCGCCCAGCCCGACGAGACACTGGATTCCACCCTCGGATTCGCCTTGAAGGCACGGCCGAAAGACAATTCGTCGCAGATGGCGATCATGTGCGGTGACGTGGCCACGCCGCGCGATCCCGAGTTCTACCGGCGCAATATCGAGGCCGCCCGCGCCACCCAGCCGCTGTTCGCCGGGTTCACCAACAACATCACTCCGTGCGCGTTCTGGGCGCCGCCCGTCGAACCGGCGACCGTGGTGCGCAACTCGGTGCCTGCCCTGATCGTGCAGTCCACCGGTGACACCAGGACCACCTACGACGGGGCGGTCGCCCTGCACGAGGATCTGAGCGCTTCCCGCATGGTCACCCTGCAGGATGTGCCGATCCACTGGATCTTCGGGCGATACCCGAACTCCTGCGTGTACTCGGCGGTGAACACCTACTTCCGCGACGGCACACTGCCCGCCGACGACATGACCTGTCGAGCCGACTGACCGGACCGTGTGCGGCCCTGAATCCCCCACGGGTTCAGGGCTTCACGCGTTCAAGTAGGCAAGCACGGCGAGAACCCGACGATGGCCGACGTCCTCGGCAGACAGCCCCAGCTTCGCGAAGATGCTCCGAATATGTTTGTGCACAGCGCCTTCGCTGACCACCAACCGCTCGGCGATGGTCGCGTTGTTGTGGCCCTCCGCCATCAGCGCGAGCACCTCGCGCTCGCGAGCGGTCAGCGCGGCCATCGGGTCGTCGGCCTTGCGGCGCACCAGGAGTTGGGAGATCACCTCGGGGTCCATGGCGGTGCCACCGGCCGCGACCCGGCGCAGCGAATCGAGGAAGCGATCGACCTTGCCGACCCGCTCCTTGAGCAGATAGCCGACACCGCCCATCCCGTCGCCGAGCAGTTCCGCGGCGTAGCTGTCCTCCACCCAGGACGACAGCACCAGCACGGGCAGTCCGGGGTGCAGTTTGCGTGCGCTGACGGCCGCGCGTAAGCCGTCGTCGGTGAATGTGGGCGGCAGGCGCACATCGACGACCACCGCGTCCGGGCGATCAGCCGCCACCGCCGTGAGGAAGTCGTCGGCGTTGTCCACGGCGGCGACCACCTCGATACCCGCGGTGCTCAGCAGCAGCACCAGCCCCTCGCGCAGCAGGGCATTGTCCTCGGCGATCATGACCCGCACGGCAACTCCACCCGCACTACAGTAGGGCCACCGGGTGGACTGGTCAGCGTCATCCGGCCGTCGAGTGCCTCGGCCCTGCGCCGGATTCCGGCCAGTCCGCCGTCGTAGGTTTCCACGGCGCCGCCCACGCCGTCGTCGCGGATCTCGATCGTCAACAGCTCGGGCGCACCGCCCAGCACCAACGAGATGCCCGTGGCACCGGAATGCTTGGTGGCGTTGGTGAGTGCCTCGGTGATGACGAAGTACGCCGCCGCCTCCACCGCGGCGGGTCGCCTGCCCACCTCGTGGAGGTCGAGCGTGCAGGGAATCGGGTTGCGGGCGGCCACCGCCGCGACGGCACTGGCCAGCCCGCGATCGGTGAGCACCGGCGGGTACACATTGCGCACCACATCACGCAGCTCGGCGAGCGCGGCCGTGGCGGTGTCCTGTGCCTTGCGCACGAGCTCGCGCGCGGTGTCCGGGTCCTGGTCGCGCAGCTGGTCGGCCAGTCCGAGCTGCATGATCACCGCCGCGAGGCGGGCCTGCGCGCCGTCGTGCAGGTCGCGTTCGATGCGGCGCAGCTCGGCGCCGTGCGCGTCGAGCGCGGCGGCGCGGGTGGCGGTGAGGGCCGCGACCCGGTCGGCCAGCAGGGCGCCCTCTGGCGGTTTCAGCAGGGCGCGGGTGGCCATCGCCTGCCAGCGCGCGGCGACGGGGAGTTGCAGGGTCACCAAGGCCACCGGGATCGCGAGGACGAAGCTCAGTATCGCCCTGGGCCACGAGTCGACCGTGAATCCGAAACTGGCGAACTCCTCCCCCGGCGGCATCAGCTGCCAGAATGCGGGGATCGTCAGCTGGATGAGGGTGCTGAGCGGGAGGGCGAGGGCGAATACGGCGAGGTAGAGGCCGGTCAGCGCGTGGGCGACCAGCCAGCCGAAGTCCCGGCGGTTCGCCGGATCGGTGAACACCGTCGCGACTCGCTGCCGCAGGCCACCGGTGAACGGCTGATAGGCCCGCACCGCGGGTTCATCGAGGTAGCGTGCCGCTCGGCGCCGATCGAACGACACCAACGGGCGGACCAGCCGAACAGCCTCGGGCAGTGCCGGTATCCCGACCCCGATCAGGCAGAAGGCGCCGACGAGCAGCAGGCCGACCACCGCGAACAGCGCGAGCAGAGCGGTGACGCCACCGACCGCCAGGTACCAGACAGCGCCCGGCAACCGCCGTGCTTTGTCTCGCGCCGAGCGCAGGGCCTTCATCACCTCGCCATGCTGTCAGAACAGGACGCGACCGTGCCGGGCCGGTGCGCCGTCGGCATCGACTCCGAACCCTTGACCCCAAGTCGAGTTGAGGTCTTAACGTGACGTTCGTCGATCACCACGCGAGAGGACATGTTCATGATTCTGGTTACCGGGGCCACCGGAAATATCGGCGGCCCGTTGCTGAAAGAGTTGCGGGCGTTCAGCTCCGAGCCGATCAGGGCACTCACCCGTGATCTCGCCGGCGCTGCCTTCCCGGCGGGGGTCGAGGCGGTCGAGGGCGACCTGGCCGACCCCGCCTCGGTGGCGACGGCGCTGGAGGGGGTGCGGTCGATGTTCCTCGTGCCGGGGATCGGGCCGGACGCCGAGATCATCGATCGCGCCCGTCGAGCCGGTGTCGAGCATGTGGTTCTGGTGTCGTCGATCACCGTGGAGACCCACCCTCACCTCGGTCCCGCAGTCGACAAGGCGTCGGTGGAGAAGATTCTCGAGGCCAGTGGGATGGATTGGACGATCCTGCGGCCGACGCAGTTCGCGTCCAATGCGCTCATGTGGGCGCCGACCATCCAGGCGGGGCAGCCCGTCCAGCTGCCCTACGCCGACGTCGGGCTCCCCACGATTCATCCCGCCGATATCGCCTCGGTGGTCCGGGTCGCGCTGACCGAACCCGGGCACCGAGGGCAACGGTATGCGCTCACCGGTCCCGCACCGGTGAGCGCGCGTCAGCAGGTGACGACCATCGCCGGGCTGCTGCACCGCGACGTCGAGGTCACCGAGATCACCCGCGAGGAAGCCCGGGCAGGGATGGTCGCGGTCTTCGGGGAGGACGCCGCCGATGCCGTCCTGGATGTGACGGGTGGCGATGTCGACGACGCGCTGCTGCGGGTGCGTGACACCGTCACGCGGGTGACGGGGTCGACGGCCAGGACCTTCGAGCAGTGGGCCGAGGAGAACATCGAGTCCTTCCGGTGAGGGTCACCGGTTGGGGAACGAACCGACGAGTCCGCCGTCGATGACGAGGTCCTGCCCGGTGATGTAGGAGGCGTCATCGGAAGCCAGAAAAGCCACCGCCGCAGCGACTTCCGCGCCGTGACCGACCGCGCCCAGCGGTACCTGTGCGGCGTTGCGTGCGTCGGCCTCCGGATCGGTGGTGGCGTCGCGGTACATCTGCGTGTCGATGAAGCCGGGACTCACCGAGTTGACGCGGATACCGCGCGGCGCGAGATCCGAGCCGAGGGTGCGGGCCAGGTTGTGGACCGCGGCCTTGGTCGCGGAGTACACCGAGGCGACCGGTAGGCCGCGGTACAGCGTCCACGAGGCATTGAGGACGATCGCGGAACCCTCCCTCAGGAGCGGGAGGGCCTTCTGCACGGTGAAGAACACGCCCTTGAAGTTGATGTCGACGGACTGGTCGACGTCGGCCTCGGTGAGCTCCGAGGTGGGTTTGAATATTCCGGTACCGGCGTTGGCGAAGACGGCGTCGAGGTGGCCGCGCCAGCGCTGGATGGAGCGCATCAGGGCATCGAGGTCGTCGAGGTTCGCCACGTCGGCGCGAACAGTCAGCACCCGTTGGCCCGCATCGAGTTCGGCTGCGGCACTGCGCAATCGGGCATCGTCACGTCCCGTGACGACGACATAGGCGCCTTCGTCTAGAAGGCGACGCGCGGTGGCCAGGCCCATGCCCGAGGTACCGCCGGTGATGAGAACGGTGCGGTTGGCAAAACGATTCATACCGACGATCCTGTGGGCGGCTCCGGTGTTTCAGCAGTGCCGGACGAACATGGGTCTGCCACCACCACCCACGGCCGGCCGACGTTCATGGCTTCCCGAACTATCGCGCGGCCGCCCCGAGCAAACTGTCCAACCGCAGTTGTGTCGGGGTGTCGGCGGCCGGGGTGTGCAGCAGCAGGCGATGGCCGGGCAGGTCGGGCAACAGCAAAGTGGTGTAGTCGAAGACGAGTTCACCGGCCTCCGGGTGCAGGAGCACCTTCCTGCCCGAACACCACCTCGGCCGCACGGTTGACCACCACCAGATTCCAATGCCGATCCAGTAGGTACGCCGGGCGCGGCAGCCAGGAATCGATGACCTGGCGCAAACCTTCCGGAACCGGGCGCGCCGACGGCGCCTGCCGGGGTGGATTGAGCCCGGCCAGCAGGTAGAGATGTTCCCGCTCGACCGAGTCCAACCGAAGCACCCGGCCGATCGCGTTCAGCACCTCACCGGACACGTTGATGTCCCGCCCCTGCTCGAGCCAGGTGTACCAAGACACCCCGACCCCGGCGAGCACCGCGACCTCCTCGCGACGCAAGCCAGGAGTGCGTCGGCTCCGAGCTTCGCCTACGGCCAAACCGGCATCCTCGGGGCTCACTCGGGCCCGCCGAGATCGCAAGAACTCCTTCATCTCGGCGCTCCGTCTGGCCCGGGCTTGCGCGGACAGCTTGGTCGAACTCATGGCGATGATGGTATGCACCGCGCGATCGCGGATTCGGTGCGGCGATGCACCCTACGATGAACCGCATGGCAGTCAGCATGAGCAATGTCGGCATCGTCGTCGAGGATCTCGGGGTGGCGATCGAGTTCTTCCAGGAGCTCGGTCTGGAGCTCGAGGGGCGGGCCGTGGTGGCTGGCGAGTGGGCCGGGCGGGTGACCGGGCTCGGGGACCAGCGGGTCGAGATCGCCATGATGCGGACGCCGGATGGGCACAGTCGGCTCGAACTCTCGCGCTTTCTCGCGCCCGAGGTGGTCGCCGATCACCGCACGGCGCCGGTGAACGCGCTGGGCTATCTGCGGGTCATGTTCCAGGTGGACGACCTCGACGACACCCTCGAACGCTTGCGCGAGCACGGTGCGCGGGTGGTCGACGAGGTGGTGCGGTACGAGGATGTCTATCGGCTCTGCTACGTGCGCGGTCCCGAAGGGTTGCTGATCGGGCTGGCCGAAGAATTGGGGTAGGCCTGCGATGAGTTCCGCCGGATCTGCTCGCGAAGAATATCGCCGTGGCCTGCGTGTCTGGCGAACTCCTCGATCATGGCGAGCAGTGTCCAGCGCATGCTGACCCTCCCCTCGCCGGGGATGTCGAGGGTGTCGTCGAGGTCGAAGCGGGCGGCGATGTCGCGGGAGCGGCGACTCGCGCGTTCGAACTCGGCGATGACGTCGTCCAGCGATTCGTCGTCGGACACGGCGAACGTACCTTCGTCGCGGCGGGAGTAGCCGTCGCATTCGGACTCCGCGAGCCCGGCCCAGAACCGCTGAAACCAGATCCGTTCCGCACCCGCGGCGTGCTTGAGGAGCGAGATCGGTGTGGTGAGCGATGGGACGAGACGTCGGCGCGCGTCGGTTTCCGACAACCCGCGCGCGGTGTCGATGAGCGCTTCGCGGTTGCGGTCGAGCATATTCTCGAGGAGCATCCGCTCCCCGCCATCGGTAATCCGTTCGGTCTTCATCTCTTTCACTCCATTTCCGTTGTGCCAGAATGCGCGGATGGCCATCAAGTTCGATGCTGTCGACGCCGCGTTGCTCGCCGAGCTGGCGCGGGACCCCCGGGCGCCGATTCTCGAGCTGGCGCAGCGGCTCGGGATCGCGCGGAACACGGTGCAGGCGCGGATGAAGCGGCTCGAGTCCTCGGGGGCGGTGCGGGGGTATCCGCCGGATATCGATGTGGCGGCGATCGGGTTCGCGGTGCACGCGTTTCTCGGAATCGAGCTCGATCAGAACAAGATGGACCCGATCATCGAGCGGTTGCGCGACTTCCCGCATGTGCTCGAGGTGCACGCGACGACCGGTCGCGCCGATCTGCTGGTCCGGGTGGCCGCGCGCTCACAGCAGGATCTGCTGGAGATCATTCAGCGGGTGCACGCCATCGACGGGGTCAACCATACCGAGACGATGCTCGCGCTGGCTACACCGATCGGGTATCGGAGCCTGCCGCTGGTCGAGGATCTGACCGCACGTCGATCCGACGACGATGTGAGCTAGGTCTCTCGGCTCGAGCAGATTGACTCATCCGCATCAGTGTCCTAGATCACTTTTGAGCAGTCTGATCAACTTTTCGTGTGACTGTTGACACAGTTCACCCATTCACGGCACATTTCGCAGCACGGGTAGCAGTTTTCCTTCGTGCAGTGAGGTGTTCATGACCAGCGTCGTCTGTTCCACCGCCCGACCGCTGGCCGAACCGGCCGCGTCCTACGATCTGGCCGACCGGTATCGGTCCGGCGCGGGTCCGGTCCTGCTCACCGGCGTCCAGGCCATCGCCCGGCTGCTGGTGGAACAGCATGTGCGTGACATCCGCGCCGGGCGCCGGGTCGCGACCTTCGTCTCGGGATACCAGGGCAGCCCGCTGGGTGGCGTCGACAAGATGCTGCTCGGCATGCCGGAGGTGCTCACCGAACACGACATCACCTTCGTGCCGGGACTCAACGAGGAACTGGCCGCCACCTCGGTGTGGGGCAGCCAGGCCGACCTGCCCGCCGGGCGCCCGACCCACGATGGCGTGGTGGGGGTCTGGTACGGCAAGGGCCCCGGTGTGGACCGGGCGACCGACGCCATCCGCCACGCCAACATGTACGGGGTGAACCCGCGTGGCGGGGTGTTGCTGCTGGTCGGTGACGATCCGTCGTCGAAGTCGTCGACCGTGCCCGCCGTGAGTGAACGTTCGCTGGCCGCGATGGGTGTGCCGGTGTTGTTCCCGCGCAATGCCGAGGAGATCATCACCCTCGGCATGCAGGGCATCGCGCTGTCGCGGGCCTCGGGGTGTGTGGTGGCGTTGAAGATCGTCGCCGATGTCGCCGACGGCGCGTGGACGGTCGACGCCGACGTGGCCGACCTCGCCGTGACGGTGCCCGAGGTGCAGTGGGAGGGAAGGCCTTTCACGTATCGGCAGCGCCCGATGGCCGCTCCGACCGACAGCCTGCTCGCCGAGGCGGACCTGTACGGCCCGCGTTGGGCGATGGTGCACGCCTACGGCGCGGCCAATGCCATCGACAGCATCGAGGTCGACCCGCCGGAGGCGAAGGTCGGCATCGCCGCCACCGGAACGACATTCGACGCCGTGCGCCAAGCACTGCTCGAGCTCGGCGTCGACGAGGCCGCGATGCACCGGGCCGGAATCCGGTTGCTGCGCATCGGCATGCCCTATCCGATCGGCCCGGCCAAGGTCACCGAGTTCGCCCGTGGACTCGAGGAACTGATCGTGGTCGAGGACAAGACCGCCTTCATCGAGACCCAGATCCGCGAGATCCTCTACGGCACCGAGCACACGCCTCGTATCCTCGGCAAGCACGACCAGCGCGGTGCCCGGCTGATGCCGGTCGACGGTGAACTCGACGCCGGTCGGCTGCTCGCCCCGCTGCGCCGGGTGCTTCGCGAGCGCGTCGAGCTGAAAAGAGCTGCGCCGCCAGCACTTCCGCTGGAAGTACTCAGCACCAAGCGCACGCCGTACTTCTGCAGCGGCTGCCCGCACAACCGGTCCACCGCCCTGCCCGAGGGCTCGATCGGCGGCGGCGGAATCGGCTGTCACACGCTGGTCACCATGTCGGGCCGCGCCGACAGCGCCGTCACCGGGCTGACGCAGATGGGTGGCGAGGGCAGTCAGTGGATCGGTCAGGCACCGTTCACCGATGTGCCGCACCTGTTCCAGAACATCGGCGACGGAACGTTCTTCCATTCCGGGCAGCTGGCCGTGCAGGCGTGCGTGGCGGCGGGGGTGAACATCACCTACAAGCTGCTCTACAACGAGGTCGTCGCGATGACCGGGGCGCAGGAAGTGGGTGGCATGCTCACCGTCGCGCAGCTCACCCACAAACTCACCGTCGAGGGCGTGAAGCAGATTATCGTCTGCGCCGACGAGCCGAAGCGGCACAGCAAGCGGGCGCTGGCCGAGGGGACGCTGCTGTGGCATCGTGACCGGCTCGACGAAGCCCAGCGGATGCTGCGCGAGATCGAGGGCGTCACCGTGCTGATCTACGACCAGCACTGCGCCGCCGACGCCCGCAGGCAGCGCAAACGCGGCACACTGCCGGTGCGCAACACCCGCGTGGTGATCAACGAGGCCGTCTGCGAGGGCTGCGGCGATTGCGGCACCAAGTCGAACTGCCTGTCCGTGCAACCCGTCGACACCGAATTCGGGCGCAAGACCCGCATCGATCAGACCTCCTGCAACACCGACTACAGCTGCCTGGACGGCGACTGCCCGTCGTTCGTGACGGTCGAGGTGTCACCCGACAAGCGTGCCGGCCGCAAAACCCTCGAGCCGCCCGCCGTTCCGGATCCGGCACCGGGCGTGCCGCAGCGCACCCAGAACGTGCTCATCGCGGGCATCGGCGGCACCGGCATCGTCACGGTGAACCAGGTGCTGGCCACCGCCGCCCTGCGTGCCGGGTACGAGGTGGAGACGCTCGATCAGATCGGCCTGAGTCAGAAGGCCGGGCCCGTGGTGTCGCACCTGCGGTTCTCGGGCTCGGAGCTGGAACCGGCCAACCGGCTCACCCCGGGCAGCGCGGACTGTCTGCTCGCGGTCGACCTGCTGACCGCCACCGATCCCCGGTACCTGCGCTACGGCAATGCGGCGAGCACGGTGGCTGTGGCGTCGACGAGCAAGACACCGACCGGCGACATGGTGTACGACAAGTCGACGTCCTACCCCGAGACCAGCACGCTGCTGGATCGCCTTGCGGCGGTGACGCGTTCGATCGACCACTTCGACGCACTCGCCGCCGCGGAAACCCTGTTCGGCAACACCGCGGCCGCCAACTTCCTCATCGTCGGCGCGGCGGTGCAGGCGGGCGGGTTGCGGTTGCCGGTGGCGGCGATCGAGGAAGCCATCGGGATCAACGGGGTCGCCGTGTCGGCCACCCTGGCCGCATTCCGCTGGGGCCGTGTCGCCGTCGCTGATCCGGCGGCCTTCGCCGCGGCTGTCGATGAGGGGCAGCCGCGGCGGATTCCGCCGACCGCACCGGCTGAGCTGTTGGCCCACACCGGCTTCGAAGGCGAGGTACGACGGATCGTGGAACGGCGAGCCGGTGAGCTGGTCGGCTACCAGAACACGAAGGTGGCGCGGAGCTACATCGATACCGTCGAAACTATCTGGGCCGCAGAACGTTCCGTCACCGAACGGACCGAGTTCAGCGAGGCTGTCGCACGCGGGCTCTACAAGTTCACCGCGTACAAGGACGAGTACGAAGTGGCGCGGCTACTGGTCGACCCGGCGTTCCTCACCGAGGTACAGGCCCAGGTGCCGGGTGGCGAGAAGCTCACCTACAAACTGCATCCACCCGTCCTGCGCGCCATGGGCCGGAAGAAGAAGATCGGGCTCGCACCGAAATCCCATGTGGCGCTGAAGGTCCTCGCCAAGGGCAAGTTCCTGCGTGGCACGAAACTCGACCCCTTCGGCTACGCCCACGTGCGCAAGGTCGAGCGCGAACTGCTGGCCCACTACACCGCCATGGTGACGCGACTCGCCGCCGAGCTGACCGAAGAGAACTACGAGACAGCCACTGCGGCAGCCGCTCTCGCCGACGTCGTGCGCGGCTACGAGGACATCAAACTCGCCAATGTCGAGCTGTACCGCGCCGGGCTGCGCGATCTCGGCATCGACTTCTGAGTGATCACGGCGCCGAATACATCGGCGCCCAACAGCACAACATCAGGCCGCAGACCCGCGGCACGAACGAACCACCCGGACACGACCCGTGGTGGAGGCAACCGGAAAGGATCGACAGTGACCGTCGCACACCCCGAAGCAGGAGTTTTCGGACGATCGCACGAGTTGAGTGCCCGCGCCCACGAACAGGTGGTGTTCTGCGAGGACCACAGGTCCGGGCTGAAGGCGATCATCGCCATCCACTCCACGGCGCTCGGCCCCGCGCTCGGCGGCACCCGCTTCTACCCCTACGCCGACGAATCCGCGGCGTTGCAGGACGTGCTGCGACTGTCCTGGGGCATGACCTACAAGGCCGCCGCCGCGGGTGTCGACCTCGGCGGCGGCAAGGCCGTCATCATCGGTGACCCGGCGACGATGAAGAGCGAGGAGCTGCTCGCCGCCTACGCGTGTTTCGTCGACACCCTCGGCGGCCGCTACATCACCGCGGGCGACGTGGGCACCACCACCGACGACCTCGACATCATCGGCAGGCACACCCGCTATGTCACCGGCCGCAGCGTCGCCGCGGGCGGCAGCGGTGACAGCGCCCGGCTCACCGCGCTCGGCGTGTTCCAGGCCATGCGCGCGGGTGCCGAATCCGTCTGGGGCACACCGACACTGGCCGGGCGCACCGTCGGCGTGGAAGGCGTCGGCAAGGTCGGCCGCGAGCTCACCGCCCTGCTGCTCGCCGACGGCGCCGAGGTCTGCGTGACGGATGTGAACGAAGCGGCACTGCGCCGCATCGCCGCCGAGCACCCCGAGGTCCGGCTGCTGTCCACGGTCTCGACCGCACCGGTCGACGTGTACGCCCCCTGTGCGCTCGGCGCCACCCTCACCGCGTCGACCGCCGCGACGATCGAGGCCAAACTCGTCTGCGGCGCGGCCAACAACCAGCTCGCCACCCCCGAGGTGGAGCAGGCACTCACCGAACGCGGCATCACCTGGGTCCCCGACTTCGTCGCCAACAGCGGCGGACTCATCCAGGTGGCAGGCGAATTGCGCGCCGCCCCACCCGCCGAGGTGGAAGCCGAGGTCACCGACATCTTCCCGCGCTGCCGCGAGATCATCGCCGCGGCGAAAGCCGACGGTATCGCCACCGGTGCCGCTGCCAATCGGTTCGCCGAACGCCGTCTCGACGCCATCCCCCGCTCGCTCTGAGCGCGCCCGAGTTTCAAGGAGGAGACACAATGGCGATCACGAGCGGGTTGTTCCGCACGAAATCTGTCGAGCAATCGATCCGGGACACCGACGATCCCGATGCCAAGCTGCGCAAGGACCTGACGGCGAAGGACCTCACGATCTTCGGTGTCGCGGTGGTGATCGGTGCGGGCATCTTCACCCTCACCGCCCGCACCGCGGGCACGGTGGCCGGGCCCGCGGTCTCGCTCGCGTTCGTCTTCGCGGCGATCGCGTGCGGGCTCACCGCCCTCTGCTACGCCGAGTTCGCCTCGACCGTTCCGGTGGCCGGCAGCGCGTACACCTTCGCCTACGCCACCTTCGGTGAGGTGATCGCCTGGATCATCGGCTGGGATCTGATCCTGGAATTCGCGCTCGCGGTCTCCGTGGTCGCCAAGGGCTGGTCGCAATATCTCGGTGACGTGCTCGGCTCGTCGGCACCGGTGGTGCACATCGGGTCGGTGAGTTTCGACTGGGGTGCGGTGGTGATCATCGCGGTGGTCGGCGTGCTGCTGGCCACCGGGACGAAGCTGTCGTCGCGGGTCTCGGCCATCGCCGTCGCCATCAAGCTCGGCGTGATCGCGCTGGTGCTGGTGGTCGGCGCGACCTACTTCAAGCCGTCGAACCTGTCGCCCTACATTCCACCCGCCGAGCCGTCGGAGAAGGCCGAGGGGCTGCGGCAGTCGCTGTTCGCCTTCGTCACCGGGTCCGGCGGCACCAGCTACGGCTGGTACGGCCTGCTCGCCGCCGCCAGCCTGGTGTTCTTCGCCTTCATCGGCTTCGATGTCGTCGCCACCACCGCCGAGGAGACCCGCAACCCGCAGCGCGACATCCCGCGCGGCATCCTCGGTTCGCTGGCCATCGTGACCGTGCTCTACATCGCGGTGTCGCTGGTCCTCACCGGCATGGTCTCCTACACCCAGCTCGCCGACGGAAATGCCACCCTCGCAACAGCTTTCGCCATCCACGGCGCCACCTGGGTGAAGAACATCATCGCCATCGGCGCCCTGGCCGGACTCTCGACGGTGGTCATGGTGATGTTCCTCGGGCAGACCCGGGTGCTGTTCGCCATGGCCCGCGACGGACTGCTCCCCCGCAGCTTGGCCCAGACCGGCAAGAAGGGAACACCCGTCCGGTTGACCGTCATCGTCGGCATGGTCTGCGCCCTGCTGGCAGGTTTCGTCGACTTCGGCACGCTCGAGGAAATGGTCAATATCGGCACGCTGGTCGCCTTCGTGCTGGTGGCGGTGGGCGTGCTGGTCCTGCGCCGCACCCGCCCCGACCTGCCGCGCGGGTTCCGCGTGCCGTTCGTCCCGGTTGTTCCCGTGCTCGGCGCGCTGGCCTGCCTGTGGCTGATGGTCAACCTCTCCATCGAGACCTGGCTGCGCTTCGTGATCTGGATGGCACTCGGTGTCGTCGTCTACTTCGCCTACGGCCGCAGGCATTCCGTGCTCGGTCGCCGACGACCGGATCCGGACAAGCCGGAATTGACACCAGTGGGATAGGCCACGTTCCACCTCCCCTGGCACTGAGTGCCAGGGGAGGTGAAATAATCGCCGGGACAGCCAGGGAAACGCGATGTTGGGAGTTCTGCAGTGGAGTTGATCGGTGTAATCGGTGGCGGCACGATGGGTGCGGGTATCGCCGAGGTGTGTGCCAAGGCGGGCAGCTCGGTGCTCGTGCTCGAGACCAAGCAGGAGTTCGCCGATGCCGCGCAGCAGCGCATCGCCACCTCGATCAGCAAGGGTGTGGCGCGCGGCAAGATCTCCCAGGAAGACGCCGACGCGGCCATCGCCCGCGTGCGGGTGACCCTGGACATGGACGAGTTCGCCGACCGCGACCTGGTGATCGAGGCCGCCCCGGAGATCGAGTCGCTGAAGTACGAGATCTTCGGCAAGCTGGACAAGATCGTCAAGCCCGAGGGCATCCTGGCCACCAACACCTCCTCGATCCCGGTGATCAAGGTGGCCGGCGCCACCCAGCGTCCCGAGCGCGTGGTCGGCGTGCACTTCTTCAACCCGGTGCCGGTGATGCCGCTGGTCGAGATCATCTCCACCCTGGTCACCGCGCCGGAAGCGGCCGAGGCCGTCACCGACTACGCCAAGAACACCCTCGGCAAGCTGACCGTGCAGGCCGGTGACCGTTCCGGCTTCATCGTCAACGCGCTGCTCATCCCGTACCTGTGCTCCGCGATCCGGATGCTCGAGTCGGGTTACGCCACCGCTGAGGACATCGACACCGCCATGAAGGGCGGCTGCGGTTACCCGATGGGCCCGCTGACGCTGCTCGACACCGTCGGCCTCGACATCGCACTCGCCGCCGCCGAGTCGCTGTACGCCGAGTTCGCCGAGCCGCACTACGCCCCGCCTGCCCTGCTGCGCCGCATGGTCGACGCGGGCCGCCTCGGCCGCAAGACCGGTCGCGGTTTCTACGACTACGCCAAGTGAGAACCTGGTCCCGCGCCCGCCCGGGCGCGGGACCGGCTCAGGCCACGCCCGCCGGGGCCGGGAAGAACCCGGTCTCGATGTAGTGGTCGAAATAGCGGGCGATGACGGACGCGTCGACCGCCGGAATATCGATGGGCAGAGTTTCGGCCGACTCGACGCTGCTCGACTCGACCGCGCCGAGCACCGAGCTCGCCCCCGCCGCCGCGACCGCCGCCACATAGTTGCCGCTCAGTGCCGACGCGCGCGCCAGCCTTGGATCGACCCCCGGCTGTTCGGCGGCTGTGGTGAGGATCTGCCCGAACTCCATCGGATCGATGAAGTCGAAACGGTAACCGCGCCGCACGATCTCGTCGTAGACGATGCCGAGCGGCACCTCCGGACCCGCCGCCCGGAACACCTGACCCAACGCCGAATCGTCACATGACCGCCGCACGATGCCCGCCGCGACGTAGTCGACCGGCGCCATCCCGATCGCGACCGAGCGCACGTCGACGGCCGTGCCGAGCACGAGCATCGAGCGAAGCATTGTCCACCAGGCGTCCTCGGCCGGTGCGACGCCGGTGCGGGAATCACCGGTGATGAGGCCGGGCCGGTACACCGCGATCGGCACACCGCGCTGGGCCGCCGTGTGCATCAGCTGTTCGGCGACCCACTTGGTGAGCGCGTAGCCCGGAAGCCCGGCAGGCACGCCGTCGGCCTGCGGAATGCCCGCGAGCACCGACGTCGTCGACACGTAGTGCACCGCTTTGACGCGGGTGGTGGTGGCCAGGCGCAGCACCTCGGTGGTTCCACCGACATTGGCCTCGCGCATCCGCCCGTACGGCTCGAGATGATTCACCAGGGCGCCGTTGTGGTAGATCACGTCGATCCGGTCGGCCAGTTCGGCGAAGCGGCGCGGGTCGATGCCGAGCTGCGGCCGGGCCAGATCGCCTGGGACACCGGCCAATCGGGCCCGGTCCACCTCGATGCCGTAACCGGCCGCCGTGGCGACCACCCGATCGAGTGCGGTGTCGGCGTCGGCGGCGCGCACCAGGCAGTGAACGGTCGCGGTGGTGTGCTCGAGCAGTTCGCGCAGCAGGAAGCTGCCGAGGAATCCGGTGGCGCCGGTGAGCAGGATGTTCGCCGGTTCGCCCGAGCGCGGTGGGACGCACCCGTCGAGCGTGATCGACGGATCGAGCACCCGGTCGAGCGCCGGATCGGGGCCGGTCGAGGAGGCCGCCTTCTCGTCGCGCAGAGCCAGCGCCAGGTCGCTGACCAGCGGATAGCTGAACAGCAGCCGCAATGCGACCTCGATGCCGAGCCGTTCGGCCAAACTCGCACGCACCCGGATCGCCGACAGCGAGGTACCGCCGAGGACGAAGAAGTCGTCGTCGCGGCCCACCCGCTCCAGCTCGAGCACGCTCGCGAACACCTCCGCGACAACTTGTTCGTCGTTGGTGACCGGTGCCTGGTACTCACGGATCTCGCGCGCGGGTGCGGGCAGCGCCTTGCGATCGAGCTTGCCGGTCGCGCCGAGCGGGAACTCGTCGAGCGCGAGCACCCGGTACGGGATCATGTACGGCGGCAACAGGGTTCGCGCGGTGGCCAGCACCTCGGTGACATCGACGCCGGACGGCGTGACGTAACCGACGAGCTGTTCGTGGTGCACCGTCACCGCCGCACCGGCCACCGACGGATGCGCGCGCAGTGCCGCCTCGATCTCACCGGGTTCGATGCGCAGGCCGTGCAGTTTGAGCTGCACGTCGGTGCGGCCGAGGTAGGTCAGTTCGCCGGTGGGCAGGCGGCGCACCAGGTCACCGGTGCGGTACATGCGTTCGCCGACCGGACCGTAGGGGTCGGCGACGAACCGCTCCGTCGTGCGACCGGGGCTCCCCAGGTATCCGCGGGCCAGCTGCGCACCGGCCAGGTACAGCTCGCCGGGTGTGCCGAGGGGCACCGGCCGCAGCCGGGCGTCGAGCACATAGGCGCGAGAATTCCAGTGCGGCAACCCGATCGGGACGACGCCGTCACCCACCTCGGTGACGTCGGCGGCGGTGATCGACACGGTCGCCTCGGTCGGCCCGTACAGGTTGTGCAACCGGCCGGAGGTGAGGGCCGCGAAACGGGCGATGGTCGCGTTCGGCAGCGCCTCACCGCCCACCCAGACCGCACGCAGCGACCGCAGTGCGCCCGCGGGCGCGGCATCGAGGAGCATCTGCAGCACCGACGGCACGATGGTCGTGCCGGTAACACCGTGGCGCGCGATGATATCCGCCAGGTAGGCGGGGTCGGTGAGTCCGTGCGCGGCGGCGACGACCATGTGGGCCCCGGCGCGCAACGGCGTCGCGAAACCGATCATCGAGGCGTCGAAGGTGAACGGAATCGACTGCAGCACAACATCGGCGGCGCCGACCGCGTACTCGCCGACCATGTACGCGGCCTGGTTCACGATCGCCGAATGCGGTACCCCGACACCCTTGGGTTTACCGGTGGAGCCCGAGGTGAAGATCACGTAGGCCAGGTCGAGGGTCCGCAGCGGACGCAGCCGGTCGGCGTCGGTGAGCCAAGTGTCCGAGAAGGCGTTCAGCGCACCGGAATTCGCGACCAGGTCGACCGAGATCACGGGCAGGTCGTCGACCTCGACGGTGTCGGCGACCGTGCTGAGCACGCAGACCGGGCGCGCGGCGGTCAGGATGTCGGCGCGGCGTTCGGCGGGCGACTCCGGGTCGATCGGCACATACGCGCCGCCCGCCGCGAAGACCGCGTACATGGCGACGACCAGGTCGAGCGACGGCCGGATCGCCACCCCGACGGTGCTGCCCGGCCCGACGCCGGTCGCCACGAGCAACCGGGCCAGCCGGTTGACCCGGCTCGCGAGCTCGCGGTAGGTCAGGGTTCGATCGGCGAACGTCACCGCGGGCGCCTCCGGCGTGCGCGACGCCCGCGTGCGGAACTCGTCGAGCAGCGTCACGTCGGGAACCAGCCGCAGCTCACCGGCCGGTTCGGTCCGCTCGAACTCGGTGAGCAACGGCAGATCACCCACGGCGCGGTCCGGGTGGGCCACGGCGGCCGCGAGCAGCGCGCCGAGGCGGGCACCGAGTGCCGCCATGGTCGACTCGTCGAACAGCGCGGTGGCGTAACGCCACGAACACCGCAGCCCGGCCGGTCCGTCCCCGTCTTCCTGGGGAACCACCGTCAACTGCAGGTCGACCGGGGCCACCTCGTCGCCCAGATCGACTGCCGCCACACTCAATTCGGGCAGTTCCAGGCGTGCGGCACCGAAGTTCTGGAACGACAACGCCACCTGGTACAGCGGATGATGCGCCTGGGTGCGGGGCGGATCCAGTTCAGCCACAAGACGTTCGAACGGCACGTCGGCGTGCCCGAAGGCCGCCAGATCGCTCTCGCGGACCCGGTCGAGCAGGGCGGCGAAGGGTTCCCCCGCCGCGATCCGGGTGCGCAGCACGACGGTGTTGACGAACATGCCGACCAGGTCGTCGAGTTCGGGCTCACCACGACCGGCGACCGGGGCGCCGAGGGTGACGTCGTCGGCGCCCGCCATCCGGGCCAGCAGTACGGCCAGTGCAGTGCGCACCACCATGAACAGCGAGGCATTGTGTTCGCGGGCAAGGGTTTCCAGCGACCGATGCAAGCCCGCGTCGAGGGCGAAGTGGTGCGCGGCGCCCCTGGTGCTCGCGATCGGTGGGCGCGGACGGTCGGTGGGCAGCTCGAGCAGGGCGGGCGCGCCCGCCAGCGCGGTGCGCCAGAAGTCGAGCTGGCGGGCCAGCAGCGAGGCGGGATCGTCTGCGGCGCCGAGCAGTTCGTGCTGCCACAGGGTGTAGTCGGCGTACTGCACCGGCAGCGGTGACCAGGCGGGGGCGTGCCCCTCGGTGCGGGCGATGTAGGCCGTCATCAGGTCGCGGGTGAGCGGGCCGAGGGAGAAGCCGTCGGTGGCGATGTGGTGCACCACCACGGCCAGGACGTGTTCGGTCGCCGAGAGCTGGAAGACGGTGGCGCGCACGGGAACCCGCGCGCACACATCGAACCCGCCGAAGGTGAGCCTGGCGAGCTCACCGCGCAGGTCGGACTCCTCGATCGCGGTCACCGCCACCTCGAGACCGGCCGCGGCCACCGGGAGGACCTGCTGGTAGCCCTGGCCGTCGTGTTCGGGGTAGACGGTCCGCAGCACTTCGTGGCGTTCGAGCACATCGTCGAGGGCGGCGGTGAGGGCGGCGGTGTCGAGCGGACCGGACAGGCGAAGCGCGACCGGAATGTTGTAGGTGCTCGCGTCGGGGTCGAGGCGGGCCATGAACCACATGCGCTGCTGGGCCAGCGACAACGGAATCCGCGCACCACGCTCGCGGCGGGTCAACGGCACACGGGTGTCGGCGACGAGGTCGGCCAACGCGGTCGCCAGCGCGGCCACACTCGCGTGCTCGAACACGGTGCGCGCGGGCACCCTGACGCCGGTGAGCGCGCCCAGGCGCCCGGCCAGGCGGGTGGCGAGCAGGGAGTTGCCGCCGAGCGCGAAGAAGTCGTCGTCGCGGCCCACCCGGTCGGTGCCGAGCAGATCGGCGAAGACCTCGGCGACGGTGCGTTCGGCGTCGGTTCGCGGCTCGGCGAATTCGCGTGTGGTCAGTTCGGGGTCGGGCAGGGCGCGGTGGTCGAGTTTGCCGACCGGAGTCAGTGGCAGTTCCTCGAGCACCACGATGGCCGTCGGCACGGCGTGCTGCGGCAACCGCTGCTCGGCGAGCCGGGTCAGTGCCGCCGGATCGACGGTCGCGCCGGGCGCGGCCACTACATAGGCGACGAGGGCGTCGACCCCGCTGGGCAGCGTCCTGATCAGCGTCGCGGCGAAGTGCACCGAGTCGTCGGCCGAGAGCACGGCGTCGATCTCGCCCAGTTCGATGCGGAAACCGCGCAGCTTCACCTGCGCGTCGGTGCGGCCGAGGAATTTCAGGCCCATCCCACCGGGCACCGGTTCCCATTGCACCAGGTCACCGGTGCGGTATAGCCTGCCGCCGGTCACCGGGTCGGCGACGAATCGGCTCGCGGTGAGCCCGGCGCGATCGTGGTAGCAGCGGGCGAGCCCGGCGCCTGCCAGGTACAGCTCGCCCGGGACGCGGTCGGGCACCGGATGCAGCCGGGCGTCGAGGACCACCGCCTTCATGCCGGGGATCGTGTCACCGATCGTCACCACGTCGCCGGGGTCGAGCCGGTCGCTCATGGCGCAGACGATGGTGGTTTCGGTCGGGCCGTAGACGTTGAAGAAGGAGCGACCCGGCGCCCACTGCGCGATCAGCTCCGGCGGGTAGGCCTCGCCGCCGACGGCGAGCACACGCAGCTCGGGCAGCGCGGTGGCGTCGAGACCGGCCAGCGCGGCGGGAGTGATGAACGCGTGGGTCACCCCTTCGGTACGCAGCAGTTCGGTGAGCTCGTCGCCGCCGTACACGTCCGGCGGCGCGATCACCATCGTGGCGCTCGCACCCACCGCGAGCAGCAGTTCGAGCATGCTCGCATCGAAGCTCGGCGAGGCGAAATGCACTGTGCGCGAGCCGGTGTCGATACCGAAACGACGAACCTGCTCGGCGCACAGACCGGCGAGACCGGTGTGGGTGACCGAGACGCCCTTGGGCACACCGGTGGAACCGGAGGTATAGATGATGTAGGCCAGCTCGTCGGGACGCAGTTGCGCGGTGCGCTCCCCCGCACACACGGGTTCGTCCGACGCGGCGGCGAGTTCGGCCTGGTAGCCGGCGGAATCGATGGCGAGCCAGCGGATTCCGGTGTCGAAGCGGGCGGCGTCGTCGGCCATGGCGAGGCCGAAGCCCGCGCCGGAGTCGCCGAGCATGTGGGCGACGCGTTCGGCCGGGTAGCGCGGGTCGACCGGCACGAAGGTGGCGCCGCACTTGGCCGCCGCCCACACCGCGACCACCGATTCGATCGAGCGGGTGAGCGCGAGGACGATGCGGTCACCGGGTCCGAGCCCGCGGGCGATGAGCACACGGGCCAGCCGGGAGGACCACTGGTCCAGCTCGGTGTAGGTGAGCGAGCGGCCGGCGAACCGCAGCGCGGTGGCCTCGGGGGCACGCTCGACAGCTGCCATGAGCAGCCGGGGCAGGGTGGCGGACGTCGATACTCGTCCACGTCGAACGGGGCGGGGTCGACGAACGCCAGAAACTTGCTCGGTCACCGGAAACGCTTCCCTTCACCATGGATCAACCCATGCGTTCGCACTGCTCACACGCCGCCGGGCGACGACTACACCCGGCGTATCGGGAAAATCCTGCGTGACGGTACCGCAAATATCTCATTTAGTTCATGGCATAGCCAATTCACAGGTTTCACTTCGCAGCGAAGTGGGTAAAGGGGACTCTTCGGTCAGCGACGCAGGTCACGCGGTGATCAGGGCAGCATCGCACGCGCACGCTGCGGTAGCGCCCTTTTCACATTTGCGGGCAGCACCCGCTCGGCGGCAGGACGAATACCGGTAGCGGAGGCCGCGCTCGCGACCTCCGCTACCGGCACAAGACCGGGAGGGTTACCAGGCAGTAGCTCCGGTGGACACCGGCTCCTGCTGCGTCACCGAGGGATCCTGCACGCGCGTATTGCCCGATTCGATCCATTCCGTGTCGAGCACACCGTGGCGCGAGCGGTCGGCGCCGCGAATGGCGCGCTCACACCGGCGTGCCAGATCACGGCGGTCGGTGCCGGGGTGCTCGCGCGGTTCCAGCACGATCTCGACGGTCATGCCTTTGCTGCGCAGCACCCGCTTCGCCGAGTCGGCGAAAGTGTCGTCACCGACGAAACCCGGTACGGTGCACGGCATTCCGTCGCGGTCGAGGTAGCGCAACCGCACCGGCTGCACCGGGGTGGCGGTGTCGACGGCGGCCTGGAACATCGCCGGGCGCAGCGAACCGTAGGCCCGGCCACACCAGGTGGTGCCCTCGGGGAACACCACGATCCGGTTGCCCGCACTCAGCCGTTGCGCGACTTGCCCGACCACACCCGGCAATTCGCGCAACCGGGCGCGCTCGATCGGGATCACGCGGGTGAGCTGGGCCAGCTTGCCCAGCAGCGGCCACTCGACCATGTCGGCACGCGCCACGAAACTCACCGGCTGTACGGCGGCCAGCGCGACCACGTCGGCCCAGCCGATGTGCCCGGCCACCACCATCATCGGCGTGCCCGGATCGGCGAACCCCGCCGCCGAGGCGTCGGCTCCGCGGTTGTCGATGACGCGCAGTCGCATCCCCAAGCAGCGCAACGCCGCTCGGGCGTACCGGCGCTGCATGTCCTCGCGACGCGCCTTCGGGGTGGCGACGGTGAGGACCGGGAAACCGAGCACCAGTCCGGCCACCCCGGCCAGCCTGGTCAGCATTCTGGCAGTACCGACCTGGTCGATCGGTTCGATACAGCCGGAACCACAGGGGCTCGACGGCATCCACGAGTGCGAGTGGGGGGCGGGCGGCGCGTCGAACACCATGGCGGTTACTTCCCGTCGAAATTGGCGGCCGCGCTCTGCAGCCGCTCCAGGTACCGGGTGTTGATGGTTTCCATACCGAGCAGCGCGACGAAGTCGGCGACCGCGAAATCGGGGTCGTGCGCCGGTTCGCCGCAGATCTCGGCGCCCAGGCGCAGGTAGCCGCGTAACAGCGGCGGTAGCTTCGGGCGGCTCGGCGGGGTCAGCTGGTCGAGGGACAGTCCGTCGACGACGACCGGGTTGTACGGCTCCACGTAGCGTTCCGGGTCGCAGGAGTGGCGGCCCAGCAACATGTCGCGCACGCCGCGCACGTTCACCCCGGCGGGGTCCTGCGGGCTGTCCTGCATGGGCACCGACACACACCCCATCACCCAGTCGTAACCGGTGAGCTGGATGTAGTGCAGGATGCCCGCCCACATGAGGGTGAGCACCGAGCCGTTGCGGTGGTCGGGCACCACGCACGCCCGGCCCATCTCCACGATGCGATGACCCTCGGGATCGAGGCGGGTGAGATCGAATTCGGTGGCGGTGTAGTAGCCGCCCGCCGCGATCACCTTGTCCGGCGGCAACATCCGGTAGCAACCGACGAACTGTTCGGTGAACTCGTCACGCACGAGCAGGTGGTCGCAGTGCTCGTCGAACCGGTCGGCGTCCAGACCGGTACCGTTGTCGGGCATCTGGAAACCGGGTTCGGCGGCGAAGACCTGGAAGCGCAGGCGCTGCGCGGCTTCGCGATGCTCGGCGTCGGAGGCGACGACGAGCGAGTAGCGAGACTTCCCCACCCCGGAGTCCGGCGCCGGCGCGGTCAACACGGACGAAATTGTCATGCACTTGATGAAGCCAGCCCGACTTGGCATTGGGGCGACGCTCCAGTGTCGTGTCGATGCCCGTTCGGTGAACGAGACACCCGTCACACCGGGCGTTCACCGACCCGCTGCCCATCGTTCGCCCACCTGCGGGTTTCTGGCCGAACACGGTGGATTTCGGGTGAGATCCGGAATGCGGGCACACAGTACGTGGCTTGCGAAACGAGGACGGCCCGCCGGTTTCCCGGCGGGCCGTCGGACAGTCGGATCAGGCCGCGACGCGATCCTTCTTGCCGTTGTTGGCACCGTCTGTCCCGGCGCGTTCGTCGCCGGGTGCGGTCGCCGGGAGCTCGCGCACCTCGGCCTCGGCGAAACCGGGGCGGGCCGTACCGGCGAAGGCGACCAGCCAGGACGCCACCGCGGCGAAGCGGTTGCGGAAGCCGACCAGGTACATCAGGTGCACGGCCAGCCACATCGCCCAGGCGATGGTGCCGCGGAAGGTGATGCGCTCGTTGAGCTTCACCACGGCGCTGAACCGGCTGATCACCGCCATGCTGCCCTTGTCCCAGTAGACGAACGGCGTGCCCGCGTCCTTCTTGCCGCGAATGATGTCGGCGGCGTGACGCCCCTCCTGCATGGCCACCGGCGACTGGCCGGGGTAGCCGTTGAGCGAGGTCATGTCGCCGATGGCGTAGATGTCGGCGTGCCCACCGACGGTCAGGTCGGGGTTGATCAGGATGCGGCCCGCGCGGTCGGTCTCGGCGCCGGTGGCCTCGGCCAGCAGCGTCGCGAAGCCGCCCGCCTGCACACCCGCCGACCACACCACGGTCTCGGCGGCGATACCGCGCTCGATGCCCTCCTTGTCGCGGACGGTCACCTTGCCCTCGGCGATGTCGGTGACGAAGGTGCCGAGCAGCACCTGCACACCGCTACCCTCGAGCGACCGCTTGGCGTACTCCGAGAGCCCGCCGCCGAACGGCGGGAGCACCGCGTCGGCGCCCTCCACCAGGGTGACCGAAACCTTCTGGTGGAAGTGCCTTTTCGCGAGTTCCTTGATCTGGCCCGCCACCTCGACACCGGTCGCGCCGGCGCCGACGACCACGAAGCTGAGCAGCTTGCGCTTGGTCGCCTCGTCGGCGTGCTCGGCCTTGGCGAAGACGGTGGCGATCTGGTCGCGCAGCCGCTCGGCGTCGTCGATGGTCTTGAGCGAGAAGGTCTTGTCGGCGAAGTCGTCGCGGCCGAAGTAGCTCTGGCTGGCACCGGTGGCCGCGATCAGCGAGCCGTAGCGGATCTGGCGGGTGCCCTCGGCGGTCTCGTAGGTGAGCACGGCGGCGTCGGCATCGATGCCGGTGACCTTGCCCAGGCGGACGTCGGCCTCGGGGTGGCGGCGCAGTACGTTCTTGATCGGCGGGGCGATCTCTTCGGAGTCGAGTACGCCGGTCGCCACCTGGTACAGCAGCGGCTGGAACAGGTGCTCCGGGGTGCTCGAGATCAACACGAAGTTGATTCGCGACTTGGCCAGCTGCTTGGCTGCGGCAAGTCCGCCGAAGCCCGAGCCGACGATGACGACATCGGTGTGTTCCATGATCGCGCGCTCTCCAAGATCGGTAATGAATCCTTTCCTATGAGTAAACGCGATGCGGAACGGAAACGTTTCCCCCGCGTGGGCGCATAATGAAGATGACTCTTATCTGCATAACTAATATATGGGAGGTCAGCAGGTGGAACTACGTCAACTTTCGTACTTCGTGGCGGTCTGCGAGGAGCTCAGTTTCAGCCGTGCGGCGAGCCGCTGCTTCATCTCCCAGTCGGCCATCAGCCACCAGATCGCGCGCCTGGAACGCGACCTCGGCGCCCAGCTTTTCGAGCGGACCACCCGGGCCGTTGTGCCCACCGAAGCGACGCTGCGACTGCTCCCCCTGGCCAAGCAGATGCTGAGTCTCGAGTCGGCGATCCGGGCGGCCGTGCGCACCACCGGGCCGCGAATTCGGTTGGCCGCCAACATGTCTTTCGCGGCGCCGTCGCTGTCCGCGATCGCCACCGCGCGGGCCGCGCACCCCGATGCCGAGATCGAATACGTCATCAAACCGTTCCGTCAGCGGATCACCGCCGTCGCCGACGGTGACTGCGATCTGGCCCTGATCCGCGGCAGTGTGGAACAGCCCGGTCTGGCCGTGGAACAGCTGTGGGTGGAGGACCTCGTGATCGCCATCTCCAGCAGTCATCCGCTCGCCGAACGCGGCGCCGTCACCCTCGCCGAACTCAGCCCCTACCCCCTGCTGCTGCCCCCGGAACAGGAGCAGGTGTTGTTGCACACACTCATCCGCTCGGCCTTCGCCGACCTCCCCACCGGCCCCACCTTCGGACCCCCGATCCCACCCGACCACACAGCGACCATGGAGCTACTCAACCGCCCGGAGTCCTGGACGATCCTCTACGAAGGACCCACCAAGGGCCTGCTCACCCTCGACCTCACCGACCATCGGTTGCGCATTCCGGTGTCGGCGGTGTTGCGGGAGGACGCTCGGGAGAATCCGATCGTCAAGACGCTGTTGGATGCGTTGCATCATGACTGAGCAGGGCTGTCACCAGCGGTTGGCGCGCAACGCCTTGCGGTAGCGGATCCACCGCCCGGTGGACGGAGACAGCGCGCAGCCGACGATTCCGATACCCGTCAACGCTCCGAGCAATCCCGCGGCGGTCCCCCAATAGACACCCTCGACAGTGGCTGCCACCGTGGCTCCGACTCCGTACAAGACGACCGGCGTCGCCAAGATCGTCGTCAGGACCCGGCCCGTCGTTCTGCCTTGCATAATCAGCGTTCCCGAGATCAGGGCGACAGCGGCGCCCGCGCCCAGCAGACCGATGGCGAGTGTATTGCCCTCGGTGTCGAGTCCGTCCCTGTTCGCCTGATTGGTCAGGACGGCAGCCAGTACCGCGAATCCCAACAGCACAGCGCCGATCACCATGGCACCGATGCCAGCGATCGTCGCCGATACGCGGGAAGGAACGGCGCCGGGTGGCAAGCCCTGTTGTGGCCGAGCCCGCACGGCGGGACCGAACCGTGGGTCGGGCCAGGACTGCGGCACGTGCCCACCGACGGCGTGCCCTTGGTGCGCCGGGGCATGCCACGGCTGCTGCACATACCCCTCGGCATGGCCCACCGGTTGCGCGTAGTACGCACCGTCGGCTCGCGGCTGCTGGGCGAGTCCTTCGGAGGAGCTGTTCGCCGCGCGGGTGGAGGAGGCCACGGGGTGGGGCGCGGCCACCGGCCCACCGTCGAGCGCATGACACACAGCGCTGGCGAATTCTGTTGAACTGCTGAATCGTTCGTCTCGATGTTTGGCCATCGCGCGGGCGATGACGGCGTCGATCGCAGGTGGCAGATCCGGCCTGATCGCCGTGAGGCGCGGCACCGGGTGCGACAGGTGACCCGCCACCACCTGACCGGGGTTCGTCGCGGTGTAGGGCGGGTGCCCGGCGTACATCGCGAACAGGGTGCAGGCCAACGAGTACTGATCGCTGCGGTGGTCGACGACTTCCCCGGAGAGCTGCTCGGGTGAGGCATAGGCGAGGGTGGCTGTGAATGTTCCGGTCGCGGTGAGCTGGGTGTTCGCCGTGGTCACCCGCGCGATCCCGAAATCGGTGAGTACCGCGCGGATCTCACGACCGTGTTCGGGATCGGCGATCAGGATGTTGCCCGGCTTCACATCACGATGCAGCACACCGTGCTGGTTGGCGTAGTCGAGGGCGGAGGCCGTCTCCCCGATCAACCGCGCGGTGACGTCAGCCGGGTACGCGCTCGCGTCCCAGGTGGCCGCATCGGTGCCGCGCACGAACTGCATCGCGATCCACAGGTACCCGTCGTCGGTTCCCCGATCGAAGATCCCGACGATCCCCGGATGGTCGAGTTGCGCAACGACATCGGCTTCCCGCTCGAACCGTCGTTGCAGTTCGTGAGCGGCGCTGAACTCCCGATTCAGCACCTTCAACGCCACACTGCGCGGCAGCCGAGGATGCTTGGCCAGATAGACCGTCCCCATCCCGCCCTGTCCGAGCACACCTTCCAGGTGGTATCCGGCGAAACTCGCCCCCGTTTGCAGCACCGTCACTCCTCACCGCTCCCCCGCTCGCAGTGAGCACGTTACCCGCGCCTGCTTGCGATTCGCGCCGGAAGGGCTTCTCGACGGCTAGGCGATCACCCGGCTGCGCGTCCGAACGGGAGTCGCGCCAGTGCGTTGGCGACTGCGGCGTGGAGATCGCGCATTTCCGGGTCGTTGTCTTCGACGGCCCAGGTGAGTTCCTCGACGGTGCGGATGAGGGCCCAGCCGCGGGCGCGTTCGGGGTCTACGTCGAGTGCTGCTGCCGTGGGGGCGATCACCGCGTCGGCGTGCTCGGGGGTCGGGTCGGACTGGATCTGGATCATCAGGAGGAAGCCTGCGTCGAAGGATGCTTCACCGAGGCACGGTTTCGGGTCGATCAGTAGCCATGGTTCGCGTTCGGCGGCAACGATATTGCCGAGGTGGGTGTCGCGGTTGACGATCAGGAGGGGATCGTCCGGATCGCTCAGTGTGACGCACCAGCGCTCAACCAACGTCCGTAGAGACGGTGAGATCTCTTGCGCCACAGCAGGGTCGGTGAGCCGGGTGCGGAGGCCGTCTATGACGTCGGTCGCGGCGGGGAAGGCCGGAAAGCTGTCGGGAAAGGCAGGCGCTGGTCGGCGCAGCCTGCGATACAGCGCGCATGCCGACTTCACCTTCGCCGCGTTCTCCGGTCGGCCCTCGAGGCTCGGGAAGCCGGGCTGGGTGAGCAATTCCGTTCCGGGGAAAGCCCATTCGAGCAGCATCGCACCGGTGGCGGGGTCGAATTCGAGCAGCCGGACGGCACCGTCGCCGTCGTAGGCGTACAAGGCGGTCGCCTCGGCGATGTTCTCCTCGTCGACCATCGGCACCTTCAGCACGGCCTGCCGTCCGTCGTCGCGCCTGGCCCCGGCGACGTAGGCGTGCGTTCCGCCGCCGAACGGCGCGGTGAACTCGCTGAGCCCCCACCGCTCGGCCAGCCCGGCCACGACGTCCGGCAACTCGTCGATCCACCGCGCACCGGCCGCACCGAACACCGCACGAACCGTCTCCTCGACCGCCGACGGCAACTCCACAGGCAATCCACCCGACACCATCAGCTCACCCTGCCGACGCCGAATCCTGCCGTCAATCGAATTCCTACGCCCTCGACAGAGCACCACCGAACCTGACAGCCTTCCGAACATGACGGATCCGCTCACCCCCGACTTCCCATCCGGCTACGAAGTCTCCACCGACACCGCCCGCATCGACGCGCAACGCGTCCACACCTGGCTGTCCACCGACTCGTACTGGGCGAAGGGCAGAACGCGCGAGAAGCAGGACAGCGCGATGGCCGGTTCCCTCAATTTCGGTGTCTACGACAGTGTTTCGGGAGAGCAGGTGGCCTACGCCCGGGTCGTCACCGACCGCGCGACCTTCGCCTGGCTCTGCGACGTGTACGTCGACCGTTCGGTGCGCGGCAAGGGCCTCGGCACAGCCCTGGTGACCGCCGTCCGCGACCACCTCGCCCCCTACGGCCTGCGCCGGATCATGCTCGCCACCCACGACGCCCACGGCGTCTACGAGAAACTCGGCTTCGAGCCGCTGAGCAACCCGGAGCACTGGATGGCCCTCGAAATACGGTGAGCGCTACTGGCTAGCCGAGTCAGAAATCCAAGGACAGCCAATCGATTTCGATGGAGAAGGGGTACGGGAACGAGATACCCGGCGCGGAACCGCGAGCCCACTGCCCTGCCAGCAGATAGTTGGCGTTGCGGAGTGGACGAACGCCGGGGGGAAGTTGCGCATGGCCGGTTTCGAGGATGTACACACGCAGGGCGCCGATGCCGGTGAGATCCTTGGTCAGGTCCGCTTCCCAGTACGAGGGGATCCCCGCACCTGCGTAGCGGGCCTTCTTCGCTTCGACATCGGCCGGCGTGTTCGACGGTGACAGCACTTCACCTACCAGAACAGTGTCGGAGGCACGGACATCGGAGCCTGGTGGCAGGCAGCGGTGCACGAGGAAGTCCGGCGTCACGAAATCCGACTTTCCGGTGGAACCGAAGAATACGTTCGTCCCGAGGTTGCCGCGCCAGCAGCGTTCCGGATGAGATCGATTGTCGGCCGCTGCATCCCTGATCGCCTGGGTCAATAGCAAGGTGGCCAACTGGTGCTCGCCCGGCCCGCGCCGCACGAACACCACACGCCCTTCCCACAGCTCGACCTGCGCGGCGATCTCCTCCGGTAGTGCCTCGAGCTCCTCCCAGGTCATCGACTCGGGAAGATCAGGGCGATCGACGCTCGGCATGGCCATGTCCCCATGCTACGCAGCGGAAAACGCAAAACTCGCCAGACCTGACGTCTCTCGACGACAGATCTGGCGAGTCAGCGGACGAGCCTAGCCCTTGTGGGACTTGACGGCGTCGGTCAGCTGCGGGGCGACGTTGAACAGGTCGCCCACGATGCCGTAGTCGGCGATCTCGAAGATGGGAGCCTCTTCGTCCTTGTTGACCGCGACGATGGTCTTCGAGGTCTGCATGCCCGCGCGGTGCTGGATGGCACCGGAGATGCCGAGGGCGATGTAAAGCTGCGGGGAGACGGTCTTACCGGTCTGACCCACCTGGAACTGGCCCGGGTAGTAGCCCGAGTCGACGGCGGCACGCGAGGCACCGACGGCGGCACCGAGCGAGTCGGCCAGCGCCTCGACGACCGAGAAGTTGTCGGCGGAACCGACACCGCGACCACCGGAGACGACGATGCTCGCCTCGGTGAGCTCCGGACGGTCACCGGCGACGACCGGCTCACGGGAGACGACCTTGACGACGCCCTCTTCCTGCGCGGGCACGGCCACGGCGACCTGCTCACCGGCGCCGGCCTGCGGGGCGGCCTCGATGGAGCCGGGGCGCACCGAGATCACCGGCACGTCGCCGGTGGCCTTGGCGTCGACGGTGAACGCGCCACCGAAGATGGAGTGCACGGCCGAACCGTCACCGTTGACGCCGATGACGTCGACGAGCAGACCGGAGCCGATGCGCGCGGCGAGGCGGCCCGACACCTCCTTGCCCTCGGCGGTGGCGGCGACGATCACGGCGGCGGGGGCGGCGGACTCGACCAGCGAGGCGAGCACGTCGACCTTCGGGGTGACCAGGAAGCTCTCGACCTCGTCGCCCTCGGCGACGTAGATCTTCTCGGCGCCCGCGGCGGCCAGGGCGGCGGCCAGCTTGTCGGCGGTGCCGGGGGCACCGGTCACGACGGCGGCCGGGGTGCCGAGCGCGCGTGCGGCGGTGAGCAGTTCGGTGCTGACCTTCTTGACGGCACCGTCGGCGTGCTCGACGAGCACAAGTACTTCAGCCATTGTTCTTTCTCCTAGGGAAGTTCTCGGACGGTCCGGATCAGATGATCTTCTGGCCGATGAGGTAGGTGGCGATCTGCTTGCCGCCCTCGCCCTCGTCCGCGATCTTCTCGCCCGCGGTGCGAGCGGGCTTCGGGGTGGCGGCGGTGACCGCGGTGCCCGCGTTGGCCACACCGACGGTCGACGGGTCGATGCCCAGGTCGGCGAGGGTGAAGACCTGAACTTCCTTCTTCTTCGCGGCCATGATGCCCTTGAAGGACGGGAAGCGCGGCTCGTTGATCTTCTCGTTCACCGAGACGATCGCGGGCAGGGTGGCCTCGAGCTTGAACACACCCTCGTCGGTCTCGCGCTCGCCGGTGATCTTGTCGCCGTCGACGGTGAGCTTGCGCAGGTGGGTGAGCTGCGGGATGCCGAGGTACTCGGCGATGATCGCCGGGACCGCACCCGCGCGGCCGTCGGTGGACTCGTTGCCGGCGATGACCAGCTCGACGCCCTCGACCTGGCCGAGCGCGCCGGCGAGCACCCAGGCGGTCTGCACGGCGTCGGAGCCGTGGATCGCGGGGTCGTTGATGTGGATGGCCTTGTCGGCACCCATGGACAGCGCCTTGCGGATGGCCTCGGTGGCGCGATCCGGACCGGCGGCCAGCACGGTGACCTCGCCGCCCTGGGCCTCCTTGATCAGCAGCGCTTCCTCGACGGCGCGCTCGTTGATCTCGTCGAGGACGGCGTCGGCGGCCTCACGGTCGAGGGTGTAGTCACCATCGGTCAGCTTGCGCTCGGACCAGGTGTCGGGGACCTGCTTGATGAGTACGACGATGTTCGGCATCGGTCTTCGTCGACCTCCTTCTGGGTTACACGTGAGTGGTGGGCCGCACGAGCTGGGCCGTACGTCCGTGTGGGTGCTCAGAGGGGAACAGTACCCTACGCTAAGTTACCGGTGGGTAACCTACTTGCGCAACAGGTCCCTGGCTCAGGAGCGGACCATCGGTACCAGTAACGTCGAGGCCATGAGCGAGGCTGTGATCCCTGCCGCACCGGTGGACGCAACACATGACCCACTGCCGCTGACCGGTGAGCGGACGGTGCCGGGTATCGCCGAGGAGAACTACTGGTTCCGTCGGCACGAGATCGCCTACGCCCGGCTGCTGGAGCACTGCGCGGGCAAGACCGTGCTCGAGGCGGGCTCGGGCGAGGGCTACGGCGCGGACATGATCACCGGGGTCGCCCAGCGGGTGATCGGCGTGGACTACGACGAGGGTGCCGTCGCGCACGTACGCGCGCGCTACCCGCGCGTGGAGATGATCCAGGGCAACCTCGCCGACCTCCCACTCGACGACGAATCGGTCGACGTGGTGGTGAACTTCCAGGTCATCGAGCATCTGTGGGACCAGGCGCAGTTCCTGCGCGAATGCCTGCGCGTGCTGCGCCCGGGCGGACGACTGCTCATCAGCACCCCGAATCGCATCACCTTCTCCCCCGGTCGCGACACCCCGCTCAACCCGTTCCACACGCGCGAACTCAACGCAGCCGAACTCACCGAACTGCTGGTCGAGGCCGGTTTCACGGTGTCGCGGATGCTCGGCGTGCACCACGGTGACGCCCTCAAAGCGCTGGACGCCAAGCACGGTGGGTCGTTCATCGACGCCCAGATCGAGCGCGCCCTCGCCGGTGAGCCCTGGCCTGCCGACCTCACCGCCGACGTCGCCGCCGTGACCATCGACGATTTCGACCTGCGTGAAGGCGATATCGATGCCAGCCTGGACCTGGTCGCGATCGCCGAGAAGGCAAGGCGTTGACCGACTCTCGCTCCGTCCCGGGCCAGTTCACGCTGGTCCTGCACTCGCATCTACCCTGGCTGGCCCATCACGGGCGCTGGCCGGTGGGTGAGGAATGGCTGTACCAGTCCTGGGCCGCGTCCTATCTTCCCCTGGTCCGGGTGCTGAAAACCCTTGCCGCCGAAGGTCGCTCACATCTGCTGAGCCTGGGGATCACCCCCGTGCTCGCCGCCCAGCTCGACGACCCGCACTGCCTGGCGGGCATGCATCACTGGCTCGGCAACTGGCAGTTGCGCGCCGACGAGGCCTCCATGGTGGGCAATGTGGCGCTCGGCAGGCACGAACATCGGCTCGCCGCAACGGCTCTCGCCGATTTCGAGCAGGACTGGCGGCACGGCAGCGCGCCGGTCTGGCGGTCGCTGATCGATGCCGACGCCATCGAACTACTCGGCGGTCCGCTCGCGCATCCCTTCCAGCCGCTGCTCGACCCCCGCCTGCGTCAGTACCAGCTGACCGAAGGACTGGCCGACGCGCGGTTGCGCTGGGGCACCACCCCCACGGGAATCTGGGCGCCGGAATGCGGATACACGCCGGGCATGGAACTCGGCTACGACGCCGCCGGTGTGACGCATTTCATGGTCGACGGACCGTCGCTGCGCGGCGACACCAGCCTCGGCAGGCCGGTGCGCGACGCCGATGTGGTCGCCTTCGGTCGCGATCTGCAGGTGAGTTACCGCGTGTGGTCGCCCAAACAGGGTTATCCGGGGCAGAGCGCGTACCGCGATTTCCACCACTACGACCATGCGACGGGGCTCAAGCCGTCGCGGGTCACCGGCAAAACGGTGGCCGGTCCTGACAAGGCCCCTTACGATCCCGAACTCGCCGCCGAAGCCGTCACCCGCGATGTCGCCGACTTCGTCGAGACCGTGCGCGCGCGGCTGATCGAGGAGTCCGAGCGGATCGGCAGGCCCGCGCTCGTGGTCGCCGCGTTCGACACCGAACTGTTCGGCCACTGGTGGCACGAGGGACCGCAGTGGCTCGAGCAGGTGCTGCGCGCGTTGCCCGAGGCCGGGGTCACCGTCGGCACCCTCGCCGATGCCAGGGCGAACGGGTTCGTCGGTGAACCCGTGCAGCTCAACGACTCGTCGTGGGGTTCCGGCAAGGACTGGCGGGTGTGGGCGGGCGATCAGGTGGCCGACCTCGTCGAGCTCAACGCCGACGTGGTTCGGCTGGCCCTGGACACCCTCGACAAGGTGCGCCGCGACGGTGCGTTGCGCGATCCGGTGGCCGATCAATTGCTGCGCGAAGCGATCCTCACGGTGTCCAGCGACTGGGCGTTCATGGTCAGCAAGGACTCCGCCGCGGGCTACGCGCGCGACCGCGCCCACGAACACGCGCATGCCGTCCGCGAACTCGCCGAGGCGATCGGTGCCGGTCAGTTCGCCAAAGCGACCCGTCTCGCGGCAGGATGGAGCGCGGCCGACGGACTCTTCCCAGGTCTGGACGCACGGCGGTTGCCGACCGCCGTCCCGTCGGTCGCCGAAGGATCGTCATGAAGATTTTGATGGTGTCGTGGGAGTACCCGCCGGTCGTGGTCGGTGGGCTCGGTCGGCATGTGCATCACCTGGCCGTCGAACTGGCCGCGGCCGGGCACGAAGTGGTCGTGCTCGCCCGCAGGCCCACCGGCACCGATTCGCTCACCCACCCGACCCATTCCTATATCGCCGACGGTGTTCTCGTCGTCGCGGTCGCCGAGGACCCGCCGTGCTTCGACTTCGGCGAGGACATGCTCGCCTGGACGCTGGCGATGGGGCACGCGATGGTGCGCGCGGGCGTCGCGCTCGGCAAACCCGGCGTCGGTGACGGTTGGACGCCCGATGTGGTGCACGCCCACGACTGGCTCGTCGCCCACCCGGCGATCGCGCTCGCCGAGTTCTACGACGTGCCGCTCGTGTCGACCATTCACGCCACCGAGGCCGGGCGCCACAGCGGCTGGGTGTCGGGGCGGGTGAACCGGCAGGTGCACTCGGTGGAGTGGTGGCTCGCCAACGAATCCGATCAGCTCATCACCTGCTCGACATCCATGCAGGACGAGGTGGAGCGGCTCTACGGACCCGAACTTCCCCCGATCACGGTGATCCGCAACGGCATCGACGTCACGTCGTGGACGTTCCGGCCGCGCGCACCCCGTTCCGGACCGCCACGGCTGCTGTATGTGGGCAGGCTCGAGTACGAGAAGGGCGTGCAGGACGCGATCGCCGCGCTGCCCAGGATCCGGCGCGCGCATCCCGGAACCACCCTCACCGTCGCCGGGATCGGCACTCAGTTCGACTGGCTGCGCGAACGTGCTCGCGTGCACCGGGTGGCGCGCGCCGTCAACTTCGTCGGCAATCTCGGCCACACCGAACTGCTCGGCTGGTTGCACGGCGCCGACGCCATCGTCCTGCCCAGCCGCTACGAACCGTTCGGCATCGTCGCCCTGGAAGCCGCCGCCGCAGGCGTACCCCTGATCGCCTCCACCGCGGGCGGACTCGGCGAAGCGGTGATCGACGGCGTCACCGGCGCCTCCTTCGCCCCCGCCGACATCGACGGCCTGGTCGACGCCACCCGCGCCGTCCTCGACGACCCGCTCACCGCCCAGGACCGCGCCTACACCGCCCGCGAACGCCTCACCGCCGACTTCGCCTGGGACGTGGTGGCCGCCGAAACCACCCAGGTCTACACCACGGCCAAGCGTCGGGTCCGCACCCCTCTCGGCCGCCCCACCATCCCCGAACGCCCACTCCCGGAACGGGATCCGAAGTAGACCTCGCTTCGGCACGCACATGACGCCGACCGGTTTCCAATGCGTTGACGTTCTAAACGTGAGCTGTGTAACAGTTCGGGGTTCGCGGCCGACACCCTTCGGCCACCGCTGAATCGCGGTGTGCGGCAAGGGGGTCGGCGGCCGGTCGGCCGTATTCGCCTTGCGGTGATCGTCGTGCCGAGCCTCGAAGGGTGAGTTGCTGTGTCGTCTCCGCTGTTGTCCAAGGGCCAGAACATCGCATTGCCGACGGATGTCGAACGCGTCGACATCGTCATCGGCTGGCCCGAGCCGACTGTCGAACTCGACGCCTCGGCACTCTTACTCGGCGCCGACCGCCGCGTCGCCTCCGATGCCGATTTCGTCTTCTACAACCAGCCCGAATCTCCCGACGGCTCGGTCAGATTCCTCGGAACGAGCGTGACGGACGAAGGCCGGCAGGCCAGGATTTCGATCGACCTCTCCGCACTCCCCGCCGGCATCCACACCGTCGCGCTGGCGGGCAGCGTCGGCACCGGCACCTTCGGCACACTCGGCAAGCTCGCCCTGCATGTGATCGACGCGGCGGGCCGCTCCCTCGCCGAGTACGTGACTGCCGATGCCGACACCGAGTCGGCCTTCGTCTTCGGCGAGGTCTACCGCCGCGAAGGCGTCTGGAAGGTGCGCGCCGTCGGACAGGGCTGGGAATCCGGACTGGCCGGACTGGCAACGGATTTCGGTGTGTCGATCGACGACGACGAGCCAGCGGCCGAGCCGGTTCACGACGCGCCCGCGACCCCTCTCACCGAGCCGGCGCCCACCGCCGCGCCCGCCCGTGGTGTACGCACCGCCAAGCGACCGGTGCGCAAGTCGAAGCCGATCGAGTTCCGCCAGGCCGAATCCGACGCCTGGCAGCCCGCCCGGCTGTTCTCGGTCTTCGGTATCGGTGCAGGCGAGGAACAGGAACGGCGTACCACTTCGGCGCTCGTCGCGACGATGCAGGCCGTGCGCCCCTTCGCGCGGGCGGTCTGCGCGAGGATGGGTGCACCGGTCGGTGCCTTCGAGGGTTATATCGAAGTGCAGTACGAGGCAGGCGATTCGACGGTGGTGCCCGATGCCGTGCTGCGGGTGAGCCGGGGCAGCAAGCAGTGGACCGGGTTGCTCGAGGTGAAGACCGGGAACGGCAAGCTCAGGAAAGACCAGCTCGAGAGCTATCTCGATGTGGCGCGACGCCGCAAGTACGACGTCGTGGTCAGCTTGTCCAACGATATCCCGGCCGGTCCGGGCGAACTGCCGGTCCAGGTCGACCGCCGCAAGCTGACGAAGGTCGCCCTGCGGCACCTGTCGTGGGCGGAGGTGGCGCACGAGGCACGCATGTTGCTCTCGCACGGCAGTATCGACGACCCGCTGCAGACCTGGGTTCTCGGCGAGTTCCTGCGTTACCTCGACCATCCCCGGTCCGGCGCGGCGGAATTCGTCGACATGGGCAGGCATTGGGTCGTCGTGCGGGACGCGGTCATGGCGGGCACGTTGCGCGCGGGCGATCAGAAGGCGCTGACCGTCGCCGATACCTGGGTCTCGCTGTGCAGGCATCTCGCGCTGCGGCTCACCGCCGAACTCGGCGTCGAGGTCAAACACATTCTGCCGCGCAAGTTCCATACCGATCCGGCAGCTAGGGCCGCGGCCGTCGCCGAACGATTGGCCGCCGACGGCTGCTTCGAGGCGGTACTGCGCATCCCAGACACCGTCGGCGATCTCACGGTGGTCGCCGACGTGCGCACCAACAAGGTGCGTTGCCGCATCGCGATGGCCGCCCCCGACGAAGGTACCTCGGCGCGCCGGGTGTCCTGGTTGATCAAGCAGCTCGCCGAGGCACCGGGTCGGGTGCAGGTGGAGGCCGTGTTCTCCGAACGCGGCACAGAGAGCTGCGAACTGCTCGACGTCGTGCGGGCGAACCCGAAGTCGCTCATCGAGGGACGAACCGGCTCGATCGTGTCGTTCACACTCGAACAGAGCTTCCCGATGGGCAACCGGCGCGCCGGAACCGCGGCGAGCTTCATCTCGAGCGTCACCTCCGCGACCGACACCTTCTACGGGACGGTGGTCCAGCCGCTGCGCGAATGGGTTCCCGCCGCGCCACGGCAAGCCGATATCGGTCAAGCCGAGGCTTGACCCGACGTCGTCGACCCGCTCTCACGCCGGGTGGATTCCACCCCCGTGGTAGCGGGTGGCCGCGTTCCAGAAGAAGAACCCGTCGATACCCGCGGCGCGGGTGGCGTCGATCTGGGCTTTGACTTCGGCGTCGCCGTAACTCACGCCGAGGGAGAAGTCCTGGAGCCAGGGGATGACGCCTGCGTTGGTGCCCTTGGTCTGGGTGATGAAGTCCTGGAGGGAGCGGTAGACGATGTCGTAGGGCTGGGCGTTGGGGTTGGCGACACCGTATTCGCCGGGGTTCCAGTGGGAGGGGTAGATCATGGGGGCGACGAAGTCGACGTGGCGGGCGATGAGGGGGATGTCCTGGGCGATCTGGTCGGGGCGGGTGGAGGCGATGCCGTAGACGGCGGCGCTCTGGTGGGCGCCCGCGCTGTTCACCGGGTGCCTGCTCTCGGCGAGGAAGGCCGCGATCGCCACCGACGGCGTGTCGGTGAGGCCGGTGAAGGTCATGCTCGTGAGGCTGCCGTCGGGGCGGCGGACGTAGTCGTACATGATGCCGTCGAACCCGAGCCGCGCGCCTTCCACGGCCAGGTCGATGTTGTAGCGGCGCACGTCGGGATGGGCGAAATTGGTGAAGGCGATCGGCCCGTAATGGCTGGAATATGGTTGGCCGGAAGGGTTCTGGACCACCCAGTCGTTGCGCCCGCTGTGCCACGCCCACGACGCGAGAGTCGGATCGCGGAACGCGACGATACGCCCGACCACCTGCACACCCATGTCGTGCAACTGCCGAAGCGCGGCGGGCGCGTCGTAGATCTTCGTGGCGGCACCGGATTCCCGGGCGAGCGGCACCTGCGAGTCGTAGCCGACGACGCCGTCCTCGTCCTTGATGTCGAGCTGCACGGTGTCGATGCGTCCCTGGCGCGCGAGGTCGAGGACCGATTCACGCAGCCCGTCGTGCGACCAGGCGTGCGCGGTGACGTGCACCGCCCGCATCCTCGGCAGGGTCCGCGCGGTGACGACGGTGCTGCTGGCCGCGTTGCCCGCGTCGTCGGCCGCGACCACTTCGAAGGCGGGCGCCCACGGCACCGCGAACTCGAACGACCCGTCTTCGGCGGGTGTCACCGATTCCGCGCCGATGGAGACCCGAACGGCGTCGACGGCGGTGCCGCGCACCACCACCGGTGACCGGTACGACGTCACCGGGTCGGCGGGGTTCACGGTCAGCGTCGGTGGCGTGGTGTCGGCGAGCGGCACCACGGCCGATCTACTCAAAGCGAATCCGGCCACGAGCGCGACCACGACGATCGCCAGACCGACTCCGACGACGGTGCTCGTCCACCGCCACCGGACGGCCGAACGGAATGAGAACCCCAACGCCAACACCGCCTTCCAATACTGTTGACACGCCAACTATTTCGCGGTTCCGACACGGATGTGGCGGGTATCGGTAGATCAACTGTAAACCGAGGCCGCCGCGTAATATCGCATTGATGACAGGTGGTTCTCCTGCACTTTCGCGACTTCTGCCGATCCTCGCGCTGACCACCGCCCTCGCGGCGTGCACGGACACGAGTACCGAGGCCGCCTCGGTCGACCCACCCGCCGCCCACAGCACCACGGCGGCACCCCCGAACCCGGCCGAAGTCGGCGCCAACGAGCTCGGTCTCGTCCCGGTGTTGATGTATCACCAGATTTCGGCGAACCCGGCGGGCGAATACGACCAGACCCCAGCCGAATTCCGCGACGAACTCGAACGCCTCTACCGCGAGGGCTACCGCCCCGTGACCGCCGCCGACTACGTGTCCGGCCGCCTCGACCTCCCCGCGGGCACCCACCCGGTGGTCCTCACCTTCGACGATTCGACCACCAGCCAGCTCGCCTTCACCGACTCCGGCGCCGTCGCACCCGACAGCGCCGCGGGCATCCTCGCCGAATTCGGCGCGCGCTACCCCGATTTCCGCCCGGTCGCCACCTTCTACGTGAACAACGAACCGTTCCAAGGCGATCCGCGCGCCCTGCCCTGGCTGGCGGCCAACGGTCACGAGATCGGCGCCCACACGGCCACGCACCCGAACCTGTCGACGCTGGACGACAACAGCGTGCAACGCGAGTTCGCCGAGAACGTGCGCGCGGTGACGGCCGCCGCGCCGGGCGCCACCGTGCGGACGATGGCGCTACCCCTCGGCATCCACCCCGACAACCGGTCCCTGACCACGGCAGGCAGCTGGGACGGCACCACCTACACCTTCGACGCCGTGATGCTCGTCGGCTCGAATCCGGCCCCGGCGCCCTACGCCGGGCTCGACCCGGCCGGTGTGCCACGCATCCGTTCCGGCCGAGGTGCGGTGCCCTTCGACTCGGCCCATTGGCTCGATCACCTCGCCGCCCACCCCGGCCAGCGCTACACCGCCGACGGCGACCCCACGCGCGTCTCGTTCCCCCGCGCCCTCGCCGGCGAGCTGAACCCGCGCTTCACCGCGCAGGCGAACCCGTACTGAGCTACGCGTCCGGGGTGAAGGTGAAGATCTCGCCGAGACGGGTGGCGACGACGACCTGACCCTCGGGCCCGATCGATGTGCCGGTGGTGGTTCCGGTGGCGTTCGGCAGCGGATCGGAGTCGATCGTGGTGCCGGTGGTGGTGTCGAAGGTGATCAGGTTCAGGCCGGCGCCGATGGCGGCGACCGTGTAGCCGATCTCGCCCGAGGTCAGGGCGGGGGTGCCGCGCTGGGCCAGGTCCTTGCGTTCCCAGGCGCGGTCGGCGCGGTCGCCGTGATCGCGGATGGCGGCCAGGTAGCCGTCGTCGCCGGACGGGAGGATCAGGTCGTCGACCAGGGCGATGCGGCCGCGCGGGGTCCAGCCGAGCGCGTGGGTCCAGCGGGTGCTGCCGTCTTCGGTGTTCACCGCGATCAGGCGGCCGCTGTTGTCGCCGACGTACACGGTGGCGCCGTCGGCCGACAGGGCCGGGCTGGTCGCGCTGCCGTCGGTGAGCATGTCGGCGCTCCACAGCTGCGTCACGGTGCCGTCGGCGTAGGACATCGCCCGCAGCGAGGCCATCGGCTTGCCCGGTTCCCAGACGGTGACGAAGAAACGGCCGGTCTCGGGGTCGACGGCGGTGGTGTTGGCGACGGCGCAGCGCGGGCCACCGACCTGGCAGTCGTCGAGGCCGTCGCCGGAGGCGGGTCGGGTCAGGCCGGGGTACTTCAGGAAGTCGGGTTCGCCGAGCAGCTGCAGGGTCGGCACCTCGCGTTCGCCGGTCTGGCGGCTGAGCACGTCGACCTGGCCGGACTGGGTCACCGTGAGCACGCGGCCGTCACCGGTGAACTGGATCGCCACCGGCACCCCGGCGACGGGGGTGCGCCAGCGCGGCTGACCGAGGTAGTTGAACGAATTCACCGCGCCGTCGTCGCCGACGTAGACATTGTTGATGCCGTCGACCACGGTGGGCGCCTCGATCGTCGACGGGCCGAGCGGGTTGCAGAACCGTTTGCGGCCTGTCTGCATCTGATAGGAGAACACCGCGCAGTTGCCGGTGCTTGTGGTGACGAACAGCTGACCCTCGCCGCCGATCGTCACGGGCTGCGCGATCGGCCCACCCACCGGCCGCGACCAGCTCAACGTCATCGCCGACGCACCGCTCACCGGGCTCGCGGCGCTGTTGCGGCCGTCGTGATGGGCTGCGGGCCAACCCTTTCCGGAGCCGACGGTGATGTCGTCCACATCGGTGCCGCAACCGGCCAGCGCCACCACACCGGCGGCAGCGAGCGAGGCGGCGACGCGAGTCCGAGTTCGCACCTGCTGATCTCCTGGGTAATCGGGCCGAGGATCGGGGTATGGCACGGTAAGTGTGCCCTGCGAAAGTACTCTGTGTACCCGATGACCGAATCCCCGGGGCTCACCCGGTGGACGCCGTCGAGGTCGGAAGAGGGAGAGTAGTTCGTGACGAGCATGTGGGGCGCGCCGCTGAGCGCGCGCTGGCGTGGATCACGCCGCCGCGATCCGCAGCAGGCGCGTTTTCTGACCAGGGATTCGTTGCGCTGGGTGCTCGCCAATCGCGCCTACACCCCCTGGTACCTCGTGCGTTATTACCGCCTGTTCAAATTCCGGCTCACCAATCCGCACATCGTGTTGCGCGGAATGGTGTTCCTCGGCCGCAATGTGGAAATCCACGCCACCCCCGAATTGGCGCGCATGGAAATCGGGCGCTGGGTGCATATCGGTGACGGCAACGCCATCCGCTGCCACGAGGGTTCGCTGCGCATCGGCGACAAGGTGGTGTTCGGCAAGGACAATGTGGTCAACACCTACCTCGACATCGAGATCGGTGAGTCGACGCTGGTCGCCGACTGGTGCTACATCTGCGACTTCGACCACAAGATGGACGACATCACGCTGCCCATCAAGGACCAGGGCATCGTGAAGAGCCCCGTGCGGATCGGCCCCGACACCTGGATCGCCGCGAAGGTGACCGTCCTGCGCGACACCCGGGTGGGCCGCGGCTGTGTGCTCGGCGCGCACGCGGTGGTGCGCGGCGACGTTCCCGACTACAGCATCGCTGTCGGGGCACCCGCCAAGGTCGTGAAGAACCGCAAGGTGGCCTGGGACGCCGGTGCCGCCGAACGAGAGGCCTATCTGGCCGCGCTCGCCGATATCGAACGCAAGAAGAACGCGGGCGCACAAGCCTGAACGACACTCCGCCGACAGGACCGTTCCTGTCGGTGACGGTCGGTACGGTCGCGACGTGGACAGTTATGCGGCGCTGCTGCGCGGGATCATGCCGACCAACCCGAACATGCGCAACGACAAGTTGCGCGGGGTGTTCGAAGGGCTCGGTTTCGAGGGCGTCGCGACGGTGCTGAGCAGCGGCAACGTGGTGTTCCGCACCGACGACGACCGCGACGATCTCGAAGACCGCATCCAGCAGGCGCTCGCGACCGAGCTCGGTATCCCCGGCGGCACCATCGTGCGCAGCCACCCCGAACTGCGTGCGCTGCTCGATCGCGACCCGTTCGAGGGCCTGGCCCACGAACGCGGTTCCTATCTCACCGTCACCTTCTTCAAACACACCATGCGCGAAGCCGATACGTCCGCCTTCACCGACGACCCGCTCACCCGCGTCATCGGCTACGACCCCGCCGCACGCGCGTTCCTCACCGTGATCGACAACAGCACCGGCAAGACGCCCGATTTCATGGCCCGGCTGGAGAAGACCTACGGCAAGGACATCACCACCCGCACCTGGCTCACCGTGCAGCGCGTGGTGAAGAAGATGGAAGCCTGAACTCGGGCGTCAGGAAACCTGAGCGGCCTGCGCGGTGCAGAGGAAAACTGTTGCGTTGCGGCCTATTCGGGTGACGACCAAGGTGAAGGGCCGGTTGCCGCGCAGTTTGAGCTTCTTACGCAAGGCATCCGGGTCGATGTCGACGCCTCGGACCAGGATCTCGAGGGCACCGCAGTCGCGGCGGGCCAGTTCCTGACGGAGCGTCTTCTCGCGTAGGTCGAAGCGGTCTTCGATGCGGAAGCCGCGCATTCCGGTGGGTACCGTGTCACCGGTCAGGTAGGCGATCTGCGGATCCAGTTGCCAGAGACCGTGTTTCGCGGCGTAGTGGCGGACGAGGCCCGCGCGGACGACGGCGCCGTCGGGGTCGATGATCCACTCGCCGGGTGCGCGTTCGGAGATTTCGTCGGGGTCGGTGTCGGTGAGAGTTGTTGCGCCACCACGAGAATCGAGGACAGTGGCGCGGCGGGTGAGGCCGGGGGCGGTGAGGCCGGGTGACCAGAGGCAGGCTTCGCGGACGGCACCGTCGAGGGACACGATCTCGACCTCGCCGTCCCAGCCGAGCCGGTCGAAGTCCAGACCGGGCGCCGACTTCACGGCGATGTCGCGGCCCACGTAGGCGGCGAGCAGGTCGGGCAGCGGGGGTTGGAGTTTGGCGGGGTCGTAGGTTCGGCGGCCGTCGGCGCGGCGGGCCGGGTCGGCGATGATCACGGAGTCGCGGGTGGTGGGGGTCAGCGCATCAGCCTTGGCCAGCAAGATGTTTCGGGTCGCAGCGGCCACCGCAGTGCCGCCGACAGCCTGTCGCCCGTCTCCCACACCGGAACCCGTTCCGGCCGCAGCTCCCGAACACGACGGCGTGATCGCGCCGGAATACCCGGCCGACAGCGGCGCGACACCGAGATTGTGGGCGGCCATCGCCAGTCGCACGTCATCGAGATCGCTCCCGACAACCGCCGGGCACACCGCCGCGAGTTCGGCCAGCTCGGCACCGATCGAGCACGTCACGTCGTGCACGGCACGACCGGCCAATCGCGCGGCCCGATGCCGGGCGACGAGTGCGGGGGTGGCCTGTTGCAGCGCGTCGTCGGTGAACAGCCACTCCCCCGCTGCGGGCAGCTTCGCCAGCGCCTTGCGCCGCAACCGCACGGTCTCGATCAAGGCGGCACCGTGCTCGGGAAACGAGCGACGCACCTGCTCGATATCGCGCAGGTGCGTCGCCGCCGTCAGCTCCAGCCGGTCGACCTCGGCGAGCGCGGCGCGTCCCGCCGCGCTGTCGAGGAAGGCGACATCGTCGCGGCCGAAGCGGTATCCCACCTACTTCTGCGCCGCGCCCGGCTTCACGCCGGTGATCATCGCGTTGTAGAAGAACTCGCGCGGAACCACCTTGCGCAGCACGTTCTCGTCGAGCCAGCTCAGGCCGAGCCAGGCACGGTACTGGGCCATGCGGTACCCGACGGTCAGCTTCTCGTCGGGAACGGCCGCCTCGAAGGTACGCACCGGCCAGCCCCACAGGGCGGCGGCGAATTCCTCGGTGGTGGCCTTCACGTCGACGGCACCGGCCGACTTCGCCATCTTCTCCAGGTCACTGGGGTCGAAGGTGTGCAGGTCGACGACGGCCTCGAGCGCGGCGGCGCGCGACGACTCGTCCAGCTCGGTCTGCGGACGACGCCACCCGGACAGGAACGGCAGCTTGGTGACCTCGGTGGTCACCTTCCAGGTGAGCTGACCGAGCTTGCGGGCGTAGAAGTTGCCCACGGTGGTCGGTTCACCGGCGAATACGAAACGTCCGCCCGGCTTGAGCACGCGCAGGCATTCCTTCAGCGCCAGCTCCACATCCGGGATGTGGTGCAGCACGGCGTGCCCGCACACCAGGTCGAAGGTGTCGTCCTCGTAGGGGATGGTCTCGGCGTCGGCGACGCGGCCGTCCACATCGAGGCCGAGGTGCTCGGCGTTGCGTAGCGCCACCTTCACCATGCCCGGCGAGAGGTCGGTGACCGAACCGGTCTTGGCCACCCCGCCCTGCATCAGGTTGAGCAGGAAGAACCCCGTGCCACAGCCGAGTTCGAGCGCCCGCTCGTACGGCAGCGGTGCGGGGCCGACCGCCAGGTCGAAGCGGCCGCGGGCATAGTCGATACAGCGCTCGTCGTAGGAGATCGACCACTTGTCGTCGTAGGTCTCGGCTTCCCAGTCGTGGTACAGAACCTGGGCGAGCTTGGTGTCCTTCAGCGCTGCTTCGACCTCGGCCTCGGTGGCGTGCGGGTTCGGCGCCGGATCATCGGGGTGAACCGTCATAACACGCAAGAGTAATAGGAGACCCTCAGCACGCAATCGCCGGTCTTGTTTCGCGCCATTCCTGCTGGTCGACTGACCGGTCCAGAGTCAGCGTCCGGTGAATACGGCGCTGTTCGGGCCGTCGGCGGCGAAGGATCGGGTGCCGGTGCGGGTGTCGTCGGTGTCGAAGAGGGCCGACCACTCGGTGACGGCGGTCGAGTGGGCGTGGGGGCCCGCTTCGAAGACGGCTTTGGCGGCGGCGAGGGCGCGGGGGGCGGCCGTGACGAACTGGTCGGCCCAGCGGCGGGCGGCGGTGAGCACGTCGTCGGGGGGGACCACTTCGTCGACCAGGCCGAGTGTCGCGGCTTCCTCGGCGTCGACGAAACGACCGGTGTAGACGAGGTCCTTGGCACGGCTCTGGCCGATCAGCAGCGAGAGCCTGCGGATGCCGGACAGGGGGATCAGACCGGCCTTGATCTGGGGGAAACCGAGCTTCACGTTGTCGCCGACGATGCGGTGGTCGGCGCCGAGCGCCAGCTCGAGTCCCGCACCGAGGCAATAGCCGGCAATGGCGGCCACGGTCGGTTGCGGCACGCGGGTGAGGCAGCCGAGGGCGGCCTGCAGGTCGGCGGCCATGGCGGCGGCCTGGCCGGAGTCGAGCTCGGCGAGCTCACGCATCTCGTCGCCCGCGCTGAACACCCGCTCGTCGCCGTAGACGATCAGGGCGGCCACCCCCGGATGGTCGGCGACCGTGCGCGCGGCCGCCGCGACCTCGCGGGCCAGCTGGGCGTCGACGAGGTTCAGCGGCGGACGATCGATGCGCAGCAGCGCGACGCCGCGAGCGGAAGGCTCGGCGGGCAGCTCGAGGGTGACGAATTCGGCCATGGCGCCAAACCTACCGGCCGCGCAGCGCGTCCACGTCCGGGAGCTGGTCGAAATACCGTTCGTTGTCGGGAAAGTCCGACAGCGGACGACCGTCGGCGCCCGGCGAGTACCTCGGCATGATCGGCGCGATCGGCCGCTCGGCGGCCAGCACCGCGGCGGTGTCGGCGAACTCGCACAGGGCGTCGAGTTGCGACCAGGTGGGCGGCATCAGCACGTGCTCGCCCGCACGCCAGCTCTCGAGCGCCTCGACCGGGGTCTGCCAGCGCACGTGCGCGGCCTCGGAGGTCGCACCGTCGGCGATCTGCCCCTCCGGCAGGACCGCCACGAAGAACCGGGTGTCGTAGCGGCGCGGTTCGGCCTCGGGCGTGATCCAGTTCGACCACGGACGCAGCAGATCGGCGCGCAGCACCAGCCCCTCGGCGGCCAGGAAGCCCGCGAGGGAGATCTCGCGCCGCTCCAGCCGACCACGCGCCTCCCGGTAGACCGTCGAATCGCACACCACGGTGTCGACGGTCGGGCCGGCGAGCAGCACACCGCACTCCTCGAACGTCTCGCGCACCGCCGCGGCGACCAGCGCCTGCGCGGACTGCTCGTCGGTGCCGAATCGCTGTGCCCACCAGGCAGGTTCGGGCCCGGTCCAGGCGATGTCGGCCGTGCCGTCGGCCGGATCGACCCCGCCGCCCGGGAACACGGTGACCCCCGCCGCGAACGCCATCCCGCTCACCCGCTGCTGCAGGAAAACCTCGATGCCACGCGCACCATCGCGCACCAGCATCACCGTCGACGCATCCCGCGCCCGCACCACGGACTCGCTCATAGCCGTTCCTCTCCACGACCAGCACCATTGCCGATCGATACGCGACAGACCCCGACCACACCGCACGGCCGGTCCCCGATCCTTACGCACCCTAACCGTTGCTTGGTCCGTGATGCGACCGACCGGTCCACCCACCGGTCCACCCCGAGCAACCGACACGAAGCCACCCTCACCACCGGGTCCGCCCCAACAACAGCCCAAACCCGCCCCCGGTGCGCCACCTACCAGGCTCCTCAGCCCCCGGCACCACTCGAGTCCGCCACCCACCGGTCTGCCAGCCAAAGCGGCACCACTCGAGTCCGCCACCCACCGGTCTGCCAGCCAAAGCGGCACCACTCGAGTCCGCCACCTGCCGCACTCCCAGCCAAAGCGGCACCACTCGAGTCCGCCACCTGCCGCACTCCCAGCCAAAGCGGCACCACCCGAGTCCGCCACCTACCGCACTCCCAGCCAAAGCGGCACCACCCGAGTCCGCCACCTACCGCACTCCCAGCCAAAGCGGCACAACTCAAGTCCACCGCCTACCGCACTCCAGCCCGCACGGCACCACTCGAGTCCACCGCCTACCGCACATCCAGCCCCGCGGCACTACTCAAGTTCGCCACCTACTGCCTTCCCAGCCGCACGGCACCACTTAAGTCCGCCATGACCACACTCCCAGCCCCGCACGACCCGACCTCGAGGAGGGTCCGCCGCGAAGCGGCGTAGCGGCCCGGCCGCTCCGCCGCGAAGCGGCGTAGCGGCCCGGCCGCGCGAACAGCGCTCGAAGCGCATGCGCCGCAGGCGCGAGTCTCGAG
>NZ_JBPXLK010000025.1:0-75394 GCF_051843015.1 Nocardia sp. JW2
GGCGCGAGTCTCGAGCGCTGTTCGCGCGGCCCTCCAGGGGCCGCGCTCGAGCGCGCCAGCGCTCCAAAAACACAGCCAGTACCTCTGTGGGCGCAATACCAAAAGGTCCTGGCCCGACAGCGCCGATCAGTTCCGGCGCCGATGCCCACCCGAACGACGCGCACGCCGCGCGAACCAGCGCCCGTCGACCCGGTCCAACGCGATGGCCTGACTGAACGCCTTGCTCAGATTGTCGGCCGTGAGCACGTCCTCGAGCAGCCCCTGACCGACCACCTCACCCTCCTTGAGCAGCAGCGCATGAGTGAACCCCGGCGGGATCTCCTCGACGTGGTGCGTCACCAGGACCATGGCAGGCGCATCCGGGTCGGCGGCCAGGTCGCCGAGGCGTTCGACGAGTTCCTCACGTCCACCGAGGTCCAGACCCGCGGCCGGTTCGTCGAGCAGGAGCAGTTCCGGATCGGTCATCAGGGCACGGGCGATGAGCACCCGCTTGCGTTCACCCTCGGAGAGGGTGCCGTAGGTGCGGTCGGAAAGGTGTTCGGCGCCAAGGGTTTCCAGCATGTCGACGGCGCGTTCGGTGTCGATGTCGTCGTAGCGTTCGCGCCAGCGGCCGAGCACCGCGTACCCGGCCGACACCACCAGGTCGCTGACCTTCTCGTCGACGGGGATGCGGCTGGCCACCGCCGCCGAGGACAGGCCGATGCGTGGGCGTAATTCGGTGACGTCGACGCGACCGAGGGTCTCGCCCAACAGGTTCGCCGTCCCGGCGGTCGGATGGACCTCGGCGGCAGCCATTCTCAGCAGTGAGGTCTTACCGGCACCGTTGGGGCCGAGGACCACCCAGCGTTCGTCGAGTTCGACCTGCCAGGTGACCGGGCCGACGAGCGTTCGGCCCGAGCGGCGGATGGTGACGTCGGAGAAGTCGATGAGCAGATCTGGATCGGGTTGCGACACGCGCTCCATCTTGGCCCACGGGAGCCCTCAGCGGAACGACCGGCCCGGGTGGGATTCGTCGGTTCGGTGCCGCGCCGCTTCGCGCGACGCGCCGAGGTCGCTGCGTAGCATCCGGGCGGCGAGGAACGACACCGGCACCGCGAGTGCGACCCAGACGATCAGGATCACGGCGATTGTCGTCATCATGGCGGAACCTCCGTGTGTCTCTCGCTGCGGACGGGTATCCGATAGGTCTTACCCACACAATGCTGCCGGTACACCCGAACATCGCGACGACGCGCGCGAACCGCAACGGCAGCCGTCCGATTCGCTCGCGCGTGTCGGCCGTCTCACGGCACGGCGATCACCGTCATCGAGCCCGGGGCCACCTCGGTGAAGCCCGCGTCGCGCACGGCGACAGCACGTCCCGCCGATACCAGCGCGACGAGTTCGGACCATTGCCGCGGGTCGACATCGCGCACGGCGCAACGGAATTCGCGTTCGGCCCAGGCGGCGGCCGCTTCGACCGGCATGGCGCCCGCCAGCAGCATGCTCGCGTGCCCCACCTGCGCGGCCGCCTTGCCCACCGACATCCGCAGCGCGCTGTTCACCCACAGCACGGGCAGGTCGGGGTCGGGTGGGCCCGGTTCGTCGTGTTCGAGGTCGGTTCCGCCGATCTGGAGTTTGCGGATGCGTGGGTCGATCGCGCCGACCGGGCCGGGGACGAATGCCCGCGCCTGCGCACCGTCGATGTCGACGGTCACGCCGTCGACATCGTTGGCCGCCACCCATTGCGCACCGCGCGCCCGGCGGGCCACCTTCCTGATCCGCGAGCGTTTCCACGCCAGGTACCGCGCCTCCCATTCGCCGCCCGGCCCGGAACGCGGGTCGAGACACACCGCGACCGCGGCGGCGGCAGCGGCGGTCAGTAGCGCACTGCGCGCGGGTGGTTCGGCCTTGGGGATGTGCAGCACCATCTGCATCGCCTGCACCATGGCCGGGTCGTCGGGGTCGCCGGTGCCGCCGTAACCCTGCGCCAATTCCGCATGCCGCACAGCGAATTCGGCCGCTTCGTCGCGGACCTCCACCTCGGTATCCCCACCGCCCAGTTCCGCGCTACCCACACCACACCCGATTCGATCGACACCACACGTGCGAACCAGCGTAGCGAGCCGTGCGCGCTAGGAGACCTCGACCGTCACCAGGAAGGTGCTCTCCGGCCGGACCGGCGGCTCCTCGAGCTGCCCGTAGGTGAACTCGACCGTCGTCGTCCCCTTGGCGACCGCGCGCAACGGCCACACCGTCGTCCGGCCCTCGGCCACGGGTTCCTCGGCGACCAGGATGCCCTCGTCGAGATTCACCGGCTCCCATTCCTGGTCCGAGTCGGCGGCCTGGGGCAGCCGGACCCGCAGTTCCTGACCCACATCGAGGGTCACCGTTCGACCGGCGGCCGACTGGTCGACGGTGACCGCCGGTTTCGCGACCGCCGGAGCGGTGCTCGGCAGGGTGAGCGTCGTCGATCCGATGCTGTCTGGGATCGGTTCGTCGTCGCCGCAGCCGGTGAGCAGACCGGCCACGGCGAGCGGGACGAGCAGGAATTTGCGCACGGACTCTCCCAACGCCGAAGTTCTTTCTGCGCTGGGATTACCCGCCGTGCCCGGAACTAACGGCCGAGCAGCGGAACTCGGCGGACCCCGCCGTCGCGGGCGTCGGCCGCCTCCACCTCGTCACGTGTCACACCGAGGATGAACAGCACCGCGTCCAGGTACGGGTGCGACAGCGCCGTATCGGCCACCTCGCGCAGCGCGGGCTTGGCGTTGAACGCCACACCGAGCCCGGCCGCGTTGAGCATGTCGATGTCGTTGGCGCCGTCGCCCACGGCGACGGTCTGCTCCATCGGCACGCCCGCGTCGGCGGCGAACTTGCGCAGCGCGGTCGCCTTGAACGCGCGGTCGACGATCTCGCCGGTGACCCGCCCGGTGAGTTTGCCGTCGATGATCTCGAGGGTGTTGGCCTGTACGAAGTCGAGTTCCAGCTCGTGCGCGAGCGGCTCGATGACCTGCCGGAACCCGCCGGAGACCACGCCACACCGGAACCCGAGCCTGCGCAGCGTGCGGATGGTGGTGCGCGCGCCCGGGGTGAGTTCGATGCGGTCGGCGACCTCCTCGATCACCGATTCGTCGAGCCCCTCGAGGGTGGCCACGCGCTGACGCAGCGATTCGGCGAAGTCGAGTTCACCGCGCATGGCGGCCTCGGTGACCTCGCGAACCTGCTCCTCGACGCCCGCGTGCGCGGCGAGCATCTCGATGACCTCACCCTGGATGAGGGTGGAGTCCACGTCGAACACGATGAGCCGCTTGGCGCGCCGCGCCAGGCCCGCGCGTTCCACGGCGATGTCGACCTGTTCGGCGACGGCCACATCGGCCAGCGCGGTGCGCAGTCGCGCATCGGTGTCGGCGCCGGAGTCGGCCGCCGACACCATGAGCTCCATGCCGGTCACCGGGTAGTCGGCGATGCCGCGGATGGTGTCGATGTTGGCGCCGAGCCCGGCGAGCAGCCGCGAGATCGCGCTGAAGGCGTGCGCGGTGACCGGCGAGCCGAGCACGACGACGGCGTGGGTCGACATCGGCGGCTTGCCGATCTGCGCGTCGACCGACACGTCGACCTGCATGCCGACGGTGTTCATCGCCTCTTCGAGCTCGTCCTGCAGCGCCTCGGGGTCGTTCGGGCACGAGACCAGCACGCCGAGGGTGAGTCGGCCCCGGATGACCACCTGCTCCACGTCCAGCAGGCTCACCTGATGCCGCGACAGCGCCGCCAGCAGCACCGAGGTGACGCCGGGTCGGTCGGGGCCGGTGACGGTCACGAGAACTGTGGTGTCGGCCAAGTCGATCTGCTCCGTTCGTTTACCCACAAAAAGAGTGTGCACCCGCTGGTCACCCAGCAGGTGCACACCCTGGTCGTTCGGTGGTTCCTTGCTACTTCGTCAGCACGGGTTCGTCGGCGTGGGCGTTGTGCTTGCCCGAGCCCCAACCCACGTGCGCCTCGCGCTTCATGCGCTCGATCATGTGCGGGTAGTGCAGCTCGAACGCCGGACGCTCCGAGCGGATGCGCGGCAGCTCGTAGAAGTTGTGGCGCGGCGGCGGGCAGGTGGTTGCCCACTCGAGCGAGTTGCCGTAACCCCACGGGTCGTCCACGGTGACGACCTCACCGTAGCGGTAGCTCTTGAAGGTGTTCCACACGAACGGCAGCATCGAGGCGCCGAGGATGAACGCGCCGATGGTGGAGATGGTGTTCAGCGTGGTGAAGCCGTCGCTGGGCAGGTAGTCGGCGTAGCGACGCGGCATGCCCTCGGCGCCCAGCCAGTGCTGCACCAGGAAGGTGGTGTGGAAGCCGATGAAGGTGGCCCAGAAGTGCCACTTGGCCAGACGCTCGTCCATCATGCGGCCGGTCATCTTCGGGAACCAGAAGTAGATACCGGCGAAGGTGGCGAACACGATGGTGCCGAAGAGCACGTAGTGGAAGTGCGCGACGACGAAGTACGAGTCGGTGACGTGGAAGTCCAGCGGCGGCGAGGCGAGGATGACGCCCGACAGACCACCGAAGAGGAAGGTCACCAGGAAGCCGATCGACCACAGCATCGGTGATTCGAACGTCAGCTGACCGCGCCACATGGTGCCGATCCAGTTGAAGAACTTCACACCGGTCGGGACCGCGATGAGGAAGGTCATGAACGAGAAGTACGGCAGCAGCACGGCGCCGGTGGCGTACATGTGGTGCGCCCACACGGCGATGGACAGCGCGGCGATACCGAGGGTCGCGTAGACCAGCGTGGTGTAACCGAAGATCGGCTTACGGCTGAACACCGGGAAGATCTCGGACACGATGCCGAAGAACGGCAGCGCGATGATGTACACCTCGGGGTGGCCGAAGAACCAGAACAGGTGCTGGTAGAGCAGGATGCCGCCGGTGGCCGGGTCGTAGATGTGGCCGCCCAGGTGGCGGTCGTAGGCCAGGCCGAACAGGGCCGCGGTGAGCAGCGGGAACGCCAGCAGCACGAGCACCGAGGTGACCGCGATGTTCCAGGTGAAGATCGGCATGCGGAACATGGTCATGCCGGGCGCGCGCAGGCAGACCACGGTGGTGAGCATGTTGACGCCACCGAGGATGGTGCCCAGACCGGAGACGGCCAGGCCGAGGATCCACAGGTCGGTGCCGACACCGGGCGAGTGCAGGATGTCGGTGAGCGGCACGTACGCCGTCCAGCCGAAGTCCGCGGCGCCACCGGGGGTCACGAAGCCCGCGGTCGCCATGGTCGCGCCGAACAGGTACAGCCAGTAGCTGAACGCGTTCAGGCGCGGGAAGGCGACGTCGGGGGCGCCGATCTGCAGCGGCAGGATGATGTTGGCGAAGCCGAACACGATCGCGGTCGCGTAGAACAGCAGCATGATCGTGCCGTGCATGGTGAACAGCTGGTTGAACTGCTCCGGCGACAGGAACTGCAGACCCGGACGGGCGAGCTCGCCACGCATGAGCAGCGCCATGAGGCCGCCGATCATGAAGTAGCTGATCGCCGTCACCAGGTACATGGTGCCGAGCACCTTGGGGTCGGTGGTGGTGACCGCCTTGTAGAGGAACGAGCCCTTCGGCCCGGTCCGAGCCGGATACGGTCGAGTCGCTTCCAACTGAGGGACTGGCCTGGGCTCTACCGCAGTCACTGATCCTCCTGAAGATGCCTGTACGTCACTCGCAGAGCCGACCGCGCCTCGTACAAGGGCAGCAGACATGCGTTGAAGTGATCGTAAACCGTGCGGCCGCAGCATTCCGCGCGGGTCCTACTCTGTGTCGTATTCAGCGCGCCGTAGGCGCCGCTCGCCATCTTCCTCCGCAGGTCGCGCGGGTGCAACGGTTGGCGGGGACAACCTTTCGGGTTCCGGCGCGTCTCGTGCGCGGCCGATCCGGTTCACCCACCTTGGGGTGGTATTCGAGCCCCCTCGGAGTGCGCACCCCACCGCTGGGGTCGCTGTCGGCGAGGCCCCTGGGCGACGAGATTGGAGGTGTACCGAAAACACCGCTGACAAGCCCTCGAGGGGAACACGATGAGCACCTTGGTCACCGCACCCGCCGACAACGTCATCCAGCTGCCGCGCCGCTCGAGCACACCGATCGCCGACGGCCGACTCGCCGACGCCGACCTGGACCGCTGGGCGAACCGCCTGGCCCGGCTCCTGCTCGGCCGTGGTGCGGGCGCGGGCGACCGGATCGCCCTCGCGGTCGATCCACGGGTGGAGGCCGTCGTCGCCGAGGCCGCGGTGCGCAAGATCGGCGCCGTCCCGGTGAGTGCCGAGGAGCAGTCGGACACGGGTTTCGGGATCACCACCAGGTCTCGGCGCGGCGAACTCTCCGACACCGTCGACTGGCTGGTGCTCGACGATCGGTCGACCCTGCGGCGTTATCTGGTGAGCTCGGACGCCCCGCTGTCCGGCATCGATCTGCGCGCGGTCTCCTGAACCCATTCCGGTCTGGTCCCCACAGGTTCAGAATGGAACCCAGAGCGCAGTACCAAGCGGTCGGGGACACCGGGCTCCACATATGAAAACGCAGGTCAGCTCATGATCCAGCCTTCTTCGCGAGCGTCCGACACCGCGCCCGAAGATCCTTTCCCCCTGTCCGCCGCCCAGCGCGGCATCTGGTTCGCCCAGCACATCGCGGGCGACACCCCCATCTCCATCGCCCAGTACGTCGAACTCAGCGGCGCCATCGACCACGCATTGCTGACCGCGGCCGTGCGGCAAACCGGTCGCGAGTTCGGCACCGGTTTCGTTCGCCTGGTCGACATCGACGGACAACCCCATCAACTCGTCGATCCGACCCTGGACGCCGACATCGCCGAACTGGATCTGCGCGGCGAGCCCGACCCGGAAGCGGCCGCGCACGCCTGGATGCGCGCCGAGTACTCCGCGCCGCTGGATATGACGCGTGACCGTCTGGTCCGCCTGGCGATGCTGCGGATCGCCGAGGATCGCTGGTTCTGGTACTCGCGGATGCATCACATCGTGCTCGACGGAATGGGTGCCCTGGCGCTGGTCCAGCGCACCGGCGAGCTGTACAACGCCGCCTTCGACGGCCGTGAGCCCCCGCCGGCCAAGGCCGAGCCGTTGCAGCGGATCGTCGAGGCCGACCTGGCCTACCGGAGCTCGGACCGTTTCGCGGCCGACCGTGAGTACTGGCGCACCCATCTGGCCGACCTGCCGGACCCGGTCACCCTCGCCGGTCGTGCCGCCGAGGTCGACAGTCATCCCACCCGGGTCGCGGGCGCGCTGCCCGCCGAGACGAGCGCCCTACTGGATTCGGTCGCCGCGGCGATCAATTCGGGCGTCGCGCCGACGGTGGTGGCCGCCTTCGGCGCCTATCTCGCGGCGATGACCGGTGCGCCCGAAGTCGTGCTGAGCCTGCCGGTGTCCGCGCGGACCTCCGCGACGCTGCGCCGCTCGGGCGGCATGCTGGCCAATGTCGTCCCGCTGCGGGTCGCTCTCGACCCGACCACCACGGTGGGCGCGGCGATCCTCGCCGTGCAGAGCGAGCTCACCGGGGCGCTTCGACGGCAGCGGTACCGCCAGGAGGACATCATCCGCGATCTCGGCTGGTCGATGGACGAGGCGGTGTCGTTCGGTCCGGCGGTGAACCTGATGATGGTGGACACCAAGATCGCGCTCGGCCCGGTCGTCGGTCGCCTGCATGTGCTCACCTCCGGGCTGATCGACGACCTGTTCGTCAACCTGTATCCGGGGATGGGTGGCGAGAGCACCCATATCGATCTCCAGGGCAACGGCAATCTCTACAGTCCCGCGGAGCTGGCCGCGCATCACGACCGTTTCCTGCGTTTCCTGCATCGTTTCCTCGCCGCGGGCCCCGAGGCGCCGCTGTCGTCGCTCCACGTGCTCGCCGATGCCGAGCGGGCCGTTTCGGTGCCCGCGCGCGGTGCTGCCGGGGCCGAGCAGCGCACCCTGCCCGAGATCCTCGCCGCGGGCGCCGCGATCGATCCCGACTCGGTGGCCCTGCGCTGGGGCGTGGACGACACGATGACCTACCGCGAGGTCGACGACTACACGAATCGGCTGGCCCGTGTGCTCGTCGCGATCGGTGCCGGACCGGAACACGGTGTGGCGCTGTCGATTCCACGATCTGCCGAATCGGTGCTCGCCACGATCGCGGTCGCCAAGTCCGGCGCTCCCTTCGTCCCGATCGATCCGACCTACCCGGACGACCGGATCGAGCACATGCTCGACGACAGCGCGGTGGTGACCGGCCTGACGGTGACCCAGGCACGAAAGTCGTTGCCCGACAAGATCGACTGGCTCTGCCTCGACGACGAAGCCACCACCGGCCGCGTCGCCGCACAGCGGGCCACCCCGATCACCGACGCCGACCGGACCGCCTCGATCCACCCCGATCAGGTCGCTTACGTCATCTACACCTCGGGCTCGACCGGATTGCCCAAGGGCGTGCTCGTCTCGCATCGCGGGCTGGCGAATCTCGCCGCCGGCTCGGGCGCGGGCTTCGGTGTCGACGCGGGTTCGGTTGTCGCGCACGCTGTTTCCCCGAGCTTCGACATCTCGGTGGAGGAGATCCTGGTGACACTGGCGGCCGGGGCCACCCTCGCTGTGGTGCCGCCGTCGGCCTACGCGGGCGAGGACATGGCGCAAGTCTTGCGCGCGCACCGCGTGACCCATCTGAACGTGACCCCGGCGGTCGTCGGCTCCCTCGACCCGGCGACGCTGCCCGACCTGGGCACCATCGTGGTCGGCGGCGACGCCTGCCCGCCCGAGCTGGTGTCGAAGTGGGCCGGGCGCAGGCTGCTCAACGGGTACGGCCCGACCGAGACGACGGTCACCGCCACGCTGAGCGAACCGCTGACTCCGGGCGGCCCGGTCACCATCGGTGGTCTCGCCCGTGGGGTGAACGGGCTGGTGCTCGATCCGTGGCTGCGGCCGGTCGCACCGGGCACCGTGGGTGAGCTGTACCTGTCGGGCCCCGGAGTGGCGCGCGGTTACCACCGGCGCAGCGGTCTGACCGCGAGCCGCTTCGTCGCCGATCCGTATGCGCCGGGAGCGCGCATGTACCGCACGGGCGATCTGGTGCGCTGGACCGCCGACGACGGCCGGTTCAGGCTGGAATACCAGGGTCGCAGTGACTTCCAGGTGAAGGTGCGTGGGTACCGGATCGAACTCGGTGAGATCGACGCAGCGCTGCAACGGCTGCCCGCCGTCGACTTCGCCATCACCCTCGGTGTCGAGACACCGTCCGGCGCGACCGCTCTGGCCTCCTACATCACCGTGGAACCGGGTGCCGATGTCCATCCCGAGGCGGTGAAAGCCGCTGTCGGCGAGACTCTTCCGGCGTATATGGTGCCCGCATCGGTGATCGTGCTCGACCGGGTTCCGCTCACTCCACTCGGCAAGGTGGACCGCAAGGCCCTGCCCGCACCGGATTTCGGCGCCCGCGTCGTCGCGAGCAGAGCGCCGTCCACACCGCGTGAGGAAGTCCTCGCCGCCCTGTTCGCCGAGGTGCTCGGGGTGGACACGGTCGGGGTGGACGACAGCTTCTTCGCCCTCGGTGGTGACAGCATCGTGTCCATTCAGCTGGTCTCGCGCGCTAAGGCGGCGGGGATCGCGTTCAGCGCCCGTGACGTGTTCGAACGCAAGACCGTGGCCGCGCTGGCCGCGATCGCGGGCGACACCGAGGCCACCGTGGTGCACGAGCTGCCCGGCGGCGGTGTCGGCGCGGTGGAGCTCACACCCATCGTGCACGCCATGATCGAGCACGGTGAGCCGTGGGGTCGCTACGGTCAGGCCGTTTTGATCGGTCTGCCCGACGGCACCCGCCGCGAGACGCTCGTCGCGGCACTCGGGGTGCTGCTCGACCATCACGATCTGCTGCGCAGCTCGCTGCGCGGTGGGGAATGGGTTGTCGCCGGAGCTGGTTCGGTCGATGCCGACAGTCTCGTCGAGGTGGTGCGGTCGGATTCCGACGATGTTGTGGACCGCGCGTTGCAGGACGCGGCGGACCTGCTCGATCCGGCCGCCGGCGTCGTGGTGCGCTGCGTGCTGATCGAACGCGCGGAGGCCGCTCCGCTGTGCTGGCTCGTGCTGCACCACCTGGTCACCGACGGTGTGTCCTGGCGAATCCTGCTGCCCGACTTGGCGATCGCCGCGTCCGGTGGCACGCCCGCTCCGGTCGGGACCTCGTTCCGGCGGTGGGCGCACGGTCAGGCGGAACAGGCGGCGCTGCGTGCCGGTGAGCTGCCCGTCTGGCAGCGGATCGCGGCCACCCCCGACCCGGCGTTCGGCCGCGACACCTTCGATCCGGCCCGTGATGTGGTCGCCACCATGGCACAGCTGCGATCGACCGTCCCCACCGAGGTCGCGCACGCGGTGCTCACCACCGTTCCCGAGCGATTCCATTGCGGCGCGGACGATGTGCTGCTCGCCGCGCTCACCATGGCGGTGTGCCGCTGGCGCGCGCGCACGGGCACCCTGCTGACCCTGGAAGGGCACGGCCGCAGCGAATCCCTGCTGCCCGGTGCCGATATCGGCCGCACCGTCGGCTGGTTCACCACCGTCTATCCCGTCGCGATCGACCTCGCGGGCATCGACCTGGACGACGCGTTCGCGGGCGGCGGCTCGGCGGGCTCGGCCGTCAAGGCGACCAAGGAGCAGTTGCGCGCCGTCCCCGACCGGGGCGTCGGCTACGGACTGCTGCGGTACCTGAACAGCGAGACGGCACCGGCCCTGGCGGACGCGCCGATGCCCCAGCTCAGCTTCAACTATCTGGGCCGGGCGGTCACCGGCGAGGGCCCGTGGCTGCCGCGCCGCTTCGCCGCGACCAACGACGACCGCGCGCCCCTGGCCGCCGTCGTGGATGTCAACGCCGTGCTCACCGACGCGGGGTTGGAGGTCACCTGGGCATACGCGGGCAGGCTGCTCGACGAGGCCGACGTGCGGGAACTGAGCGAACTGTGGTCACAGGCGCTCGACGCGCTGGTCGACCATGCGCGCACCGATGGAGCAGGCGGGCGCACACCGTCGGACTTCGCGCTCGTCGCGGTCGATCAGTCCCAGATCGACAGCTGGGAGGCGACCTATCCGAATCTCGCCGATGTGTGGCCGCTGTCGCCGCTGCAGTACGGGTTGCTGTTCCACGCGCTCTACGACTCCGACACCGCCGACGGTTACACCGTCCAGTCCTTGCTCACTCTGGCCGGCACCGTCGACAGCGCCCGCCTGCGCCGCGCGGCCCAAGCCCTGGTCGACCGGCACGAGAACCTGCGGGCGGCGTTCGTCGAAACCGCCGACGGACCACGTCAGCTCGTTCTCGCCGATGCCGAGATCCAGTGGAACGAGATCGATCTCACCGACATCGCCGAGGAGCAGCGGGCGCGTGAGTGCGACCGGGTGGTCGAACTGGACGCGCTCACCCGCTTCGACCTCACCCGCCCTCCACTGCTGCGGTTCACCCTGATCACGACGGCGCCCGACACCTACCGCCTCGTGATGACCAACCACCACCTGGTGCTCGACGGCTGGTCGACGCCCCTGCTGGTCCGGGAACTGCTCGCCCTTTACGTCACCGCCGGCGACACGTCACCGCTGCCGCCGCCGCGGTCCTACCGCGGATTCCTGTCCTGGCTCGCGGAGCGCGACGCCCAGGAATCGCTCGACGCGTGGACGCGGTCGCTGGCCGGGATCGACACCCCGACCCGCGCGGTCCCCACCCTGGCCGGGATCGAGTCGACCGAAACCGCGATGATCTCGCGCGACCTGCCACGAACCACCGTCGCCGCCCTCGAATCCGCCGCCCGCGCCGCCGGTGCCACGGTGAACACCCTCGTGCAGGCGGGTTGGGCGCTGGTGCTGGCCATGCTCACCGGTCGCACCGATGTGGTGTTCGGCAGCACCGTGTCCGGTCGGCCGCCGGAGCTGCCCGGCGTCGAGGAGATGGTCGGGCTGTTCATCAACACGCTTCCGGTGCGGGTGACGCTCGACCCCGGTGAGCGGGTCGCCGATCTCCTGGCGCGGGTGCAGGCCGAGCAGGCGCGCCTGATGGACCATCAGCACGTCGGGCTGGCGGAGATCCATCGCGCTGTCGGCCTTGCCGAATTGTTCGACACACTCACGGTTTTCGAGTCCTATCCGATCGACCGGGCGGCATTGTCGCAGGCCCTCGACATCGCCGGGATGCGTGTACTCGATGTGGAGGGCACCGACGCCACGCCGTACCCGCTGAACCTCATGGTGATTCCGCTGCGCGGCGAGGACGACGCGGGCGACACCTTGCGTATCACCGTCAAGTTCATGGCCGATCAGCTCGAATTCACTGCGGCACAGTCTCTTCTGGATCGGTTCATTCGGCTCCTGGGTGCGCTCGCCGAGAATCCGGATATCCCGGTGGCCCGCCTGCAACATTGCGATGACGACGAAAGAGCTCTGCTGGCACCGGTATACGGTGCCCCCGCGCTGCCGATGCGCACCCTGCCCGAGGTACTGACGGCGGGCGCCCGCATCGACCCCGCCGCGATCGCGGTCAGTTCGGGCGACCTGCGGATGACCTACGGCGAACTCGACGCCTGGTCGAACCGGTTCGCGCGGGTCCTGCTCGGCCGGGGCATCGGGCCCGAGGTGTTCGTCGTGCTCGCCCTGACCCGATCCCTGGAATCGGTGGTGGCGGTGTGGGCGCTGGCCAAGACGGGCGCGGCGTTCGTCCCGCTGGACCCCAGCTACCCGGTGGAGCGGATCGAGCACATGCTCGCCGATTCCGAGGCACCCATCGGTGTCACCGTCACCGAGACCGGCGAGACCCTGCCGGGATCCATCGACTGGCTGCTGCTCGACGACCTGAACACCTTGCGCCGGGCCATGCTGGTGTCGGACGCGCCGATCACCGATGCCGAACGCGGCGGACCCCTCGACATCGACCACACCGCCTACCTGATCTACACCTCCGGATCGACCGGCAAACCCAAGGCAGTCCTGCTCAGCCATCGCGGCCTCGCCAATCTCGTCGCCGCCCAGCGCGAAACGCTCGCTCTCGACCCGTCGGCGAGCGCGTTGCAGGTGGCCTCCCCCAGCTTCGACGCGTCGGTCTTCGAAATGCTCACCGCGCACGCGGCGGGTGGACGGCTCGTGGTGTCCCCGCCGGAGGTGTACGGCGGCAGCGAACTGGAGACGTTGCTGCGCACCGAACGCGTCACCCACGCGGTGATCACCCCGTCGGCTCTGGCCACGATGGAACCCACCGATCTCACCGACCTGCGGGTTCTCGCGGTGGCGGGCGAAGCGGCCACCCCCGAGCTCATCGAGAAGTGGGCCGCGGGCAGGCGCATGGTGAACCTGTACGGGCCGACCGAGTTCAGTATCTGGGCGACCGGTCCCGCCGAACTCGTGGCCGGTGCGCCGGTCACCATCGGTGGGCCGATTCGCGGTGCGGCGGTGGTGGTGCTCGACAGCTGGTTGCGGCCGGTCCCGGTCGGTATCGCCGGTGAGCTGTACCTGTCGGGCCCCGCGCTGGCCCGCGGTTACTTCAACCGCTTCGAGATGACCGCCGGTCGCTTCGTCGCCGATCCGTTCGGCGCACCCGGTGAGCGCATGTACCGGACCGGCGACATGGTGCGCTGGGTGACCGCCACGGACGGCCGGCTCACCCTGGAGTACTTGGGCCGCAGCGACTTCCAGGTGAAGATCCGCGGTCTGCGCATCGAGCTCGGCGAGATCGACGCGGTGCTCTCGCGCGACGAGGAGGTCGACTACGCGGTCACCATCGGGCGCGAAGGACCGGCGGGCGCGACCGTGCTCGTGTCCTATGTGCTGCCGGTCCCGCACGTCGAACTCGACACCGAGCGGTTGCGGGCGCGCGTCGCGGCGGAACTGCCCGGTTACATGGTGCCCGCGTATGTTGTCGTGCTCGACGACATCCCGCTCACACCGGTCGGCAAGCTGGACCGCAAAGCCCTTCCGGTACCGGACTTCTCGGCGGCCGGGCAGGCGTATCTCGCGCCGCGCACGCCCGTCGAACAGGCTGTCGCCGAAGTTTTCGCCGAGGTGCTCGGCAGCGAGCGGGTGAGCGTCGATCAGTCGTTCTTCGAGCTCGGCGGCAATTCGCTGAGCGCGACCAAGGTGGTGGCGCGAGTCAATGCGGCGCTCGGTTCGACCATCGCGCTGCGCGATCTGTTCGACGCGCCGACGGTGGCGCAGCTGTCGGCGCGGGTGGTTCCCGCCGCCGAGGGCAGCCCAGGACGTCCCGCGCTCGCGCCACGGGTGCGCCCGGATCGCCTTCCGCTGTCCCCGGCCCAGCAGCGCATGTGGGTGCTCAACCAGCTCGATCCGGCCTCGTCGGCCTACAACATCGCGATCGCGCTCCGCCTCACCGGCGCCCTGGACGTCGCGGCCATGCGCGCGGCCCTCATCGACGTGATCGACCGTCAGGAAAGCCTGCGCACCCGCTACCCCGCCGACGCCGAGGGCCCACGTCAGGTCGTCGTCGGTATCGACACCGCCACGCCGGTGATGCCGCTGATCGAGACCGAAGACGGTGCCGCACTGCGTGATCGGATCAACGAGCTGGCCGGTACCGGGTTCGACCTCACCCGTGAGGGACCCCTGCGCGTCGGACTGTTCGCGGTTCGTCCCGCCGCCGTGAACCGAGATCGGGACACCGAGCCGGTCGACAGGGCGTTGTCGGACTCGTCTCCGGCCATGCCACAGCGCCCTTCTGCGCACCCGCAGCGTGCTGGAGCCGAGCGTCCGCCCGCGTCTGTCCGGCCCGCGGGCAACGAAACCGCTGATGGTGTGACCGACCATGTCCTGGTTCTCGTGGTGCACCACATCAGCGCCGACGGTGCGTCGATGGCACCCTTGGCCGCCGATCTGGTCGCCGCGTATTCGGCGCGGGTCGCGGGTGCGGCACCGTCACGGCCGCCACTCGCGGTGCAGTACGCGGACTTCGCGCTCTGGCATCGCGAGCTGCTCGGCTCCACCACGGAACCGGAATCGCTTGCTGCCCAGCAGATCCGGTATTGGCGCGAAACGCTCGCCGGTGCGCCGGATGCGCTGGAACTCCCCTCGGACCGGCCACGACCGGCCGTGCAGACGATGCGCAGCGACGACGTGGACTTCGGTATCGACGAGCAGACACACCGCGCGCTGATCGACTTCGCCGCCGCCCACAATGTGAGCGTCTTCATGGTGGTGCACGCGGCGCTGGCGGTCCTGCTGGCCCGGCTCGGCGGCACCGACGACGTGGTCATCGGCACCCCGATCGCCGGCCGGGGCGACGCGGCCCTCGACGACCTGGTCGGGATGTTCGTGAACACCCTCGCGCTGCGCACACCGGTCGACCCCGGCACCGATTTCCGGCAGCTGCTCGCCACCGTCCGCGCCACCGATCTCGACGCGTTCGCTCATGCCGACGTACCGTTCGAACAGCTCGTCCAAGCCCTCGATCCCACCCGGTCCACCGCGCATCACCCGCTGTTCCAGGTGTCGCTGTCGCTGCAGAACTTCGTGGAGCCGGTCCTCGAGCTGCCCGGCCTGCGCTTCGAGGTCGAGGATTTCGACCGGCGCTCCTCGGCCTTCGACCTCACCCTCGACCTGCGCGAACGCTTCACCGACGCCGGTGCGGCGGGCATCGACGGCGTCCTCACCTACGCGACGGACCTGTTCGACCCCGCCACCGTCACCTCGTTCGCCGCCCGCTGGAAGCAGGTAGTCACCACAGTCCTCACCGCCCCCGACACCCGCCTGTCCGACATCGACATCCTCGACGAATCCGAACGCGCCGAACTGGTTCCGGTGCTCGGTCCCGCCACCGCCGGAACGACCACCCTTGCCCAGCTGCTCACCACCACGGCGACCACCTACCCCGACCGTGCCGCCTTGGTCGCCGGCACCGGCGGCACGACGACCTACCGCACTCTCGATGCCCGCTCGAACCAGCTGGCCCGGCTGCTCATCGCGGCGGGCGCGCGCACGGAAACCGTTGTCGCCCTCGGCCTTCCGCGCTGCCCCGAACTGCATCTCGGCATCTGGGCCTCGGCGAAGGCGGGCGCGGCGTTCCTGCCGGTCGATCCGAAACATCCGGTGGATCGCATCGAGCACATGCTCACCGATTCCGGTGCGCGGATCGGGATCACGACCGCCGAGTACCGGCCGGCACTGTCGGACGCCACCCGCTGGCTGATCCTCGACGACCCGGGCTTCGCCGCGCACCTGGACAACGCCGACGACAGCGCGCTCGACGACCTCCCGGCGCCGATCAGGGTCGAGAACCCGGCCTGGATGATCTACACCTCCGGGTCGACCGGCACCCCGAAGGGCGTCACCGTCACCCACCGTGGCCTGGCCGATCTGGTCGCCGCCCAGCGCGCCGATCTGCGTTTGGACGAGCAGGCCCGCGTCTTGCAGGTCGCCTCACCGAGTTTCGACGCCTCGATCTTCGAGGCACTGATGGCCTTCGGCTGCGGCGCCGCCTCCGTCATCGCCCCGCCGGACGTGTTCGGCGGCGCACCCCTGGCCGAACTCATCGCGGCCGAGGGTGTGACCCACATGGTGATCACCCCTTCGGCACTGTCCACCATCGACCCCGCCGGAGTGTCGAGTGTGCGGGTCCTCGCGGTGGCAGGCGAAGCGGTCGGTCCCGACCTGGTCGCGCGGTGGTGCGGTGGCACCGACGGGCGGACGATGGTCAACCTGTACGGCCCGACCGAATACACCATCTGGGCAACGGGTTCCGGCCCGCTGTCGGCGACGGAGCCGGTCACCATCGGCGCTCCGGTGCGTGGTGCGGCGGCGCTCGTCCTCGACGACCGGTTGAGCCCGGTGCCGGTCGGTGTCGCGGGTGAGCTCTACCTCGCGGGCACCGCACTGGCGCGCGGCTACCACGCCCGGCCGGGGCTGACGGCGGCCAGGTTCGTGGCCGACCCGTTCGGCGCGCCCGGTGACCTGCTCTATCGCACCGGCGACCTGGTGCGCTGGACTCGTGGCGCGTCCGGGCTCGCCCTGGAGTACCTGGGCCGCACCGACTTCCAGGTGAAAGTGCGTGGTCAGCGCATCGAACTCGGCGAGATCGATGCGGTGCTCAGCGGTATCGACGGGGTGGAAGTCGCTGTGACACTGGGTGTTCCCGGTCCCACCGGAGCCACCGCGCTCGCCGCTTACCTGGTGCGCGTGCCCGGCACCGAGCTGGACGTCGACCGCGTCCGTGCCCTCGCGGCCGACACCCTGCCCGCGTACATGGTGCCCGCCGCCTTCGTCGTCCTGGACGAGATCCCGGTCAACGCAGTCGGCAAACTCGATCGAAAGGCGCTGCCCGCACCGGTTTTCGTCACCGACGAGGCACCCTATCGAGCACCGGAGACACCGACCGAGAAGGTGCTGGCCGAGGTGTACGCCGAACTGCTCGGCCGCGATCAGGTAGGTGTCGACGATTCCTTCTTCGCGCTCGGCGGCGACAGCATCCTCGCGATCCAGCTGGTGACCCAGGCCAAGCTGCGCGGTGTGCACTGCACGCCCCTGCAGGTGTTCGAACACCGCACCGTTGCCGCGCTCGGCGCCGCGATCGATGCCGCCGACACCGTCGAAGCGCTCGCCGAGCTGCCCGGCGGCGGCACCGGCGACCTCCCGCTGACCCCGATCGTGCGGTACATGGTCGAACGCGGCGGGAACTTCGACCGGTTCGCCCAGACGGCGGTCCTCGAACTGCCCGTCGGCATCGACCGGGCCGCGCTCGTCGCCACGCTCACGGCCGTCATCGACCGGCACGACATGCTCCGATCGCGGCTGTGGGCGAGCGCGGACGGCTGGCGGCTGCGGGTCGCCGAACCGGGGTCGGTGAACGTCGACGCACTGGTGCACCGCACCGCGTTCGACTCCGCCGCCGACCCGGTCGACCTGCGGGAATTCGCGCAGACCGAACTCGACACCGCGATGAACCGGCTGCGTCCCGCCGATGGTGTCGTGCTGCAATTCGTGTGGCTCGACCCCGTCGGCGACGCCGGGTCGCACACCCGGCCCGGTCGACTGATCGTGGTGGCCCATCATCTCGCGATCGACAGCGTGTCGTGGCGAATCCTGGTGCAGGACTTGATCGCCGCCTGGGCGCAGGTCGACGCGGGCACCATGCCGGTGCTCCCCGAGATCGGCACCTCGATGCGGCGCTGGTCGCACGCCCTCACCGAGCAGGCGAACTCCGAACGGCGCGAATCCGAACTCGACTACTGGCAACAGGTGGTGAACGGTCCCGACCCGCTGCTCGGCACACGACACCTCGATCCGGCGATCGATCAGGCACGCACCGTGCGCCGTTTCGGCATCGAGGTCGACGAGGACACCACAGCGGCCCTGCTCACCACCCTGCCCCGGCTGTTCCAGGGGACGGTCACCGACGCACTGCTGGCCACCCTCGCACTGGCCCTGGTGCGGTGGCGCAGGCGCCGCGGCGTCACCGAACGTTCGGCGCTGCTGCGGCTGGAAGGCCACGGCAGGCAGGAGGAGATCGTGCCGGGCGCCGACCTGTCGCGAACCATCGGCTGGTTCACCACCCTGTACCCGGTCCGGCTCGACCTCGCCGGCGTCGACGTCGACGAGGCGTTCGCGGGCGGTCCCGCGATGGGTGCGGCGATCCGTGCGGTGAAGCACGACCTGCTGTCGGTGCCGGACAAAGGCATCGGCTTCGGGATGCTGCGCTACCTGAATCCTACGGCCGCGCAACAACTCCCGGCCCGGCTTCCCGGCCAGATCTGCCTGAACTACCTGGGCAGGCACACCTCCGTGGAAACCCCCGCGGGTCTCGAAGGACTCGGGTGGCTACCCACCGACGCGCTCGGCGACCTGGACGCACCCGAACACCAGGACGTGCCGATCATGTCGGCCGTCGACATCAACGCGATGGTCACGGGCGAACGCCTGCACGCCGAATTCGGCTACGCCGCAGAACTACTGGCCGAGGCAGACGTCACCGAGCTCGCCGACCTGTGGGCCGAGGCACTGCGCGCGGCCGCGCGCTTCACCGAAACACCCGCCGCCCGAACCGCTTCGGCCGACGAAGCCGCCGCGATGACCGCCCGCACCGCACCCACCAAGGCAGGACCGGCGGGCCTCGGCCTCGACGTCCTGCTGCCGATCCGACCCGGCGGCGACCGCCCCGCCCTGTTCTGCGTCCACTCCTCCTCCGGAATGTCGTGGAGCTACCTGGGATTGGCCGAGCAACTACGCCCGGGACGACCGATCTACGGGCTGCAAGCGCCCGATCTCAGCGGCCGGGAACCATCGGCTCGGTCCATCGAGGAATTCGCCCACCGCTACGTGCGCGAGATCCGCGCCGTCCAGCCGACCGGTCCGTATCACCTGCTCGGCTGGTCCTTCGGCGGCCTGATCGCCCACGCCATGGCGGTCGAATTGGCTACCGCGGGTGAGCGAGTCGGGGTGGTCGCGCTCCTGGACACCGACACCGCCGACATCGACGGTGACACCATCGAACGCCTCTCGCCCGGTGCGTTCATCAACACCTTCGGGGCGATCTTCGGCATCGACGACGTGCCCGCCACCTCGACGGCCGAGGAGGCGGCCGACCTCATCACCGCCCGGCTCGGCGGCGTCGAACTCATCGATGCCGCGACCATCGAGCGGATGGCGGGCTCCTACAACGCCTCCGCGGGGACCAGGACCGGCTACCGGCGCCCCGTCTACCAGGGCGATGTCCTGTACTTCAGCGCCACCGTCGACCCCGCCGAATGGATGGGACCCGACGGCTGGCGGCCCTACGTGACCGGCGACATCGTCAACCACGACGTCGACGTGTCCCACGACGACCTGACCAACCCCTACGCACTGTCGGTCATCGCGCCGGTGCTCGACGACCACATGGAAGCAGGAGACCGGATATGAGTGTCGAACACACTGCCGTACAGAGCCCTCCGCGCACCGGCACCGGTGGCGTCGTCGTCGAGGGGATCGAGAAATCCTTCGGGGAGGTGCGCGCTCTGCGCGGCATCGACTTCGAGGCCGCGCCCGGGCAGGTGCTCGGCATCCTCGGCCCCAACGGCGCGGGCAAGACGACCATGGTGAACATCCTGTCCACCCTCGTCATGCCCGACCGCGGCCGGGCGACGGTCGCAGGCCACGATGTCGTCGCCGACCCGGCCGCGGTGCGTAAACGGATCATGCTCACCGGTCAGTACGCCGCGCTCGACGACATGCTCAGCGGCTACGAGAACCTGGTGATGTTCGGCAGGCTGATGGGTCTGCGCAAACCGGCCGCCCGTGCCCGGGCCACCGAGCTCATCGGCGAATTCGACCTCGACCAGGCCGCCGACCGACGCGTCGGCACCTACTCGGGCGGCATGCGGCGCCGCATCGACATCGCCTGCGGCCTGGTGGTGCGGCCCGACGTGGTGTTCCTCGACGAGCCGACCACCGGTCTCGACCCGCGCAGCAGGCAGGGCGTCTGGGATCTGGTGCGCAGCTTCAAGAGCGCGGGCATCACCACCCTGCTCACCACCCAGTACCTGGAGGAGGCCGACGCCCTCAGCGACCGGATCATCGTGATCGACCACGGTGTGGTGATCGCCTCGGGCACCGCCGACGAGCTCAAGCACCGCACCGGCGGCAGCTACTGCGAGATCGTGCCACTGGATCTGCAGGAGTTGCCCGCGATCGTGGCGGCGCTCGGCACCTTGCTCCCCGCCGAGCATTTGGCGGCCCTCACCCCGGAGTCGGACCGCATCACCATCCCCTCCCCCGACGGCGCGAAAACGCTCGCCGAAGCCCTGCGGCGGCTCGACAACGCCGGACTCGAACTCGTCGACATCGCCCTGCGACGGCCCTCGCTCGACGACGTCTTCCTCCAGCTCACCGGTCACCTCGCCTCGACCGAATCCACCCCGCGGGTGATCTCATGACCGCCACCACCTGGCAGACGCACTGGCGCGCCGCCCCGAACACGCTGCAACAGTGGTGGGTACTGACCACCCGGCTGATCGTGCCGTCGGTCAAATCCGGTGAGGTACTCGCCTCGCTGCTGGCACCCGCGGCGTTCACCGCGAGCTTCTACATTCCGTTGAAGACGGTGATGTCGTTCTCCGGCAACGGTTTCAGCAGTTACGCCCAGTACATGATGCCGCTGGTCATCTTGCAGGCGGCGGCGTTCACGGCCATCTCGGCCGCCTTCCGATCGGCCACCGATTCCGTCGCCGGGATCGACCGGCGATTCGCCTCGATGCCACTGCGACCCCTGGTCCCGGTGGCGGCACGCATGTCGGGCAATCTGTTCCGGCTGCTGCTGTCGCTGGCGGCGGCGATCGCGGCAGGCTATGTGATCGGGTTCCGGTTCCGGCTCGACGCCGCGCACACCCTCGGGTTCCTGGCCTTCTCGCTGCTCATCGGCATCGCGTTCACCCTGGGCGCCGATGTGATCGGCACGCTGTCCAAAAGCCCGGAGACCACCTCGCAGGCGCTGATGCTGCCGCCGTTGATCTTCGGCATGCTCTCGACGGGCCTGGCACCGGCGGACCAGTTCCCCACCTGGGTCCAGTGGTTCGTGCGCAACCAGCCCGTCTCGCAGTTCGCGACCGGATTGCGCGCGCTCGCCGGTGACACCAAGGCCGACACCGGTGCGGTGAGCTGGTCGCTGATGGGGCCATCGCTGCTGTGGCTGGCCGCGATCCTGCTGATCTGCACCCCGGCGGCGATCCGGCTGAGTTCGAGGAGGGCGTGATGACATCGCAGTCGGAAACCTCACCGGTAGCACTGGTCCGGCAGACCACGATCCAGACCCAGCGGCTGCTGCTGCGCTGGGCCCGCAATCCGATCACCGTGCTCGAGGCGTTGTTCATCCCGTGCCTGCTGCTCGTGATGCTCGACATCGTGGTCGGCGGCCAGATCGAGCGGTTCACCGGGGAGAACGCGCTGTCCAGCTCGGTCCCGATGGTCGCGATCGTCGGCGCCCTGTCCGGTGCTGTGGCGAGCGGGGTACTGCTCGGCCGCGAACGCGACGCCGGGCTGCTCGCCCGATTCTGGGTGCTGCCCGTGCACCGGGCCTCCGGCCTGGCCTCCCGCATCCTCGCCGAGGGATGCCGCATCCTGCTCGGCACCGTCACCGTGGTGATCGTCGGGCTGCTGCTCGGCTTCCGATTCCAGCAGGGGCCGCTGGCGGCGCTCGTCTTCCTGCTGGTCCCGGTGATTTTCGGGCTGGCCTTCGCCACCATCGTCACCGCCGTGGCCGTCTACACGGCGAAGTCCTCGCTGGTGGAGGGGATCACCATCCTCACCTCGCTGATGATGTTCTTCAGCACCGGGTTCGTTCCGCTGGTCGCGTTCCCCACCTGGATCCAGCCGCTCGTGCGCAATCAGCCGATGTCGGTCGCCGTCGATGCCATGCGCGGCCTCGCCGACCACGGGCCGGTCGCCCGTCCCCTGTTGCTCACCCTCGCCTGGTCGGTCGGCGCGATCCTGTTGTTCGCCGTGCCCGCCGCCATCGGTTTCCGACGGGCCAGCCGCCGCTGAGCCGGGCCCGCCGGCGCAGCCGGTCACGTCGGCGGGCCGCAGGCGCGTTCGATCTTCCTTCGCAGGTCGCGCGGGTGCGACGGGTTGGCTGCGATGACTTTTCCCGCCCCGGCGCGTCTTGATTGCAGACGGTGTCCGCGCCTGCGACCGTCTGCGTAGGTCCCTTCAGCCGAGGAGTCAGCATGCAGTTCACCCCGCAACCCGGCGATCCCACCTGGATCGACCTCTACACCTCCGATCTCGACCGCGCCATCGCCTTCTACGGCGAACTGTTCGGCTGGACCGCCGAACGCGGCGGGCCGGAGTTCGGTGGGTACACCACGTTCAGCAAGAACGGCGTCGCCGTCGCCGGTGCCATGAGCCGAATCGAGGACGAGGGCGATCCGTACCCCGACCGCTGGACCGTCTACCTGCACTCCGACGACGCGGCCGCCACCGAGCAGAAGGCCGCCGAAGCGGGTGGCACCGTGTTCGTGAAGGCGATGGAGGTCCCCGGTGTCGGCACGATGGCCGTGCTGGCCGATGTGGGCGGAGTGGGTGTCGGCGTGTGGCAGCCAGGGCCCTTCCCCGGTTTCGGCGAGATCGGCCGGGTCGCCGACGGAGTCTGGCAGGACGCCGCAGGCCTACCGTCCTGGTTCGAACTCATGACACGCTCCTACCCGCAGTCGCTCGACTTCTACCGCGCGGTGTTCGGCTGGAACGACACCTTCACCGTCGCCGACACCGAGGAGTTCCGCTACACCACCCTGCACGCCGAGTCCCCGATGCTGGGTGGGGTGATGGACGGCCAAGGCCATCTGCCCGAAGGAGTACCCGGCGCGTGGGTGGTGTACTTCGGCAGCGACGACACCGACAAGACCGCTGAGCTCGCCGTATCCCTCGGCGCAAAGCTGGCCTTCGAACCGATGACCACGCCCTACGGCCGGGTCGCCGGTCTCACCGATCCCACCGGCGCCCACTTCAGCATCGGCGGCACCGCCCGCTGACCGAGGCGGCGACGTTTCCCGCGTCGCCACCCCCGGCGCTAGTCTCGACGCGACGCCCGAGCGGGCGGTATCGACGAGTTCTTTTGTGGGGGAAGATGTCCGGGGACCAGACGACCGAACGCGCGCGTGTACTGCGGTCGATACCGATACTCGCCGGCCTGGTCGGTGCCGTACTCCTCGCCGGGGGTGTGGTGCTGGCGCTTTACAGCCAGTTCGTCGCGGAGCCGATTCCGGTGCCGTTCAACGGCGACTTCAGCGAGACCGCCGATTTCCCGTTCCGTCTGATCCGGGGAGCCCTGGTCGTCGCGGGCGCCGCGGCGCTGACCGGTGCCGTGGTGCTCGTTCTAGGGCGGCGCGGTGACGAGCGTGCCGCGAGTGTCGGTGCGGGAGGCGTACTGGCGATACTCTTCGTTCTCGGTGGAGGCCTGTGGTTCGCGGTGGCGGCGGACATCCCGTCGACATATCGGCGACTGACCTCGGACTTCGTCGTGACACCCCGGGCATCATCTGCCATCGCGTCGCTCGCCCTCGCCATCTCGGGCGCATTGCTGATCTTCGTGTTCGTGGTGAAGCCGACCGGCCCGGTGCCGCGTTGGTGGGCGCTGGCGGCGGCGCTCGTCGTCGGCGTCATCCCGGTGCTCGGCGCCGCGGGCGTCGCGGTCCGCTTCGGGGACGACAGCGTCGCCGGCGATCACGTCACCGCCGCGGCGGCACCGGAGGCTGCCGCGCCCGCGGTGCTCGGGTCCGAGAAGTTCCGGCTCCAGATCCCGGCCGATCCCGATCTGCGCCACCGAATCCTCGTCACCCGAAGCGGATTCGTCGTCGCGACGCCTGCGGGCCTCACGCAGTACGACGGTGCGACGGGAACCGAACGGTGGCACTACCGGCGCAGCGATATCAGCACCGACAGCGTGTGGCACGCGTACGACCAGACGATCTACCTGCGCGCCGAGGACGTCGTGCTGACCTACTGGGCGAACATCGGCTGGCTGGCATTCGACGCCGCCACCGGCGAACTGCTCTGGACCGGAGGGGATTTCGCTCGCGATTCTCGTTCCGTGGCCGAGGGACACTTGCTGGCCACAGCCTCCGACTCGCTCGGGCGGGTGACCCGCTACGACGCCAGGACCGGGCGTGAAATGTGGCGCGCCCCAGGTGAATCGGACGCCTGCACCGCCAGGCCGCCGCACGTCGCCACCACCACTACCGCGATCTACCGTGTGGTGATGTGTGACGAAGGAGGGGATGCGACGGTGGTCGTCACCGCGTTCGATCCAATGTCCGGAGAGGTTCGCGAGAAGCGCAGCTTCCCCACTCCAGGGGCTAAGCAAGATTTCGATATCGACGTCCGCGTTTTCGACAGCGGCGTCGTCTGGGTGAAGCGCTGGCGGGAGGAGGCGGACACCGAAATCTTCGTGCGACCGGACCAGCCGCTGACTTCGAGCGTCGTCGTGTCGACGCGCGATGACAGCGACGTGGACGTAGCGGACAGCACCGCAGCACTGGTCAGCTACGGCAACCCGGACCGGCAAGGACTGCGCGAGCTCTGGGAAGTGCAGTCGACAGCCGACGCCGCCAAGTCGACCGAACTCGAGATGTCCACACCCCAGGACCGGCGGGTGCTGCACGACAAGCGCTCGGCGCTGCTCACCGACCAGATCGTCATGCTGAACTGGGACGACGAATACAAGCTGCGGACCTGGGACCGGTCGACCGGCCGCGAGGGCCGAGCCGTACTCGTGGCCACCGGTCCATACGCGGACCCGTGGGTGGCCACCACCTACGGATCCGTGCTGGTGATCTCGACCGATCGCCAGAGTAACGACTCCGAGATCATCGGCTTCGGCTGATCGCGAAGTGCCACCGAGCCGCGCGATTCAACCGATTTACCAGCAGTGGGATAGGTCGTCGCGCAACTGCGGTCGACTGGTTCCGCACCGACGACCCTCGGCCCCCGGCAGGCCCGCCGACCCAACCCAGTACCCTCGTGCGCATGCCGGTGAGCGCCCGAGAACGCACCCGATTCCGTCGCACCGCCACGCAGGGTCGTCGTGACCGCTCGCGGGGCGCGCTCGTTGTCGCCGCGTTGCTGTGCGTCGCCGTGGTGAGCGCGGGTTGCGCGGACAAACACGACGACGCGAGCACGATCATCCGCACCACGACCAATATCGCCGGTGCCGGTGTGGTCGGCGCCGACCGCGATACGACCACTGCGTGCCCGACGCCGAGCGCACCCGACGCGGGTTCGGGTACCCGCTCGGTCACCCATTCGGCCGGGGTCACGGAGGTACCCGCCGACCCGCAGCGCATCGTCGTGCTCACCAGTTCCGCTCTCGACGCGGCGTGTGCGCTCGGTCTGTGGGAGCGGGTCGCGGGCGCGGTGACGCTCGACGGTGAGCGTCCGCAGCCGATGTACCTGGGGTACGGCGTGCTGAAGGTGCCGAGTGTGGGCCCGATCGGCGCGCCCGACCCGGCGCGGATCGCCGAGCTGAAGCCCGACCTCATCCTCGGCGACGTCCCCCCTGCCGCGGGCGGTTACGAGGCGTTGCGTGCGATCGCCCCGACCGTGCTGGTCGGCAGCGGCGGCAGCTGGCAGTCCGATTTCGTCGCCTATGCCGCCGGTATGGGCCGCACCGACGCCGCCGAAAGTGCCCTGCAGTCCTATCTCACCGAAGCCCAGGACGTCGGCACCGCGCTGCACGCGAACCAGTCCCAGGCCTCGGTGCTGCGTTTCACCGCCGACACGATCCAGGTGCAGGGTTCGGAAACCTTTGTCGCCCAGGTCCTTTCGGATGCCGGTGTGCAGCGTCCGCAGGCACAGCGCGGCACCTCGTTCGACATCACCCCCGACGACTTCTCGAACAAGGCCGAAGGCGACATCATCTACGTGATGTTCGACGGCCCCGACGGCGAGGCGCACGGCAAGAAGGTGCTGCGCTCGAAGGAATTCGAGAACCTGGGCGCCGCGACGGATCGCCGCGTGTTCGCGGTGGACGACAAGATCTGGCACACCACCGGCCTCACCGCGGCACGCGCCGTGCTGACGGATCTGCGCAACAGCCTCAACGGCTACGTCACCGACTGATCGGCGTACAGCAAACGTCCAGCGAGTTTCCAGGCCGGACGCAGTCCGCGCGCTTACCGTCGTCGGCATGGACGAACACGATTTGGGACTCGGTCACGACCTGCGGGTGATGTCGCGGCGGCGAATTCTCGGCGTTCTCGGAGCCGCGGGTGTAGCCGCCGTCGCGGCGGGCTGCGCGGCGGGCGAGGAAACCGACGCGACCACCACCGAGGCTTCGACGACCGCCACGGCCACCCCCGCCGCAGCCCCACAGGAAACCGCGGGCCCCTACCCCGGTGACGGCTCCAACGGACCGAATGTGCTGATCGAATCCGGCGTCGTCCGATCCGATCTGACAACCAGCTTCGGCGCGTATTCCGGTGTCGCCCAGGGCATCCCGATGTCACTGACCTTGACATTGCACGACCTTGTGCGGGGCGGTGCCGGTGCGGGGATGGCGGTGTATGTGTGGCATTGCGATCGCGAGGGCCGCTACTCGCTCTACAGCGACGGCGTCACCAACCAGAACTATCTACGCGGCGTGCAGGTGGCCGACGATGCGGGAGTCGTCGAATTCACCTCGATCTTCCCCGCCTGCTACGCGGGCCGCTGGCCGCATATCCACTTCGAGGTCTACGACTCGCTCACCACCGCCGTCGCGGGCGAGAACGCCCGCCTCACCTCCCAGATCGCCCTCCCCCAGGACTCCTGCGAGTCGGTGTTCGCCGCCGATGCCGGTTACGCGGCCAGCACGAAGAACATGTCGGCGGTGAGCTTGTCCTCGGACAACGTCTTCGGTGACGGCTGGGATGCCGAATTGGCCACCGTCTCAGGCACTCCGGCCACCTCCATGGCCGTATCGCTCACGATCGGTGTGGGCGAGAAGTCCAGTCCCCTGCCGGGTGGTGGCCGCCCGCCTCGCTGAGATCATTCCGGCGCGTCGGCGCGCACGCTGCGGCGCAGCTTCAGTTTGTTGAACACACCGATGGCGACGACGCCTGCCAGCAGCACGTACAGCGTGATCGTGATCGGGGTGCTCACCAACGTCAGCGGATCGTTGTCCGAGTTGTTCATGGCCGCGCGCAACGAGGTCTCGGCCAGCGGTCCGAGGATCACCGCGATGAGCACCGGGGCGATCGGCACGTCGTAGCGGCGCATCGCGAATCCGATCGCACCGAGCACCAGCATGAACACGACGTCGACGATCGACGCCGCCGCGGCGTACACACCGAAACACGCGAACACCGCGATCCCCGCGTACAGGTATTCGCGCGGGATCTTCAGCAGATTCGCCCAGAGCCGGGCGAAGGGCATGTTCAGGATCAGCAGCACGATCATGCCGATGAACAGGCTCGCCATCAGCGCCCACACCAGGTCGCCGTTGCGGCTGAAAAGCAATGGGCCAGGCTGCATTCCGTACTGCTGGAATGCGGCGAGCAGCATCGCGGCCGTCGCCGAGGTCGGCAGGCCGAGCGCGAGCAGCGCGCCCATCGCGGTGCCCGCGGTGGCGTTGCCCGCCGCTTCCGGTGCGGCCACACCGCGGATCGCGCCCGTGCCGAACTTCGGCTTACGGCTGCGGCGGTCCAATCGTTGCTCGGCACCGTAGGCGAGGAAGGTCGGCACCTCCGCGCCACCTGCGGGAATCACCCCGAACGGCACACCGAAGGCCGTGCCACGGGCCATGGCGGGCACCATTTCCCGGAACTCCGAGCGCGTCAGGTAGGGCCGCCCCTGCGGGGCGATGAGCGTGCGGTCGTCGGGTCGCCCGATCCGGGACGCGACGTACAGGACTTCACCGATGGCGAGCATGGACACCGTGATCACCACGACGCTCACCCCGTCGAACAGTTCCACACTGCCGAAGGTGAACCGCTGCGCACCGCTCACCTGATCGGTGCCGATCACAGACAGCGCCAAGCCGATGAGCAGTGCGGCAATGCCTTTGAGCACCGAATCCGACACCACCACCGAGATCGCGACGAACGCGAAGACCGCCAGCGCGAAATACTCTCCCGGCCCGAACCTGGTCGCCAGATTCGCTAGGTGCGGTGCGAAGAACACCACGAGGACGGTCGCGATCAGCCCGCCGAAGAACGCTCCGACCGCCGCGGCCGCCAACGCCTGTGGGGCGCGGCCGTTGAGCGCCATCCGGTGGCCCTCGATGGACGTCGCTATCGCGGTGGAGTTGCCGGGTGTGTTCATCAGGATGCCGGAGATCGAGTCACCGAACAGGCCACCGAAGTAGATGGCGGCCATCATCACCAGCGCGGCCAGCGGGTCGAGTGTGAACGTCACCGGCAGCAACAGCGCCACCGCCATCGCCGAACCGAGCCCGGGCAGCACGCCGACAGCGGTGCCGATCACGCAGCCGAGCACCACGTAGAGCAGGTTGACCGGGGTCAGGACGCTGCCGAAACCCTCCAGGAGGTTCGCGATCTCGTTCATCTAGAACAGTCCCATCACGCCGGGCGGCAAGCTGATACCGAGCAGACCACCGAAAACCAACTGGATGGTCGAGGACAGGGCAAGGCCGACAAGGATATTGAGCCCGTACCGCCTGCTGCCGAGGCCGATGGTGACACCCCAGAACGTCACCGCGCCCGCGATGATCCACCCGGCCGGCAGGAGCAGCACCGCGAACATGACCAGTGACGCGAAGGTGATCCCGGTGCCACGCCAATTGCTGGACAGACCGATGATCGGGCGGCCGTTCTCGTCGAGCGGGACCTCCGGCCTGCGGATCACGCTCACCGCCAACAGCACCGCGAAGACCAGGCACAGCACCGCGGCCAGCAGCGGCACCGTTTTCGGGCCGAACAGTTCGCTCTCGTCCGCCACCTCCATGTCGGCGATACCGGCGAACAGGAACGCCGCCAGCGCGACGAGCAGCAACGGCATGATGAGCGCGCTCCAGCCGGGCCGCCACCACGAGCGTGACACCGACGCCGGTTCGGGTTCGGTGGTACTCACGACAGCCCCAGGTCTTCGACGATCTCGGTGATCCGCGTCTGTTCCTCGGCGAGGAACTGGCGGAACGCCTCGCCTGCCAGGAACGTCTCCTGCCACCGGTTGCGGGCGACGGCGTCGCGCCAGCTCTCGGTGCGGGTCATCTCGGTGACGATGTCGATCAGCTCCTTCTGCTCCTGCTCGCTCAACCCCGGTGGGGCCACGAACCCGCGCCAGTTCACGAGGTCCACCTGCGGGTAGCCGGCCTCGGCCATGGTCGGGGTCGCCTCGAGTCCGGGCAGCCGGCCGGGCGCGACCACGGCCAGCGGTCGCAACCTGCCGTCCTCGATCAGGTCGCGGAAGTCGTTGAAACCGCTGATCCCGATACCAGGGGTGCCCGGTGCGGTCGAGAGCAGGTTGATCGTGAGTTCGCCGCCACCGGCGTAAGCGGCGTAGCGCACCTGAGCGGCGGGGATGCCCGCGGCCTCGGCCAGCTGGGCGGCGAGCATGTGGTCGATCCCGCCCGCCGATCCGCCGCCGACCGGTGTGGTGGCCGGGTTGGTTCGCCAGTCCCGGATCAGGTCGTCGAGGGTGCGATAGGGCGAGTCGGCGGGGACGACGATCACTTCGAAGTCCTCGGCGAGCCGGGCGATCGGCGTCATATCGGCCAGCTCCACGGGCGAGCCGTTGCGCGCGATGCCACCCATCATCACGGTGCCCGTGACCATGATCGCCGTCGCCACCCCGGTCTGCGTGGACAACTGACCGAGCCCGATCGTGCCGCCCGCGCCGGGCACGTTCACCACCTGCACGTTGTTGACGATCCCGTCGCCGCGCAGCGCCTGCTGGGCTTCGCGGGCCACCAGGTCCCAGCCGCCACCCGCGGCGGCGGGCGCGATGACCGTCAGCTTGGCCCGCGCATCGGCACCGTGGCCCGACCGATTGGCGTCCAGCCCCGCCGCGACCACCAGGACCACGACTCCGAGGACACCGAGGATCCAGCGAACTGAGCGGGGAACACGGTGCATCGGGGTCCTCTCACCAAACGTCTGCCGAAAGTTTGCCCGAGTCGGGTCGCCGCTGTGCACAGAACGCACAACAATTCGCCGACGGATCCGGCGCGCGTCCCCACGGTTACCCTCGTGCTCATGCCCGTGCAGCGCGACAGTTCCGTCATCCATTTCACCGACACCGGCAGCGGCGAGCCGATCGTGCTGTCGCACGGGTTCCTCATGGACGCAACGATGTTCGACCGCACCACCGCGCGGCTCACCGCCGCGGGACTGCGGGTGATCGCCGTCGACGCGCGCGGTTTCGGCGAGACCGTCAGCGACCCCGACGAACCGTTCACCTACTGGGACCTGGCCGACGACATCGCCTCGGTACTCGACCATCTGGACATCACGGGCCCCGTCATCCTCGGCGGAATGAGCCAGGGCGGCTACACGGCCCTGCGTTTCGCCCTGCGCTACCCCGACCGAACCAGAGCTCTGGTCCTCGCCTCGACCACAGCCCGCGCCAACACAGTCGAGGAATCCGCCCAGTACCGCGCCATGGCCACCGCCTGGACCGACCCCGCCATCCCCCTCGAGCCCCAAGCCCGCGCCCTCGCACCCCTGCTCATCGGCGGCACCGACGCCGACCAGGAACACTGGATCCGCCGCTGGCTCACCAACCCTGACCGCCCCCGCACCACAGCGGCCTGGACAAACCTCGCCACCCGCGACGAAATCACCCCCCGCCTCCCCGAAATCCCCTGCCCCGCCCTGGTCCTGCGCGGCCACGCCGACCAAGCAGGCGGCACCGCCGACGACGCCAGCGCCCTAGCCGCCTCTCTCCCTGGCACCCAGAGCCTCTCCACCGTCATCGCGGGCCCCACCGCAGGCCACGCAGTCTGGTGGACCCATCCCCAACCAGTAGCCACCGCCATCTCCACTTTCGTCGACCAGATCCGCCTTTCATGACAACCCGTCTGTCAATTGCGTAAGCCGTGCTGCCGGTGTGCTACTCCCCGATTAATGTCCATTTCCCACAGCCCTGGGTCTCGAACGCCATATCACTGTCGAGAATTGTCACTAACTGCTGTCCCTCGCCGAGCCCGTTGTCGATGATCGAATCGATTCCGCCGGTCAGCGAGGACATGCGCTCCCAGTAACAAAATGATCCGGTGCCATCCGATCGCCACGTGCCGGGTCGGATGTCGGAACCGACCAGATAGGTACCATCACGAGTGATCGTTGTGTCCGCCGCAGCCGGGGCCGGAGGCGGAGCGGGTGGAGGGGGGACCGGAGTTGGAACCGGCGCGCGTGGCGGCTCCGGCGCTGGTACCGGGGCTGGTTCCGGGACGACCTCCGGTTGAGGTGCGAGCGCCGACACAGACACGGTCGGCTGTGCCGAAATCTCCGTCGGCGTCACCAATTCCACAGACCGTGTCGCACTGGCCTTTTCCTCGTCCACCTCGGATATGACAGCGCCGACACATGCTCCGAAACCACACAGCACGATAAAGGCTCCGACAACGGCAAGGACAATTACGTTGGTGTTTTTCTTCTTCGGCGGCAGGCCGGGATAGTAGCGGCCCTGCGGCGGCTGCGGAGAATACGGCGGCGGAGGTGCGGCCATGACATTTCCCTAGGAAGCAGGTGGTTGAACATGCAAGGTGCAATTCTATCCCCGCTTCGGGACGGCCCAGCGTAAAGTATTGGTCTCTGATTATTGACGCGATAACGATTAGGATTCCGGGCGCAGATAACCATTCACAAGCACCGTTGCTACCATGGCACGCGCTGATCCATGACCCGTGAGCGTCAAGGAGAGACCTATGTCGAAGCGTGAGGTTCCGCCCGAATCCGACAATGCCGCCGAGGTCGATATGCCGTGGGCGCCGCGGGATCATGAGTGGACCGGGCATCGGGCCGAGCATGATGCCCTGGAGTGGGCGAAGGGTGATCCGAAGAAGCTCGCCAGTATCTATCTGTATCGCGATCCGGAGGGGGATCCGGCGCTGGAGAAGGATTACAAGTTTCCGGTCGCCGACATCATCGACGGGAAGCCGACCAGGGTGTTCCGGGCGGTGGCGAATGCGGCGGCGCGGCTGGATAAGGCCGATATCTCCGGCGCCGACCGCGACAAGGTGAAGCAGCGCATCAGCGAGCTCTACCGGGACGCGGCCGACGCCTTCGACGATCCGGAACTGCGGGCCCCGTGGGATCGGTGAGCTAGAACTCCCAGTCCTCGTCCTCGGTGTTGACGGCCTTGCCGATGACGTAGCTGGAACCCGAACCGGAGAAGAAGTCGTGGTTCTCGTCGGCGTTGGGTGACAGCGCCGACAGGATCGCCGGGTTCACCTCGCACTCGTCCTTCGGGAACAGGCCCTCGTAGCCGAGATTCATCAGCGCCTTGTTGGCGTTGTAGCGCAGGAATTTCTTGACGTCCTCGGTGAGGCCGACCTCGTCGTAGAGGTCCTGGGTGTAGTCGACCTCGTTGTCGTAGAGCTCGAAGAGCAGCTCGAAGGTGTAGTTCTTGAGCTCGTCGCGTTCTGCCTGGGAGACCAGCTCGAGGCCCTTCTGGTACTTGTAGCCGATGTAGTACCCGTGCACCGCCTCGTCGCGGATGATCAGGCGGATCATGTCGGCGGTGTTGGTGAGCTTGGCCCGCGAGGACCAGTGCATCGGCAGGTAGAAGCCCGAGTAGAACAGGAAGCTCTCCAGCAGCGTGGAGGCGACCTTGCGCTTGAGCGGGTCGTCGCCGTTGTAGTACGACAGGACGATCTCGGCCTTGCGCTGCAGATTGCGGTTCTCCTCCGACCAGCGGAACGCCTCGTCGATCTCCTTGGTGGAGCACAGGGTGGAGAAGATGGAGCTGTAGCTCTTGGCGTGCACCGACTCCATGAAGGCGATGTTGGTGTACACCGCCTCCTCGTGCGGGGTGAGCGCGTCGGGGATCAGCGAGACCGCGCCGACGGTGCCCTGGATGGTGTCGAGCAGCGTCAGGCCGGTGAAGACCCGCATGGTGAGCTGCTTCTCCTCGGTGGTCAGCGTGTTCCAGGAGGGGATGTCGTTGGACACCGGCACCTTCTCCGGCAGCCAGAAGTTGCCGGTGAGCCGGTCCCAGACCTCGGCATCCTTCTCATCGGGGACCCGATTCCAGTTGATGGCCGACACCCGATCGATGAGCTTCATTCCGCCTCCACACCTTTCCGCCAGACCTGTGACCCGCACCCGCCGCCGTGTGCGAGGCCGTTCCCCACGAACACTACTCGTAGTGGGTGACAACCTCGCGGAGCACAACAGCTTGTGTTGCGATGCGGGCGATCCGACCTCACCGGCCGACCATCCGCACCACACACGCGGCCCCCATTGTGCGTCACGCGCCCGCGCGGACCACCATCGCATCGCCCGCGTTTTCCTCACACGCACCGACCACCCCGCCCCGTCGGTGAGCACCACCACCCGCCGCCCGATCCGGAACCGCCCCGTCGACCCACGATCACGGTGCGGGAAGATCGTCGGGAGAGAGTGAACCGATCCGAAGGGACATCGACTGTGCGACGGATGTTTCTGTTGACCCTCGCCGCGATGACCTCGGTCGCGTGCGGTCCCGGCCCCGCGCCGGATGCGCTGCCCAGCGACGGATTCTGGTCCAGGGCAGCGGTTTCCGACGAGGAGAAGGTGACCGTCCTGCGCAAGGTACGCGCGATCGACGTGTGCGCCCTGCTGCCGCGCGCCTCGCTCGAGCCGTTCGGAACGGTGAGCACGGTCGAGGACGTCCGCCCGGATCAGTGCCGCGCCGCCATCGCCGTCGACGGGCATCTCACCGGTATCGACGCCACCTGGAGTACGGGGGTGATGTTCTCCGGTGAACCCGCGATGGACGGACCGGTGCGCGAGGAGTCGATGGGCGATGTGCGCGTGTTGTTCGACGACGAACCCGCTACGTCGTCGGATCCGCAGTCGCGCGCGGCGTGTCAGGCGTGGGCGCTGTTCGTGTCGGGCGCCGATCTGTCACTGAGCGTTCGCGCGCCGGGCGATGCCTGCGCTACCGCGGCGGACCTGTTGCGGATCGCCCTGGTCGAGTTCCGCGAGGAACCGCCGCACGGCACCTCACCCGATTCGGATCGCACGGTGGTGACCGGCGCCGACCCGTGTGCCGTTGCCCCGCTGCTCGGTTCGCTCGTCCCGGTGGGCGATCAGCGGCTCACCACCTGCAAACTCACCGTCGACGGTCACGAGGCGATCGTGACCTACGACTACGGCTCCGAACGGTCCATCACCGACGACACCCCCGTCTTCACCGTGGGAAACCGCCAGGTGTTCCGGTTCGAACCGGAAACCGCGTCCTCGTCCATCACCTCCCTTTCCGCCGTCGTCGGCCCGGCGCTGACTCCGGGCCCGACCGACGCGCTGCTCGGCCCGCGTGTGCCGAAGGTGTCGGTCACCGCCGACTCGTCGGTCGCCGAGAAGGTGATCCGCGAGGCGCTGCCACTGCTGCCGTGACGAGCGTCCACCGGTCCGTGGCCGGTGGACGCTCACAGATCAGCGACCGCCGAACAGCGCGACGGTATCGGTATCGGCGAACCGCGGCGCTTCAGCTTCGGCGACCATGAGCGCCGCGATACCCGCACGGGGCGCGGTGGGCGGCAGCATCCGCGACCGGTACTCGTCCGCCCGGATCAGCCGCCCGCTGCCGTCGTAGGGTTTGCCGGTGAGCGGCCCGGCATAGACGGTGGTTCCGCCCGCATTCCGGATAGCTTGACCCGCAATGTGTTTGACTTCCCATTCATGGCGGAGCAACCGCTTCAGCAACGCACCGCTGACGGTGCCGAGCGCCCCTTCGGTAGCACCCATGCCGAGCGAGGTGAGCCAGACGACCCGTGGCGCGGCCGCGGCGATCTGCAATGCGCCGTCGACCAGGATCGCGGGGTCCTGTTTCTTGGTGACGCCGAGCCCGCTCAGAATGGCGTCGGCGCCGCGCACCGCGGCGGGGACACTCCCCGGTTCGGCGACATCGGCCCGCACCACCCGCAAGCCGGGGCGGGCTTCGATCTGGTCTGGCCTGCGCGCAAGGGCGACGACCTCGTGACCGCGCTCCAGTGCGCACGTGTCGAGCAACCGTCCGGTCTGTCCGGTGGCGCCGAGTACAGCGATCTTCATGATGGTTCTCCGGTTTCGCGGGTCAGTTGAGGACGTCGACGACCTGCGTGTGCAGGCCGGGGGCGGCGGCGAGGAAGTCGGCGGAAGCCAGACTCCACGGCCGGCCTTCGGTATCGGTGACCGCGCCGCCCGCCTCGGCGACCAGCAGCGCGCCCGGCAGCAGACCCGAACGGACATCGGAGAACTGCCAGAACGCGTCCATCCGACCGGCCGCGACATGGATGAGCTGCATGGTCGCGGGCACCGAGACCCGCACCACCAGGGCACTGGTGAGCATGGCGGTCACCGACTCGCCCATCCGCCGCAGCGCTGCGGGCTCCTCACCGGGCTTGGCCTGCCCGGTACCGACCAGGGCGGCCGTGAGCTCGGTCTTGGCCGATACCTGAAGGGGCTCGCCGTTGAGCCGAGCACCACCGCCGCGCACAGCGGTGTAGATGTCGCCGGTGAGCGGAACGTAGATCGCCGTGAGCACCGGAACGTTGTCGCTGACGAGCGCGGCGGTCACGGCCCATTCGCGCATTCCGTGGATGTGGTTGATATTGCCCTCGGCGGTGTCGACCACCCACCATTCGCCCGGGGGAAGGGCGCCGCCGGCCAGTTCGTCCTCGGCCCAGCGGGATCCTGGCCGCGCCGCGAGCAGCGGTTCCATCAGGATCGGCGCGATCGCCTCGTCGTTGGCGTGGATGGCACGTACGAGGGTGTCGAGGTCGGTGGGGCGGGCAGCCGGATCGAAGCGCTCACGCAGCGCGTCGCCCGCAGTGGTGACGGCGGCGACCACGGAAGTCGGTACGGTGTCGAGTTCGGTGGAGACGTTCATGGCTACTCCTGAAAAGGCAATGGGGAGAAGGTAATTCGAGCCTTGTGCGTTTCGGCTCGGCTTTTACGCTAATCCGGTACATCATTGACTACAAGTGCAAGCTACTTACGTCTGGATTAACCCACATGCAATTGGATTTGAATCTGCTGATCGCGCTCGACGCCCTGCTCGAGGAGGGCAGCGTCACCGAGGCCGCCGCGCGCCTGCACGTGTCGGCACCGGCAATGAGCCGCACCCTCGGCCGTATTCGCCGCGCCACCGGCGATCAAATCCTGGTGCGCACCGGTCGCACCATGACACCGACGCCGCGCGCACTCGCCTTACGCGCGCGGGTGCACGACCTGGTCCAGCAAGCCGCCGAACTGCTCACCCCCGATACCGGCGTCGACCCGGCCCGTCTCGAACGCACCTTCATCCTGAAATGGCACGACGTGCTCGCCGCAGTGGCCGGACCGCCGCTGCTCGGTGCCCTGCGCACCGAAGCACCCGGCGTCCACCTGCGCTTCCTCGCCGAGGCCGCGACCGATGCGCGCGATCCACGCCGCGGCGATATCGACCTCGAGGCCGGGGCAAGTGCGCCTTCGTCGCCGGAGTTCCGGCACCGGATCGTCGGTCACGACCGGCTCGTCCTGGTGCTGCGGTCCGACCACCCGCTCGCCGACGGCCCGCTGTCCTCGGCGGATTACGCAGCGGCCGAGCATCTCACGGTGTCGCGCCGCGGACGACTGCGCGATCCCATCGACGACGCTCTGGAAGCCGACGGACTGACCCGCCGGGTCGCCGCTGCCACCCCGACCATCGCGACGGCACTGCGGTTCGTCGCCGACCACGACTACGTGCTCGCCGTCCCCGAACGCACCAGCCGGCCACTGCTACGCGACCTCGACCTGCGCACCCGGCCGTTACCACTGGCCATGCCCGAGATCCCCCTGTACCTGTCCTGGCACCGCCGCTACGACAACGATCCCGCTCACGCCTGGCTCCGGGAACACGCGGCTACCGCCTTGCGCGAAGCGACCACCTGACAACGTTCTGGGTACGACTCACGGCAACGTTTGCCCCACGATTGCCACCGCGGGCAGACTCGATGACCAGTTACCGGTTTCGGCTCGCGTTCGAGAACAGGGGTGACGATGGTGCGCAGGATCGCGTTCGCCGCGGTGGCATTACTCGTTTGCGTCGGCTGCGGTGACGACGAGAGCGACCCGTCCGCGACCGCGCCGCCACCGCCGGTGGTCCCGGCGCCGCCACCGGAGTTCTGGTCGCAGGTGCCGCGTGACCAAGCCGAACGCGAGAAGGTCGCCCAGGCGACCCGGCAGGTGGATGTGTGCGCGATCTTGCCGCGCGAGGCGCTCGAACCGCTGGGTTCGATCGAGAGCGTCACCGTCGGCCTGGATTCGTGCCGGGCGGTGCTGCACAGCGATTCCCCTGGCGAAGGCACCACCCTGACCTGGCACGCGACACTGCTGCCCGGCCTGACCGCGGGCGGACGCGGCAGGACCAGCCAGATCGGCGATGTGACCGTGCGCCTCGTTCCCGACCGAGACGCCGGTGAGCCCCGATCCTGCGGCGTCACCGCGCATTTCCCGGCGGGGGCGGCGTTCTACCTCGGCCTGTCCTCGCGCCCGGGGACCAACCCGTGCACCATCGCCGACGAACTGGTGCCGGGGATGGTGCAGCGGTGGCGGGAGTCGCCGGCCCAGGGCACCTCCCCCGACACCGTGCCGACGGTGCTGCTCGGTGCCGACCCGTGCGCGGTCCGCACGAAACTCGTCGGCACGCTGCACGACGACGAACAGCGACTCACCCAGTGCCTGTTCGGCTACCGGGGACAACGGATCACGGTCGGCTACGAGTACCGGGTGCCGGAATACCTGGCGGCCAACAGCACGGAAGAGCACATCGACGGGCGGACCGTGCACCGTTCGGTCTCGGTGTACGACAGCTCGATTCCTATCTACACCGCCGCCGTCGGGCCCGAATTGCCACCTGAATCAACGGTTTTCGGACGGCGGATCCCCATCGTCGAGGTGGTCGCCGCCACCGACGATGTCGCGAGGGACGTGATGGCGGCGGCCCTCACCCTGTTTCCACCCCGCTGAAACTCAGATGCCCAGAACGAGTTTCGCGGTGGTGAAGTAGATGATCAGCCCGGTGGCGTCGACGAGTGTCGTCACCATCGGCGCCGATACGACAGCCGGGTCGATGCGGAACTTCTTGGCCAGCAAAGGCATCGTGCCGCCGATGGTCGCGGCCCAACCGCAGATGAGCACCAGTGTGACAGCCACGACGACGGCGATCTTGGGGCCGACGAACACGGTGCCGATCAACAGGCCCGCCGCGGCCAGCATGCTCCCGAGCACCAGGCCGACCCGGCATTCGCGCCAGATCACCTTGAACAGATCAGACACCCGCACCTCGCCGACGGCCAGCGCACGCACACACGCCGTGGCCGCCTGCGCGCCGGCGTTGCCACCCGCCCCGATGAGCAGCGGAATGAACAGCGCCAGGCTGGCCGCCTGCTCGAGGGTGGTGGCGAAGATGTCGGTGACGCTCACCGTGAGCGTGGCCGCGAACAGCAGCAGCATCAGCCACAGTGCCCGGTAGCGCGCCAGCTGGAACACCTTGGCGGCCATGTAGTGGCCTTCCCACGGCGCCGAACCGGCCTGCTTGGCCACGTCCTCGCTGTCGGCGGCCTCGAGCACCTCCATCGCGTCATCGATGGTGAGCAGTCCGACCACCCGGTCCTCGCTGTCGACGACGACCAGGTTGATCTCGTTGGTCGAGCTCATCAAGCGCGCCGCCTTCTCGGCGGAATCGGTGGCACGCACGAACGGCGGTTCGGTGACAACCAGTTCCGACACCATCGCCTCGGGCGCGTGCAGCACCAGCTCGCGCAGTTCCACGATGCCGGTGAGCCTGCGCCCGCGGTCGACCACGGGCAGGGTGTACACCGTTTCGGCGTTGGCGCCCTTGGCACGCACCAAGGCCAGCGCCTGGGCGACGGTCAGATTACCCGGCAGCGCAACGACTTCCGGCGTCATGTAGTGACCGACCGACCCCTCCGGGTAGCCGAGCAGGGCGGCGGTCATCCGGCGCTCGCGGGGGCTCAGCCCCTCGAGCACCTTCTTGGCGACCTTGGCGGGCGCCTCGTGCAGCATGCGGGCGCGGTCGTCGGGGTCCATCGCCTCGACCAGATCGCGAAAGCTCTTCTCGCGCAGTCCCTGCAGGATCTGCTGCTGGTCGACCGGCTCGAGTTCCTCGAAAACCGTGATGGCGCGGTCCTTGTCGAGCAGCCGGAACACCACCCCGGCCTGCACGGCGTCCATGCGGGCCAGCGCGTCGGCGATGACGTGCGGCGGACGGTTGTCGAGCCAGTCCATCGCGCTGTTCACGCGGTGGGTCTCGACGATGTCGCGCACCGACTCCGACAGGATCGCCAAGGCCTCGGTCACCGAATGATCCTCGGCCACAACAGGATTCGGTTCGTGCGCGACGGCTTCGACAGGTACGTGACGTGCTTCGACGAGATCGATCTGCGACATGGGACAGTCCTCTGGCGCGACAACGCGCATGCCTACGGCAGAGGTAGGTACATGCGCCGAGATGGTTTCGGGAGACGGCGAGGATTACCGCGGGCGTCCGCCACCACGACCATCACGCACCACCGCAGCAGAATCGGCTGGTTTCAGTGCGAGAGCGAAGGGGCGACGCCGCGCGGCCTTCGACTAGGGGGTTCGCTGCGCATGGCAACACCACCTCCTCGTCGTCACCGCGGGCCCTGTGCCCACACTTCTCCCCGAAGGATACATGCGAGGACTGGTCGTTTCATCTTTACGCCGTCGTACCACTGGTCACAGTGGCCTCTGTCACACCATGGGTGGGCAATCCCGCGACGACGGTGTCCACCGCCTGTTCGGCGAACTGCCAGACCTTCGCGCCGTCCACGTGGCGCAGCGGTCCACGCAAGGCCAGTTCGGCGAAGCCGTGCACCGTCGACCAGCAGCTCCACGTGGCGGCCTCGCGCGCCGACGGGGCGAGGTCGCCGATGTGAACCATCATGTCGAGCGTCTCGGCGAGGGCCAGGTAGGGAGGTGAGTCGGCGATCGCGGCGGGCGAGGTGTCTCCCGCGCCGAAGAACGCGACGGCGAACCAGCCCGGCTCGGCGAGCGCGAACGCGATGTAGCCGAGTCCGACGGCGCGCAGGCCTTCCCGTGGCCCCGCGGGTACGCGGTCGGTCGCCATGCGCGCCGCCATGTCGGCCTGGATCGCCGACGACACCGCGTCGAGCAGCGCCTTGCGGTCGGGAAAGTGCCGGTAGGCGGCATTGGGCGTGACCCCGACGCGACGGGTGACTTCCCGGATGGTCAGCGCGTCGGGCCCACCGGACCGGGTGAGTTCCAAGCCGGCCGCGAGCAGTGCGGCCGCGAGATCGCCGTGGTGATACGCCAACCCTTGTACACCCTTTCCGCGAAGTATATGGTGTGAACATATCAAATGTGCACACCGTACACATCGGAGCCGTACCCATGACCGCACTCCCGAACGTCGTCGACCACGACACCTGGCAAGCCGAACTCGACGCCCTTCGCGTCCGCGAGAAAGCCGCCACCCGCGAACTCGACGCCATCGCCGCCCAGCGACGCAGGCTGCCCGCCGTCCGCCTGCCCCACTACACGCTCAAAGCCGAAGACGGCAGCGATGTTTCGCTCGCCGAGGTGTTCGACGGGCGCACCCAGCTCATCACCTACCACCACATGTGGACGCCGGGGAACACCTGGCAGTGCCCCGGCTGCACCGGGCTCACCTCCCAGTACGCGCGGCTCGATTTCCTCGACGCCTACGACGCGCGGTTCGTCATCGTCACCCAGGGCCCCATCGACGAGGTGCTCGCCTACAAGCGCCGCGTCGGCAACACCATGACCTGGTACTCCACCGCCGACAGCCCCTTCGGCGCCGATATGGGCGCGGGCCCCGGGGCAGGCTTCGCGGTGAACACCTTCCTGCGCGACGGTGACACGGTCTACCGCAGCTGGCACACCGACGGTCGCGGCACCGAACAACTCGCCTACACCTTCGGCCTGATCGACGCCCTGCCCTACGGACGCCAGGAGGAGTGGCAGGACAGCCCCGAAGGCTGGCCGCAGTCACCCACCTACAGCCGGTGGCCCAGCTCCAAGGACATCGCCGCCTCCTACGGCGACCCGAACGCCTGAGCGGACGGTCGCGGGCGAAAACCGCCGGTCGGGGATTCGGCGCGGCGCGCGCACAATAGTTGCCGGAGTGGGCGGCAGTGGGAACAGTGGAGACCGGAAGCCGCGGTGCGTGGCGCGGCGACATCGGTTGTCAACACACTGAGGAGAAACCTGTGCGCTTCGGCATCTTCGTCCCCCAGGGCTGGCGGCTCGACCTGGTCGACATCGAACCGGCCGATCAGTGGGCGGTGATGCGCGAACTGGCCGAGCGGTTCGACAGCGGGGGCGTGTGGGAGTCGATCTGGGTGTACGACCACTTCCACACCACCCCGGTGCCCACCGACGAGGCGACCCACGAGGCGTGGTCGCTGATGTCGGCCTTCGCCGCCTCGACCAGCCGGGTGCGGCTGGGGCAGATGTGTACGGCCATGAGCTACCGCAACCCCGCCTATCTGGCCAAGGTCGCCGCGACGGTCGACCTGATCTCGGGTGGCCGGGTGGAGATGGGGATCGGCGCGGGCTGGTACGAACACGAGTGGCGCGCTTACGGTTACGGCTTCCCGCCCGCCGGTGAACGCCTGGGCCGCCTCGACGAGGGCGTGCAGATCTTCCGTCAGGCATGGCGGACCGGGCGAGCCACCCTCGACGGCAGGTACTACCAGGTCGACGGCGCCATCGTGCACCCACGTCCGTTGCAGGAGAACGGGATTCCCATCTGGGTCGCCGGCGGCGGGGAGAAGAAGACGCTGCGCATCGCCGCGAAGTACGCGAACTACACCAACTTCAGCGCCGTCCCCGACGAGTTCATCCGCAAGTCCGAAATCCTGCGCGAACACTGCGCCGAGGTGGGCACCGACTTCACCGCCATCACCCGCAGCTCCAACTTCAACGCCGTAGTGGGCAGCACGGAAACCGAAGTGCAGGAACGTCTCTCGCTCATCATCGACCGCTACACGCCCTTCCTCGGGGCCGATGCGGCCAAGACCTACGTCACCGACAATTTCGCGAGCAGCGCCGCCACCGGCACGCCCGAGCAGATCGCCGAACGGCTGGGCGCCGTCAAGGATCTCGGCCTCGGCTACGCCATCCTCAACTTCCCCGAAGCCGCCTACGACACCTCCGGTATCGAACTGTTCGAGCGCGAGGTGATTCCCGCGCTAGGCGGGTAGGGCGGGAACGATCGACTCTCCCATCCGGGTCAGCGTCGCGCAGGCATCCGGCGCGGGCTGGCCCGGGTTGGTCACCACGATCATGCGTACCACTCCCTGTTCGGCGCCGAAGGCGACATCGCACACCGTGGTCAGCGACGCCGAGTCGACCAGCTTGCGTCCCGCACGCCCGGCGACCGTGATGTCGTAGAAGTTGCCGGGACCGGCCTCGGCCTCGAACTCCTCGAGCGAACGATCCGCCGAGTACACCCGCAACGAAGCGGTCGCACCGTCCCACGCGCACGTCTGCCATCCCGCCTCCGCCGACCCGGCGGGGACTCGCGACGCCGGGTCGACTCCCGCCTGCGTCAGCGCCTGCTCCCCCACGCCCGCGCACGGCTCGAACAGCGCCTTCGCCGCCGGGTCGTCCCCGGAACATCCGGCGACCGTGCCCGCCACCACGATCCCCAGGCCAATCGTCGACAACCGGCGCATTCCAGGTCCCTTCCACTGCCTCACAAACGCGCCCAAGCTACCAAGCGATTGTCCTGATCCGACCCCGCGTCGCCCGATACTGTCGCGGTCACCACTGCCGACCATCCGGGTTGTGGCAGATCCGTACGGTCCTCCGTCTTTCGAATCTTCTCGGCACTGCAGCTTCTGCCGAATCTTGCTTCCACAGCGGGCTTTCCGACTCCGAACTTCCGGTGGGTGGCGACGTAGGATCACTGCCGGGCCTGCCCCTCGGCGGGTCGGGAAGGGGAATCGGACGATGAGTGCCACCATGCCCGTCGAACTATTGGCGGCGGGTTCTACTACTTTGGGCGCCGCCTACGCGGCCGCGCTGCAACTCCTCGACGCGCGCCGCTCGCGTGTCCGCGTCCAGCAACTGAGCAGAACGATCACCGAGGACACCGCGGAACCGAAGGCCGAGGCCGACTGGCTCGAAACCGCCGCACGCGAGCGCTCGGCCCTCGACATCGAGCATCATCACAGCGCGCTCCAGCAGCAGCGGCTGGCGACCATCGCCTCGCTGGTATGCGGCGTGATCGCGATCGGCGTGGTGATGTACGGCCTGATCGGCGACGACCCGAGCGATCCGCAAGGGCTCGCCACCGTGGCCGCGGGTCTGCTGCCCGGCGCGGCCAGCGCCCTGCTGTTCTGGCAGTCGCGCGGAGCGAGCACCCGCGCCGACAAGTTCGCCGAGCGCATCGCCACCACCGCCGCCCGCGCCGAAGCCCTCCGCCACGCGGACTCCATCCTCGACACCCGCGCCCGCGACCGCTTCGCCACCGCCGTCCTCCTCAGCACCGCGTTCCCGGAACTCACCGGTCGGGAGATCTGGCGGATGGCCGAGAGCAAAGCCCCTGCCCACCAAGGTGATTCGCTGCCGACCGCCGAAGTCCAGGTCGACTGAGAGCTCGACCTGGTCCGGCAGCAGTATTGGCATGATCAACGGTTCCCGTTAAGCGCCCCCACCTACGTTGCCGACATGAGCGACTCGGTGGACATGCGGAAAGAGACCAAGCTTCTCAGCGCCAGATACGAGCGGGACAGCGACGGTCGGCTGGTCTTCGTCCCGGCGGTGCCCGCCGAACCGGACCGCGACGCGGAATGGCCGCTGCTGGCGAAGGATTCGGCCGGCAGCACCACCAGGATGTGGTTCGCGTTCCCGTTGGACATGTCGCTGCACCTCGCGATCGGCGCCGCCACATGGTTCGCCGTCCCCGGCTCGATATCGCTGCTCTACGGCCTACTCGCCTGGCTCACCGCATCGTTCCTACACCGCACCGTCATCCAACGCCTCACCCGAGCAACCCTGGGAAAGGCCGTCTTCGGCCTCCGCATGCGCTACACCGACGGCACCTACCCCACCCTCGGACGACTGATCAAGGAGTGGTTCCGTGGCCTCGGCGCCGCCCTCGAGATGCTGGCCTGGTTCGGCTAGAGCCCGACACACCACCGCCACCGCCCTGGCGTTCACTCTCCTCAGGTTTCAGCGCTTCTCCGGGAGGGGGTCGGCGAAAGACCAGCCCTCGGAGAGGAGTTGGTCGACGGCGGCTATGGCGGCGGTGAGGCGTTCGTGATGGGAGCCCGTCAGGGCGGTGAATCGTCGGCCGGTTCGGGTGAGTTCGGTGTGGAAGCGTTCGGTCATCCAGGGGCGTAGGTGTTCGCCGTCGCGGAGGCCGTCGTCTTCGAAGGGGACGTCGGCGTGGTCGGTGAGCAGCCAGAGGTGCTGACGTGGGGGTGTGTGCAGGGTCGGGTGGGGGACGCCGAGGTAGCGCTCGTGCCAGATTTCGGTGGCGAAAGCGTCGGTGTCGCAGAAGAGTACGGGGCCCGACTCGCGGGCGGCGCGGTCTTCGCGTTCTTGTTGGCGGGCGGCGATCAGTGGGAACTCGTCGGAGGTGAATTCGACCTGGGACCAGTGGGCGGAGGGGCCGAGAGCGGCGAGTTTGCGCTCGCTGTATTCGCGGCCGTATTCCGGAACCCAGGGGGCGCCGTAATGTTCGGCGAGGGCCTCGGCCATGGTCGTCGTACCAGTGGACTCGGCACCGAGCACGACCACGCGTCTGGTGAGCGCGGCACGCACCGGTGGAGCGAGAAACGCCCAGTGCGCCACCGGATCCCGTCGGATCGCTGTGGCCGAGATCGGGTACCGGCGGCGCTGCGGGTCGATGCTGATCGGCTGGGCGCCGAAGCGGCGGGCCAGCTCGTCGCCGTAGGTCTCCGAGGTGAACACGGCGTCGACCGGCTCGGGGACGGCGGCACGGAACACCGCCATGTGCGCGTCCCAGACCCGCGGATCGGTGAGGTCCATGGGTATGTCGTCGACGGCGCCTACAACGGAAATGCCGGGCTCTGAGTGTATTTCACGCATCCACGCCACCCGGTCGGCGAGCGGGATCGACTCCACCGAGGCGGCGCAGACCAGCACCGTCAGCCGGTCACAGCGTGCGGCTGCGGTGCGCACCAGATGATGGTGTCCCGCATGCGGCGGATAGAACTTGCCCAACACCAGACCGTGCGCGAACCTGCGTGCGGAATCTGTTTGCCCGACAGTCGCATTCATGGTGCTCATACCGCCACAACCGCCGGTTCCGCGCGTACATCCCACCGCCAGGCGATCAGCCCGCGCACACACAGCGCGAGGAACCCGCAGTACAGGATCGCGGTGAGATAGAGGTCTTTGTAGACGTAGAGGGGGATGTAGACGACATCGGCCGCGATCCACAACCACCACGACTCGAGGCGTTTGCGGCACTGCCCGTAAGTGGCCATCAGCGACAGCACGGTGGTGAGCGCGTCCCAGAACGGCACCGTCGATTCGGTTGCGGTGTCGAGCAATACGGTGATCGCCGCGGTGCCGAGCACACCGCACACGCCGAGCGCGAGCCATTCGGTGCGGGTGGTTCTGCGAACGGGCAGCCGCTCACTCCGAGGCGCCCCGTTGGCCCAGGTCCACCACCCGTAGACGGCCAGCGCGATGAACACCACCTGCAACCCGGCATCGGCGAACAACCCGGCCTGGGTGAACAGCAGGATGAAGAACACATTGTTGGCGATGCCGATCGGCCAGTTCGCGATGTGCTGGCGAGCCACCAGCCAGACACACAGCGCACCGCTACCGAATCCGAGCACCTCGGTCCAGCTCACCGGCGTGCCGAGCAGCGTGAACAGCGGTTCCTGCAAGGCAGCTATCAGATCGAGCACGGTCATCCCCCGCATCAGTATTAGTCACATCGACTAATAACCTGAGCGTGGCTGCGGCACAAGAGATCGTCACCAAGGTCGTCACACGGTTCTTGTTAAGCGGAGTCGAGCAATCTGTGGCGCATGACCAACGCAGCACCGCCCCGGCACGCGACGAGGAACGGCAGCTACGAGCGCGACGGACGATCGACCTACGTCCCGGAGACGACGATCGCGCAGGACGAATTCCCCCTCACCGGACGCACGTCCACGGGTTCGGAGACCGGCGTGATCCCCGCCTTCCTCATCGACATGGCCCTGCACGCCGCGATCGGCCTCACCACCTGGCACCTCGTCCAGGGCCCGACCGGCGTCCTCTACGGCCTGCTCGCCTGGCTCGGAGCCTCGTTCACGCACCGCACGATCGTCCAGCACCTGGCCGGCACCACCATCGGCAAATGCTCGTTCGGCCTCAGCCTGCGCCACGCCGACGGCACCCGCCCCTCGCTCGGACAGCTGATAATCCAGTGGTTCCGAGGCGGCTGGGCCTGCTTCGACTTCTTCGGCTGAGGCCGGTCACGACGAACGACCTCGGCGCGGATCACCCGCACCGAGGTCGTCGGCCAAGACTTACAACATGCAGCTGACGCAGTTCTCCACTTCAGTCCCCTCGAGGGCCATCTGCCGCAGGCGGATGTAGTAGAGGGTCTTGATTCCCTTGCGCCAGGCGTAGATCTGAGCCTTGTTCAGGTCGCGGGTGGTGGCGGTGTCCTTGAAGAACAGCGTCAGCGACAGGCCCTGGTCCACGTGCTGGGTGGCTGCGGCGTAGGTGTCGATGATTTTCTCGTAGCCGATCTCGTACGCGTCCTGGTAGTACTCCAGGTTGTCGTTGGTGAGGTACGGGGCCGGGTAGTAGACGCGGCCGATCTTGCCTTCCTTGCGGATCTCGATCTTCGATGCCACCGGGTGGATCGAGCTGGTGGAGTGGTTGATGTAGGAGATCGAGCCGGTCGGCGGCACCGCCTGCAGGTTCTGGTTGTAGATGCCGAATTCCTGCACCGAGGCCTTCAGCTCACGCCAGTCGTCCTGGGTGGGGATGCGCACGCCCGCGTCGGCGAAGAGCTGACGAACCTTGTCGGTCTTGGGCTCCCACACCTGATCGGTGTACTTGTCGAAGTACTCACCGCTGGCGTACTTCGACTCGGCGAAGCCACCGAACGCGGTACCGCGCTCCTTGGCGATCAGGTTCGACGCCCGGATCGCGTGGTAGACCACGGTGTAGAAGTACATGTTGGTGAAGTCGATGCCCTCTTCGGACCCGTAGTGCACCCGCTCGCGCGCCAGGTACCCGTGCAGGTTCATCTGGCCCAGGCCGATGGCGTGCGACTCGTTGTTGCCCTGCTCGATCGAGGGCACCGAGTAGATGTGGGTCTGATCCGACACCGCGGTGAGCGCGCGGATCGAGGTCTCGATGGTCTGCCCGAAATCGGGCGAGTCCATCGCCTTGGCGATATTGAGCGAACCCAGGTTGCAGGAGATGTCCTTGCCGACCTTGGAGTACGAGAGGTCGTCGTTGAACTCCGACGGGGTGGAGACCTGCAGGATCTCCGAGCACAGGTTCGAGTGGGTGATCTTGCCCTTGATCGGGTTGGCCCGGTTCACCGTGTCCTCGAACATGATGTACGGGTAGCCCGACTCGAACTGCAGCTCGGCGATGGTCTGGAAGAACTCGCGCGCCTTGATCTTCGACTTGCGGATGCGCTTGTCGTCGACCATCTCGTAGTACTTCTCGGTGACGTCGATATCGGCGAACGGCTTGCCGTAGATGCGCTCGACGTCGTACGGCGAGAACAGGTACATGTCCTCGTTCTTCTTCGCCAGCTCGAAGGTGATATCGGGGATCACCACGCCGAGCGAGAGGGTCTTGATGCGGATCTTCTCGTCGGCGTTCTCGCGCTTGGTGTCGAGGAAGCGGTAGATGTCGGGGTGGTGCGCGTGCAGGTACACCGCGCCCGCGCCCTGTCGCGCGCCCAGCTGGTTGGCGTAGGAGAACGAGTCCTCTAGCAGCTTCATGATCGGGATGACACCCGAGCTCTGGTTCTCGATCTTCTTGATCGGCGCGCCGTGCTCGCGAATGTTGCTCAGCAACAAGGCCACACCGCCACCGCGCTTGGACAGCTGCAGCGCGGAGTTGATGGAGCGCCCGATGGACTCCATGTTGTCCTCGATGCGCAGCAGGAAGCAGGACACGGGCTCGCCGCGCTGCTTCTTGCCGGAATTCAGGAACGTCGGGGTGGCCGGCTGGAAACGGCCGTCGATGATCTCGTCGACCAGCTTGCTCGCCAGCGTCTCGTCGCCGGCGGCCAGGGTCAGCGCGACCATGCAGACACGGTCCTCGAACCGCTCGAGGTAGCGCTTACCGTCGAAGGTCTTGAGGGTGTAGGAGGTGTAGTACTTGAACGCGCCGAGGAAGGTGGGGAACCGGAACTTCTTGGCGTAGGCCTGCTGGAACAGCTGCTTGACGAATCCGCGGCTGTACTGGTCGAGCACCTCGGGCTCGTAGTAGTTCTCCTTGACCAGATAGTCCAGCTTCTCGTCCAGGTTGTGGAAGAAGACGGTGTTCTGGTTGACGTGCTGCAAGAAGTACTGGTGCGCGGCCTCGCGGTCCTTGTCGAACTGGATCTCGCCGTCGGGGCCGTACAGGTTCAGCATGGCGTTGAGGGCGTGGTAGTCCATCACCTCGCCCGCGGCGTCGGGCCGCACCGCCGACCGCTCTAGACGGGCTGACTTGCCTGCCGGTGCTGTGGTTGCTGTTGCCAAAACAATCCCAATCCCTCTCGGACGCGCGCGACGTCCTCAGCGGTTCCCATCAGTTCGAAGCGATACAGGTACGGCACCCCGCATTTGCGCGAGATGACATCGCCTGCAGCACAGTAGGTTTCACCGAAGTTCGTGTTACCGGCCGCGATCACACCGCGCAGCAGGGCACGGTTGTGCGGGTCGTTGAGGAACTTGGCGACCTGCCGCGGTACGAGGTCCTTGTCGGACCGTTGCTCACCCATGACGTGCCGACCACCACCGTAGGTGGGGGTGATCAACACGTAGGGTTCGTCGACGCGCAGCGAATCAGCGGTGTGCAGTGGTAGTCGAGTAGCCGGGAGACCCAGCTTCTCGACGAAACGGTGAGTGTTCTCCGAAGCGCTGGAGAAGTAGACCAGCCCGCCCGGAGTCGTCCGTTCGGGCATCGCGGCTCCTTCCGAGCGAAGTCCTAGGCGGCCGCGACGGCGAGCGACTTGATGCGGTCGGGACGGAAGCCCGACCAGTGATCCTCGCCCGCGACGACGACGGGCGCCTGCAGGTAACCGAGCGCCATGACGTAGTCGCGCGCCTCGGCGTTCTCCGAGATGTCGATGACGTCGTACTCCACCCCGACCTTGTCGAGCGCCTTGTAGGTGGCATTGCACTGAACGCAAGCGGGCTTGGTGTACACGGTGACGGTCATTAGAGTCCCTCTCTCCTATGCCTGATCCACAGCTTGTGATCCGTATGCAGTGCACGAACGGTGATGCTGCGCAAACTCCTGGATCTGGCGAAGAAAGCCCTGCTCGTAACCCCTTCCCTTGGGCCCGATCAGTAGTGGCTTCACACCGTGTTCCAGTACCGAAGACACTACACCTAGTGGCCGACAGATGGGAACAACACAAGGGGTTGCGAGTCGCACAGATGTAATTTCCACCGGGTAAGTACCAGGACGCACCGGCGGCGAGCAGCCGAAACAGTGGTTCAGATCACGATTTCGCCTACCGGCGAGTCTTCAGCAAACCGGCTCGACAACGAAAGAGCGCCGCATCGACCGTGTCGATGCGGCGCTCGTCGGGAGCGCTGTCAGCTTACGCGCTGACGCGCGCGCCGTTCGCGGCGGCGACCAGCTCGTGCACCGCGGCACCGAGCTGGGTCAGCGCCTCGGCGTCCTCACTCGGGTGCACCTGGGCGAACCGCTCACCGATGGTGCCGAACCGCACGGTGGCCGACTCCACGACCACACCACCCGCGACGCCCACGGACTTCACCGCGTCGCCGTGCGCCCACTCGGCGGCACGCGCGCTGATCGAGGCACTCACCACGGCGACCGGCTTGCCCTTGATCGAACCGGCACCATAGGGACGCGAGGCCCAGTCGATGGCGTTCTTCAGCACGGCAGGCAGGGTGCCGTTGTACTCGGGCGTGACAAGCAGGACGGCGTCGGCGGCGGCCACGGCGTCGCGCAGCGCCTGCGCGGTGGCGGGCACGGAACCGGGGACGTCGAGGTCCTCGTTGTAGAACGGGATCTCGGCGAGACCCTCGTAGATGGCGATGTCGACGCCCTCGGGCGCGGTCTGCGCGGCGGCCTCGGCGAGGCGGCGGTTGATCGAACCGGCGCGCAGGCTGCCGACCAGAGTAAGGATGCGGGTCTCGCTCATGACGACTCCTGGTGTACTCAGTGGAAAGATCCAAGTTTCATCCGACAATAACCGGACCGCGGTCCGAATACTTCCCCGGAGGGGCGTGTGAGCAGCGTGAGCTACAGCACACCGAGGTCGGACGAGCCCGGCGTGCTGCGGATCGGGCAACCGTCGTCCCTCACTGCCGAACCGGCCGAGCGCGCCGACGCGGCCCGCAACCGAGCCCTGCTGCTCGACGCGGCCCAGCAGCTGGTGCGCGAGCACGGCGTCGCCGGACTCACCATGGACGCGCTCGCCAAGCGCGCGGGCGTGGGCAAGGGCACGGTGTTCCGCCGCTTCGGCAACCGCTCGGGGCTGATGCTGGCCCTGCTCGACCACTCCGAACAGAAGTTCCAGACGGCCTTCATGTTCGGACCAGGCCCGCTCGGACCCGAGGCCGAGCCGATCGACCGGCTGATCGCCTTCGGCCGAACCCGGCTGCTCGATATCGAACTCGAGGGCGACCTGCACCGCGCCGCCGAGGAGAAGGGCCGCTTCGGCGACGGCCCCTACGCGCTGCACCGCGCCCACATCGTGCTGCTGTTGCGCGCGGCCGGGGTGCGCGGCGAGCTCGCCCTGATCGCCGACGGCCTGCTCGCCACGCTCTCGGCGGCGCTGGTCCTGCATCAGATGGAGGAGCTCGGCTACACCCGCGCACAGATCGGCGACAACTGGGAATGGTTCGTTCGCCGGGTTGTTTCGCCTGTCGCCCAAGTAGAGTGAGACGGCATGGGGACACTGCGTGAACAGATCATTGCCGAATTGGGTGTGCAGCCCGAGATCGAACCGAAGCAGGAGGTCCGCAGGCGCGTCGACTTCCTCAAGGAGTACCTGAGCACCACCCCCGCGAAGGGTTTCGTGCTCGGTATCAGCGGCGGGCAGGACAGCACCCTCGCCGGTCGGCTGTGCCAGCTGGCCGCCGAGGAGCTGCGTGCCGAGGGCAAGGACGCCACCTTCCTCGCGGTGCGGCTGCCCTACGGCGTGCAGGCCGACGAGCACGACGCGCAGGTCGCCCTGAACTTCATCGACCCCGACCGCTGCGTCGTCGTGAACGTGCGCCCCGGTGTCGACGCGGTGTCGGCCGAGGTGGCCGGGTCCATCGACCACGAGCGGCTACGCGACTTCGTGCGCGGCAATATCAAGGCACGCGAGCGGATGGTCGCCCAGTACGCGCTGGCCGGGCAGGAGAACCTGCTGGTGGTCGGCACCGACCACGCCGCCGAGGCGGTCACCGGTTTCTTCACCAAGTACGGCGACGGCGGTGTCGACCTGACCCCTCTCACCGGCCTCACCAAGCGTCAGGGTGCCGCGCTGCTGCAGGAACTCGGCGCGCCGCCGAGCACCTGGTCGAAGGTGCCGACCGCCGATCTCGAGGACGACCGCCCCGCTCTGCCCGACGAGGACGCGCTCGGTGTGCGCTACAGCGAGATCGACGACTACCTCGAGGGCAAGGAGGTGAGCGACGAGGTCGCCGAGCGCGTCGAATCGCTGTTCACCGCCACCCGTCACAAGCGCACCGTGCCGGTGACTCCCCTCGACACCTGGTGGCGCTAGGCCGATATCGGCATCGTCGTCGAGCAGAAGGCCGTCTCGTTGGCGACGGTGGACCATCGACTGGGGATGAGTCCAGTGAGTAGCGCTCACTGCGCCGAGCGGGTTCAGCGTCGGCATGGGCTGTCCCCCTTGACGATTCGCGACGGGCTCGTCGCGAGCTGACCCGCGCGCGAACTCGAAACGCGCGGATGTCGCGTTCCTAGGGCACCGGCGGGAGCGGCGCGGTATCGACGCCGCCTTCATCCAGCTCGGAGCGCCGCCCTGGCGTATCGAGTCCGCGGGCGGACGGGTCAGCGAGCTCTGGATTCACGGAGGTGAGCGGCGGCGGCCCGCGACTTCCTAAGAAACTTTCGCGATTCGGGAATCAACACGCCCCCTACTAACCTTTCAACTATTGATTGACGGTTAGAACGCCGGCTGTCGCCGCTCACCCCGAGTTCGTTCCAGAAGAAGAGGTTTCCTCATGTCTCGCCTGCCGCTCATCCAGTCCGACGCCGCCACCGGCAAAGCCGCCGATCTGCTCGCCGGTGTACAACAGGCCCTCGGCGTTACCCCGAACATGACAAGGGCGATGGTCAACAGCCCCGCCGTACTCGAGGCGTACCTCGGTTTCTCCGGCGCGCTGGCCGGCGGCGCGCTGTCGGCCGCGACCAGGGAGCGGATCGCGCTGCTGGTGGCCGAGGAGAACGGCTGTGACTACTGCCTGTCGGCGCACAGCTACATCGGTGCCAATATCGCCAAGCTCGACGCCGAGGAGATCGAGCGCAACCGCCACGGCCAGTCGTCGGACCCGAAAGCCGAGGCCGTGCTGGTCTTCGCCGCGGCCGTGGTCCGCACGCGGGGTGGTGTCGACGAGGCCGATATCAAGGCAGCCGAGGCCGCGGGTCTGACCGACGGTGAGATCACCGAGATCATCGCCGGTGTCGCGCTGAATGTGTTCACCAACTACCTGAACAAGGCGGTCGACACCGACATCGACTGGCCGGTGGTCCGCCACCACCAGCACTGACCAGGATTCGCCGGGCCTCGCCCATCAGCGAGGCCCGGCGAACAGCACCTCCGAGTTCAGACGTATGAGTTCTATTCCCGTGAAAGGGTTTACGGTGATCGAGATTCCTGTGATCGCACATCGATTCGTCGAGGTCGACGGCGTGCGCGTCTTCTACCGTGAGACCGGCCCGAGCGACGCGCCGACGCTGGTACTGCTGCACGGCTTCCCCTCGGCCTCGCACCAGTTCCGCCGGTTGATGGATGCCCTCGGCGGCCGGTACCACCTCATCGCCCCGGACTACCCCGGCTTCGGACACACCTCCGCTCCCGAGGATTTCGCCTATTCGTTCGATCGTCTGGCCGATATCACCGAAGGCTTCCTCGAGGCCCTCGGCCTGCACCGCTTCATCATGTACGTCTTCGATTTCGGTGGGCCGGTGGGCTTCCGGATCGCCGAGCGTCATCCGGAGTGGATCGCCGGACTGATCGTGCAGAACGCCAACGCCTACACCGATGGCCTGTCCGACGGCGCCCGCGATTTCATCGCGCTGACCCCGGAAACCCCCGGATCACGCGACATGATCGGCGAGCTGCTGACCTTGGACGGCACCCGAGGTCAGTACGAAACCGGTGTCTCCGACCCGCAGGTGCTCGACCCCGCCGCCTGGACCCTGGACCAGCACTTCCTCGACGCGCCCGGACGGAAGCAGGCGCAGCTCACGCTGGCCTTCGACTACCACAGCAACCTCGAGCGCTATGACGCCTGGCAGCTCTGGCTGCGGACGCACACACCACCCACCCTGATCCTCTGGGGTCGGCACGACCCGTTCTTCCCCGAGCCCGGCGCCCACGCCTACCTCGCAGACGTGCCGCAGGCCGAACTGCACCTGTTCGACACCGGCCATTTCGCCCTGGAGACCCATCTGCCGGAAATCGCTCCGCGCATCGCGGATTTCGCCGACCACGTCCGGGACACCGGCCGGCGCGATCGCTGAGACCGGTCGTCCCTCGCGGCGATCTGCCAGGCGGTGGGCCGAATCTATGGCTGGACCGGGTTCAGCCGCCGGCGAAAGGAGGGAGAACATCCACTCGGTCGCGGAGCATGGCCGCGGGGTCGCGGGTGAGTTCGTCGCCGATCAGGAAGGCGCAGACCCGGACCAGGGTGTCCACCTCGGCACCGTAGGTGGTGGCGAGGGTGGTGCGTAGGTCGGCGACGGTGGCGCCGTCGGGGAGGTCGAGTGTTTCGGTGTTCTTGCCGACCGCGTCGGCGATGGCGGCGAAATAGCGGACCTCAACCACCGATGGCTCCCATCGTGCGTTCCGGGGGGACGAAACCTGCGGCGTCGATGCCGTGCCCTGCCCACTTCTGCCACATCGCGCCGCGCCACAGCTCGGCGACCTCCGCGTCGTCGGCGCCGGCCCGCAGGGCGGTGCGCACGTCGAACTCCTGGTCGCTGAACAGGCACGAGCGCAGCATGCCGTCGGCGGTGAGCCGGGTGCGGTCGCAGGCGTCGCAGAACTTGCGGGTCACCGTCGCGATGATGCCGACGGTCGCGGGGCCGCCGTCGACCAGCCACTTCTCCGCGGGCGCCGAGGGGTCGGCGCGGCCGGCGGGCGTGAGGGTGAAGCGGGTGCCGAGGACGTCCAGCAGGTCGGCAGCGGTCACCATCTGTTCGCGCGCCCACTCGTGGTCGGCGTCGAGCGGCATTTCCTCGATGAAGCGCAGTTCACATTCCTCGGCCAGGCACCAGGCCAGCAGGTCGGCGGCACCGGCGAGGTTGTCGCGCATGAGCACGGCGTTCACCTTCACCGGTGCGAGGCCCGCGTCGCGGGCGGCGCGGATGCCGTTGAGGACCGATTCGAGGCGGTCGCGGCGGGTCAGGCGGGCGAAGTCGAGCCGGTCGACGGTGTCGAGGGAGACGTTCACCCTGGTCAGGCCTGCAGCGGCGAGGGCGCGCACCCGATGTTCGAGGCCGACACCGTTGGTGGTCATCGCCAGCGGCGTGTCGGGAACGGCGGCGTGGCAGCCCGCGATGATCTGCTCGAGCTCACGGCGCATCAGCGGTTCGCCGCCCGTGAAGCGCACCTCGCGCACCCCGAGTTCCTTCACGGCGAGGGAGACCAGCCGCACGATCTCGTCGGCGGTGAGCAGTTCCTCGCGCGGGATCGGCGGCAGGCCCTCCTCGGGCATGCAGTACGTGCAGCGCAGCGAACACTTCTCGGTGATGGAGACGCGCAGGTCACGGGCGACGCGGCCGAATCGGTCGACCAGCAGCGGCGTCTCGGGCCTGCCGTCGAGAGACGGCCGCTCCGAGCGCACAGCGGGGATCCCCATCTCGACCAGCGTCATTCCTCCAGTATGACCCGTCGGAGCCGTCACATCGGGTCCGGTGCGGCGATTCGTTGCTCACCGCTAGGGCCGGGAAAGAGTGAGCAACACGATCGAACCGGGTACCGCGACGACGATTAGGCTGGGCACATGACTCACCGGCCCGCCACCGCGTCGGCGCGCAGCGTGGACGAGTACCGCGACACCGTTGCCGCGCTGCTGGCTCACCTCGCCGACCGCGCCTCCGAACAGGTGCCGGTCCCCGACGCACTCGGGCGCGTGCTCGCCGCCGATGTGAACTCCCCGATCGATCTGCCGGTCTTCCGCAATTCGGCGATGGACGGGTACGCGGTGCGGGCTACCGATGTCGCCGTGACGCCGGTGACGCTGCCGGTCGCGGGTGTAGTGGCCGCCGGTAGGCCCGGCACCGAGGTGCTGCCCGAGGGCGCGGCGATGAAGGTGATGACGGGTGCGCCGCTGCCGCCGGGCGCGGACTGCGTCGTTCCGGTGGAGGACGTGCAGGCGGGCGCCGACCGCATCGTCGTCGAACGCGGCCGGGCACGTGGGGAATTCGTGCGCGAGGCCGGTACCGATGTGCGGGTGGGTGAGCTGGTCACCCGGGCGCGCACGGTGCTCGCGCCGCGTCATATCGCCGCGCTGGCCGCCGTCGGACTGCCGAGTGTGCCGGTGCTGTCGCGACTGCGTGCGGTGTGCCTGACCACCGGGGACGAGCTGCGACCGGCCGGTTCGGTGCTCGCTCCCGGCCAGATCTACAACTCGAACGGGATCGGCCTCGCCGCCGCCCTGCGCGCCGACGGCGTCGACGTGCTCGAGATCGCCCACAGCACCGACGACGCGACCGTCTTCGCGCAGGTGCTGCGGTCGGCTGTCGCGAAGGCCGACGTGGTGTTCACCTCCGGTGGGGTGTCCAAGGGCGACTTCGAGGTCGTCAAAGAAGTGCTGGCGCCGCTGGGCGGGACGTTCGGTTCCGTCGCGGTGCAGCCGGGTGGACCGCAGGGGTACACGGTGGTCGACGGTGTGCCCGTACTGAGCTTCCCGGGCAATCCGGTGAGCACGATGGTCTCCTACACGGTCTTCGCGCGGCCGGTGATCCGGGCGCTCGCCGGACTGCCCGCGCCCGCCGGCCGCGAGCTGCCCCTGCTCACCCCGGTCCGCTCCCCCGCGGGCAAACGTCAGTTCCTGCGCGGCCTGACCAGAGACGACGGTGTGGAGGTCGTGTCCGGTCCCGGCTCTCATCTGATCGCGGGCATGGCGTGGGCCGATGCGCTCGTCGACATCCCTGCCGAGGTCACCACGCTCGCCGCCGGTGCCACTGTGCGAATCTTGATGCTATGAGCGAGTTGTCGCACGTCGACCGCGAAGGTCGCGCCCGCATGGTCGATGTGAGTGCCAAGCCCGACACCACCCGGATCGCCGTCGCCGCAGGCGAATTGCAGACCACGGCCGAAGTCGTGCGCCTGGTCCGTGCCGACGGCATGCCCAAGGCCGACGTGCTGTCCACCGCCCGGCTCGCCGGAATCGCCGGTGCCAAAAAGACTTCCGAGCTGATCCCGCTGTGTCACCAGCTGGCACTGTCGTCGGTGAAGGTGGAGTTCGGGTTCACCGAGACGACCATCACCATCGAGGCGAGCGCCAAGACCACCGGGCCGACCGGGGTGGAGATGGAGGCGCTCACCGCCGTCGCCGTGGCAGGACTCACCTTGCACGACATGGTGAAGGCGGTGGATCCGGCCGCGGTGCTGAACGGGGTGCGGCTGGTCACCAAAGAGGGTGGCAAGCACGGACATTGGGTGCGACCGGAGGCGCGGCCGGCGTCGACCGAGGCCGCGGAGGCTCCGGCCGTCGCCGGATCGGGCGGCACTGTGGGCATCTCGCAGGCAGCTGGCTCCGTCGCCCCTGCCGCTGATGCTGCGGTCGGCGTCTCGGAATCGCCGCATGCTGCCGAATCACGTTCAGCCGTCGCTGATTCTCGGCACGCCATGAACAGCGCCCCCGCCGGGTCTCGTAGTGCCGCTGTCGTGGTCGCGTCTACTGGCGCGGCGGCCGGGTCACGTGTCGACGCCACCGGCCCGGTGCTTACCGAATGGCTTGCCGCACAAGGGTTTTCCGTGCGCGGGCCACTCGTTTACGCGGACGCCGACATCGCGGCAGGCTTGGCCGACGCACTGACCGGGGCGCCGTCGCTGGTCGTCACGACCGGCGGCACCGGCGCCTCGCCGACCGACGCCACCCCCGAAGCGACCCGGGCCGTGCTCGATCGGGAGCTACCCGGGGTGGCCGACGCCATCCGGCAACGTGGGACGGCGAAATTCCCGCTCGCGGCGCTGAGCCGCGGGGTCGCGGGCCTGGCCGGGAGCACCGTTGTGGTGAACCTGCCCGGTTCGCCCGGCGGGGTGAAGGACGGCATCGCCGTGCTGGAGCCGCTGCTGGATCATCTGCTCGCGCAAGTAGCCGGAGGCGGCAATCATGAATGACAAGGGCACGGTCGCGCTGGCCGCGATCAGTGACCGCGATCTCGATCCCGCCGCCGTCGAAAAGGCCGTGGACGGACCGGAATTCGGCGCCGTGGTGGTGTTCACCGGCAAGGTCCGCAATCACGATGGTGGCCAGGCGGTTTCCTCGCTCGAGTACTCCGCGCACCCGCAGGCCGAACGGTTCCTCCACGCGGTATGCGCCGAAGTCGCCACGGCCAGTGGACTTCCCGTCGCCGCCGCCCATCGGGTCGGTGCGCTCGACATCGGTGGCCTGGCGATCGTGGTCGCCGTCGCCGCACCGCATCGGGCCGAGGCGTTCACCGTATGCCACGAGCTCGTCGACCGGATCAAACACGAAGTGCCCATCTGGAAGCGGCAACTGTTCGCCGACGGACTCTCGGAATGGGTCAACGCCTGCGGTTAGACCATGCTCGGGGTGTAGCGCCAGATGCCGAGCATCGCTTGGTCGTCCAGTGGTGAGTCGCCCTCGAAGACGGTGGCGCGCAAGCGTTCCAGGGCCGCGTCCGCGTCGAGGCCCGCGCCGATGAGTACCAGGCTCGACACCCGCTGCTCACCCCGCGCCCAGGTGCCGGGGGTGAACGTCACGTGGCGGCCGACCAGGTGCATCTCGAACTTGCGTCGCTCGCCCTCCACGGCGAAGGCCACGCATCCCTTGGCGCGGAACAGGCCGTGCGGCGGGTTCTCCAGGAACTCCACCAGCGCACGGGGATGCAGTGGGCGCTCGCTGGTGAACGACACCGAGACGTAGTCGTCGTGGAAGTGGCGATGGTCGGGATCGTCGTGGTCGTGGTCGTCGAGCAGGGCGTCGAAGCTCAACTGCTGCGCCACCTTCGGCTCTTCGCGGGTGCGCTCGTCGAACAGCAGGCCGGGGTCGACCCGGCCGTGGGTGGTCGCGTAGACGGGTACCTGATCGACCCACTCGGTGATCTGCGCACGCAGGGCCGTGAGTGCCTCGGGGGTGACGCGGTCGGCCTTGTTCACCAGCACCAGGTCGGCCAGTTTCAGGTGCGAGATCAACTCCGGGTGCCGGGTGCTCGTTTCACCGAATTGTTCGGCGTCGACCACCTCGACCAGTCCGCCGTAGCCGATGCGCGGATTCGGATTCGCCACGACCATCCGGATCAGATTGCGCGGTTCGGCGAGCCCGCTGGCCTCGACCACGATCACATCAACCGCGCTGCGCGGCTGCGCCAGCTGGGCGAACAGATCGTCCAGCTCGGACACGTCCACCGCGCAGCACACGCAGCCGTTCCCCAGCGACACCATGGCATCGACCTGCCCCGCCACCAGCATCGCGTCGATGTTCACCGCCCCGAAGTCGTTGACCACCACCCCGATCCGGGTCCCCCGGTTGTTGCGCAACAGATAGTTCAGCAGAGTCGTCTTCCCCGACCCCAAAAACCCAGCAACGATCACCACAGGAATCACGGCACCCATGGTGCCATCTCGCCGCTGCGCCCCACTCTCACTGCCCATCCACCGAGCCCCTCCCCGGCCCTGGACGCGCGATCACCACGCTCTGGTGGCGGCATCGACCGAGAGCCGACCGCCGGCAGAGCGTGGTGATCTCGAACGAAGGGTTCGGTGGTCTACTTCGTCGGGCCGAAGACGACGCCGGCGAGGGTGTAGGCCAGGTTGATGAGCTGATCGGTGACGACGCTGTTGTCCATGCCGAGGGACTGAGCCATGGGCATCAGCATGTTCATCACCGTGAGGACTGGGCCGCCGAGGGAACTGCTCAGCGACGTGATGTCGGGAACCGATTCCTCCTGGTAGGGCTGGGCCTTCGGGGCGGCACCGCCGCGTTCCCTCGGGGTGGGGGCCGGCGCGGCCGGCGGGCGGGCGTTGGCACCGGGTGCGGTGCGGGCGGGGGCGTACGGCAGCGGCGCCGGGTCGGCGATCGGGGCCCGGGCCGGTGCGCGCGCGGGGGCGGGCGCTGCCGGGGTGGTGGAATCGCTGGACGGTTCCTCCACGGGCGCCGGGTTCTGGCCGGATTCGTCGCCGGCCGCGCCGTTCTCCGGCGACCCCTGGGCGGGTACGCCCGCCGGGCCCGACTCGGGCGCGGACCCCGGCCCGTTCGCCCCGGATTCCGGCCCCGCACCGTCTCCGGTCGCGTCCGATTCAGGTGCCGACCCCTCGCCGACACCGCCGGACTCGGGTCCCGACGCCGCACCCTCACCAACTCCACCCGACTCAGGTCCCGACGCCGCACCGGGCGCGGACCCCTGGCCGACTCCACCGGACTCGGGTCCCGACGCCGCACCAGGCGCGGACCCCTGGCCGACTCCACCGGACTCGGGCGCCGATCCCTGCCCGGTCCCGTCGGACTCCGGCACCGATCCCTGACCCGACTCACCCGCAGCGCCGGGCGCGGACTTGCTGGTAGACGGCTCACCCCGCCGCGGCGAAGTCGTATCGGACTGACCCGGCTTCTCGGTCGTCGAGTCCGTCGCCGCACCCGGCTCCGGCTCCTGCCCGGGCGTGGGGACCGGGGTCGCCACCGGCGCGCGACCCGGAATCGGCTTGGGTGCCGATGCCAGGGCAGGCGCGGGCCCGATCGGTTTGTTCAGCAGATAACCGACCAATCCGGTCGTGATGGCCACCGCGTGCTGCAGCCGTCCCTCGCGCGATTCGAGCAGCGCCGCGTCCTCGGCATTGGCGCCGTTGCCCATCTCCACGAAAACGAGCGGTACCCGGGTCAGGGCGGGCCCGGCCACGTCGGCGCGGGTCTGCAACCCGTTGTTCGCACCGCCATAGGTCGCGGGCGGTATCCCGGCCGCGACATAGGCGTCGCGCACCGCGCTCGACGCGGCGAGCCCGGCTCGCGATTGGGCCTGCTCGACGGCCGGATCAGGCACCGGGAGCTGCGGCAGGATGAGGTGGAAGCCGCGCTGGTCGGCGGGTGCGCTGTCGGCGTGGATGCTCACCGCCACCTCGGCGCCGGATTCGTTCGCGGCGCGGGCGCGTTCGTCCACGCAGCCGCCCCATCCGGCGTCGTCGGCGCGGCTGAGCACCACTTCGGCGCCGAGCGCCTGCAGCGAGGTCTTCACCAGCTGGGCCACTTCCCAGTTGATGGTGTGTTCGGGGACGCCGCCCAGCGACGTCATGCCGGTGGTCTGGCAGTCCTTGGTTCCGCCTCGGCCGTTGTCGACCTGGCGGGTGAGATCTTCCGCATGGGCCGGACCCTGATGACCCGGGTCGAGGAAGATCGTCTTCCCGGCGAGCTGATCGCCCTGCGCTGGTTCGGGGGCGGCGTGGGCGGTCACGGGCAGCAGCCCGGACAGCGACACCACGACCGCGGCGGAGACTGTGGAGCAGAGACCGGCCTTGATGATGTCTGGTTTCATGTTCGGTCGGCGCTCCGGAACGGAGCACCCCTCCCTTCCCATTGGTAACACCAAACCCAGTAGTTAACTCTTGCCACGTGTACAACGACAGGGCAAGCGCCGTTACCGAACTGCAATAGGCCGATAATCGCTGGTCAGGTGCCCAGATGGGCTATTCCTCAGGCGCGTCAGGCAACCTCCGGCAACTGACGCAGCGAGCGCAGCGCGTAGTGCACGCGAGTCTTCACCGTGCCGACGGGAACACCGAAATCCTCGGCCACTTCCCGGTATCCGCGATCACGCAGAATCACTTCGACCACCGCCGCGCGCTGAGGTTCGGGCAACCGGGCGAGCAGTTCGTCGACGAGCAGACCGTCGACGAGCCCGTCGGCGAAATCCGGCCTGCCGCAGGGGACCAACTCGGCGAGGTCGTCGAAACCCACATCGATCGGGCGCACGGCCCGAGCCCGCACGATATCGACGACCACATTGCGTTCGATCGCCAGCAGCCACGTGCGCACGCTGCCCTTGCGCGCGTCGAAGTCGGCGCACGCGCGCCACGCGCGCAGCAAGGTCTCCTGTACGGCATGCTCGGCCAGCCCGCGATCGCCGAGGCTGCGCATGGCCCGCCAGTGCAGCAGGCCGCGATCGGTGGCCAGCACGTCGGCCAGTCCGTCCCTGGTACACAGTCGCGCGCAGTGCGCGTTACAGAAGTTGTCCGCCATACCGGGTTATCGCGGCCGGACCGCCCGATGACAACGCCTTAAGCGACTCTTCAGGATCCTGCTGGTGCCGTGCCGGAAAGTAGTTCCTGCGAGCCCGGCCGGGCCTGCTCCAGGAGGGGGGAGCAGGGCTGCCGGGCTCGCTCCGTTCCCGGGCCACGAAGGAATTGCATACATAGCGATTCGTGCATATGATTGCGCCGTTCGGTTCACCGGAGAGGGGAAATCGCATGGGCGCAGGACACGGGCACGACCACGGGGTGTCGGCCGACAGCGACAAACGCTGGCTGGCGGGCGCGCTGGCCCTGATCGTCACGTTCCTGATCGGCGAGGTCATCGTCGGTATCGTCGCCGATTCGCTGGCACTGTTGTCCGACGCCGCGCATATGACCACCGACGCCGCGTCCATCGCGCTGGCGCTGTGGGCGATCCGGTTGGCCGCGCGCCCGCCGAAGGGACGGATGACCTTCGGCTGGAAGCGGGTGGAGATCCTGTCCGCCCAGGCCAATGGGCTCACCCTGCTGCTGCTCGCACTGTGGCTCGGCTACGAGGCGATCCGCAGGCTGTTCGAGCCACCGGAAGTGCACGGCGGCCTGGTGCTCGTCACCGCGCTGGTCGGCGTGGCCGTGAATGTGCTCGCCACCTGGATGATCAGTCGCGCCGATCGGACGAGCCTCAATATCGAGGGCGCCTACCAGCACATCCTCAACGACCTGTTCGCGTTCATCGCCACCGCTGTCGCGGGTGTGGTCATCATCCTGACGGGCTGGGCTCGCGCCGATATCGTCGCCACCCTGATCGTGGTCGCGCTGATGATCAAGGCGGGTGTGGGGCTGATCCGCGCGTCGAGCCGCATCTTCCTCGAGGCCGCCCCCGACTACCTCGATCCCGCGCAGATCGACACCGACATCCGCGCCCGCGACGGCGTGGTCGGCGTGCACGACCTGCACATCTGGGAGATCACCTCCGGCTCCCCTGCCCTGTCGGCGCACATCCTGGTACAGCCGGGCCGCGATTGCCACGCGGTGCGCGAAGACGTGGCGCACATGCTCGACCACGATCACCACATCAGCCACGTCACCCTGCAGGTGGACCACGCCACCCCGGAGGTGCTCGCGATCGGCAACCGGCAGAGCAGCGCCTGCGGCGACACCCACGCGGCCGAAGCGCCGCACACGCACTGACCCCGAACGCGAGAATGCCCCACACCGGAAGGTGCGGGGCATTCTCGTGGCCGACGTTCCCGCCGACCCGGCCGTTAACGACCGAAAGCGCTGACGAATCAGCCGCCGAAGGAGCCGGTCCACAGGGTGTCGACCAGACCGTGCAGAGCAGCACCCAGGGTGTCGAAAAGACCGTTCAGGGCGGCGCTACCGGTGTCGATGATAACGGGGATCATAAATACTCCTCTGTTTCTCATGCTCCAGCCGAGGCTGGCTTACGAATGGCATATCGACCCCCGAACGCCGCGAGTTACGCAAATTACGGATTAGTGACAGCCGTTACAGTAACCCGGTTTCACCTATCACCACCTGCGGTTATAGGTGCGACAGCGTGTTACTTAAAATTGCATGAGAACTTTCTGAGAGTTATTTATTAGCCTTTTATGTTTAGGACTCGGCGCGCGCGGGAAAGGTGCGGAGAATTAGCTGATACGTAATACTTCTCTTTCTTCGGGCACCAGCGGCGAGGACTGTGCGGCCGACGCCGACGGGGCATCGGCCACACCGATCGACCGACCGGCGACCATGGTCAGCACGACCTGCAGGAATTCCAGGTGCTTGCGCACCGCCCGCACGGAACGGGCCACCGAGGTCACCGTCTCCGTCCCGGTCTCGGCCTGTCTGCCGGCGAAACGGTCGGCGAGCCAGTCGATGACGACCGGGACGACGAGGAACTCCAGCGGCAGGTGGGAACCGTTGCGGATGCGCAGATACCGCACCGTCGCCCCGGCCCGCTCGTAGCGTCGGACATGCGCGTCGATGTCGGCGACCGCGATCACCTCGTCGCGCACGCCCTGCACCACGAGCAGCGGGGCGGCCGGGGCCTTGCCGCCGGGCTCGATGTCGGTGAGAACGCGGCGCAGCACCGGTTCGGCGAGCAGTTCGGCGATGCCGCCGCGCAGGTGGCTGGCCACATCGCGGCGGGCGAACCGCAGCAACAGCGCGAAGGTACTGCGTTGTTCGGCCTCGCCGAGCAGGGCGCGGAACCGCGTGTCGAAGTGGTCTTCCAGCACAGGGACCAGCTCCGGGTAGGCGCGGCGCAGACCGGCGACGAAGGCGGCGGGGAATCCGGCGAACCAGCCACCGTTGAGCCGGACGAACGCCGCCGCCGGGTCACCCACGGGCGACCCGGCGGCGGCGCCGACGATATCCAGCTCGGGGGCGTACTCGGCGGCCAGCTCGGCCGCCCAGGCCGTCGCCAGCCCGCCGCCCGAATAGCCCCACAGCGCAACCTGATTCGAGGGCGACAACCCGAGCGCGCCGAAACTCAGTGCCGCACGGATACCGTCGAGCGCCCGGTAGCCGGGTTCCCTCGCGGCGCCGAACCGCCCGTCGAGCCCCTCGTGGTCGGGGACCGAGACCGCCCACCCCTGCCGCAGCGCCATCGCGATGATCGGCAGTTCCAGCGGGGCGATCGAGCCGATGGTCTGCGCGCCGCGGCGCAGGGCGTAGGACGGAAAGCACTGCGGGGCAACGGCATCGATCGCGCACTGGAACGAGACGAGCGGACGGGACTCGCGCGGGTCGGCACCCCAGGGCAACAGCACCGTCGTCACCGTCACCTCGGCATTGCCGTCGAGATCGCAGGTGCGATAGAGCAATTGCCACGCGGCGATACGCTGCGGCACCATGCCGAACAGGGCCAGCTCCACCGAGCGCGACCGCACCACCGTGCCGGGCGCGAGCGTCTCTAGATCGGGCGGGGCGATATAGAAGGGATCGTCGGGCGGTAGCGACGGTGCTCCGCGCAGGGTGGCCGCCCGATCGAGCAGACTGGTCATAGGCTGCCGCCTCCGCCGAAGAACCACGGGTTGAACGTGCAGGCCAGTTCGGGTCCGCGCGCCGGATCGAGGGCACGCAGCGCGATGGAGGCCGCGCGCGGGGAGTACATCATCGTCAGGTGGTCGGAGACGTCCTGTTCGCAGCCGGCCTGCAAGGTGATGTTGTCGACGGTCGCGTCCGGTCCGGCGACCAGGAAGCCCAGGTCGAGAGGGTTCATCACTTCGTCGTAGCGGGAGCCGACCACGGTGTAGTGCACGCCGGGCACGGTGTCGCCGCCGGCGTTGAGGGTGGTGTAGAACGGCGAGCCGATGGCCTGTTCCACATTGGCGGCGCCGATGATCGGGCGGTAGAAGCCGAGGATGTCGATGCCCGCGTTGTTGATCATGCGGCCGAGCGTGGCGATGCCGAGCAGCGAGGTGCCGTGGTGGGTGCCGCCGAAGCTCACGAGGGTGGCGACCTTGGCCTGTCCCCCGTCGAACTTGAGGTAGTGGTTGGCGATGGTCGCGCCCTGGGAGTGGCCGACGATATCGACCTGTTCGGCGCCGGTCGCGGCCAGCACCCGCTCGATGAACGCGGCCACCTGGCCTGAGGATTCGACCATCGGGCCCACCCCGTTGCGGCCGGGCAGGATCGCGCCGAGCCCACCGGCCTCCAGCAGGGTGGATTTGCCGAAGTTCAGGGTGAACACGCAGTGCCCGGCGTCGGCCAGCCGCGGTGACAGATAGGAGAAGGTGTCGTAGGCGTTGAGCCAGGTGCCGTGCAGCAGGACCACCGGTCGCGGATGGGCCGCGGTGGGTTCGCAGTCCCAGCGGTTGGCCTTGGGCGGCGCGGCGTCCGGGTGCAGCAGGCCGTAGGCGAAGGCGGGCAGGTAAGCCGACATCGAGGGGCCCTCACCGATGGTGTCGGAGGCACGGCTCGACGAACCCGACCCGCTGCCCGAGGAGCTGCCGGTGTCGGCGATGGCGGTGGGGCGGCCGTCGGGGGTGGTCGGCGCGGTGGCGGTCAGGTATTCGGCCAGCGAGGCGACGGTCGGTTCGAGCGTGGGAGTCGCGGCGGCCGATTGGGTGCCGAGCGCGAGGAGCGCGGCGGCGATGCCGAACGCGGACAGGGTTCGGCGAAGAGGATGCGTCGTTGCAATCAAGGTTTCACTTCCGTAGAACAGCGTCGTCGGGCAGGTGGCCCGATGCGCGTTCTGCGAATCTATGACCGGCGCCACAGGGTGTCACTGCACCGTGCGCCCAGAAAACGCGACCGTTCTTGTCTCGTGAACCAAGTTCTCGTCGTAGCCGACTGGAGCGCCCACTTTCGCCCTGTCTTGGGACACAATTCCAGGCATGCTCGCCGAACAAGCCACGTCCACCTCACCCGATCTGACGACTCGTCTGCTGAGTCGCTGGCCCCAGATCGCCGAGCGGATGCTCGCCGAAGGACTCGCCGCCAAAGCCCCCGCCGAACTGCCCGCCGGCCACTTCACCGCCGAGGTGCTGCCGACCATCTATGCCTGCGGCCGGGCGGTGCTCGACGCGATCGCCTCGAACCGGGAGTTCACCAAGTCGGAGGTGGCGATGTTCGTGGCCCCGGTCGCCGAGCGGCATGCCGAGGACCGGTTGCCGCTGCCGCTGCTCATCGATGCCATTCACGCATCGGCGCAGTCACTGCTCGCGGCGGCCTCCGCGGAGGCCGAGCCCAGCGAGATGTTCGAGTTCATCCACGTGTTCAGCCGGCTGCTCGATCTGCTCCGCCACATCAATATGACCGTGGTCGAGACCTACACCGAGGTGGAGCAGTCGATCTACCACGCCGAACGTGAGGCACGGCGCGAATTGTGCTCGGCGCTGGTGCGCGGGCTACCGGCCGAGGAACTCGCGGCGCGGGCCGACACGATGCTGGCCGAGCAGTACACGGTGCTCGCGATCCACCTCGACGAGCAGCCGCGCACCGGCAGCGCGGCCAACCTGCTGACGCGCCGCCGCATCCGGGTATTGCAGCGCGCCCTCGACGCGCTGACCGGAACGACCACCCCCGCCACCTTCGACGGCACCAGCGGCATCGCCCTGCTGAGCCGCTCCGAGGCCGATGTCCTCGATGCCGCGCGTTTCGACCAGCTCGCCACGCGACTGGCCGAACAATTCGGGGTTCCGGTGTTTCTCGCGGAATTCTCGGAGGTGGCCCGCGACGACATTCCCACCGCCGCCAAAGACGCGAGCGAACTGACCGAGCTGGCTCGGCTCCGGGGTAAACCCGGCGGGTGCTACCGCCTGGACGATCTGCTGCTCGAGTATCAGCTCACCCGGCCGGGCCCGGCGCGAGAGCGGTTGGCGCAACGCGTGATTCCGCTGCTGTCGAGCCCGCATCTCGTCGAGGCGCTCGAAGCGCATCTGCAGTACGGCGCCGACCGGAAGACCGCCGCGCGACGGATTCACGTCCACCCCAATACCTTCACCTACCGGTTGCGCCGCATTGCCGACCTGACCGGCCTCGACCCGGCCGATCCCAAGGATTCACGAATGCTCGCGGCCGCGCTCACGGTATATCGGCTGGATTCCGCATAAACGAAAAAACCCGCTATTCGACGTGTGCTTCGAATAGCGGGTATTCCGTTTCCCGACAAGGAAAGTCTTTATTGCGCGGCGTACCTTACAGGTAGGCGCTGCAGGTCGGCCAGGCGCCGGGGCCCTGGGCCGCGAGCACGTTCTCGGCGACGCGGATCTGCTCTTCACGGCTGGCGTTGTCGGCCGTGCCGGTGCCGCCGTAGGCCTCCCAGGTGCTCTGCGAGAACTGCAGACCGCCGTAGTAGCCGTTACCGGTGTTGATACCCCAGTTACCGCTGCTCTCGCACTGCGCCACGGCGTCCCAGTTGTTCGCCGAAGCGGTGGCAGTGGTCAGACCGGCCGGAACGGCGATCATGGCACCGGCGACAGCGGCGAAACCGAGGGCACGGGTGGTGAACTTGCGATTGAAAGACATAAGCATTTCCTGCCTGCGCCCACCGACTCGGTATTCGAACTACCGCGTCCCTGCCCCACAGGTATGTCGGGGATCCTCGAATCGCGGGGCAGGCTTTGCGGCGTTCTGCGATTCGATTCGGCTCGGGTTGTTGTTCAAGCCGTGATCGAATGTAGCCGTTTCGCAACGGAAGATCACGCACCGATCACGGACGCTTATGTAGCAAAGTTTGTCCAAACGTACGCTGTTCACCGCTGGTCGTTCGTGATAAATCCGTAATCACAGAACTGTGTTTCAGGCGGCTATTTGTGACCGGCCTCACAGGAAATTAGTGGGCCCGCTCACGTTTCTTCCGCGCAATTCGGGCAACCCTTTGTATGAGTAGTGGCCTCGGCTCCTCAGGCGAGGAGCCGCTTCTCCGATGCCACGGCCACCGCGGCGGCGCGCGTATCGACGCCGAGCTTGTCGTAGATGCGCCCGAGATGCGTTTTCACCGTCGCCTCGCTGATGTGCAGCGCGCGAGCGATCTCCCGGTTTCCGAGGCCTTCGGCCAGCTTGCCGAGGATGTCGCGCTCGCGAGCGGTGAGGGTTGGCCCGGGGTTGCGCATCTTGGCCATGACCTTGGCCGCGACCGGCGCCGACAACGCGGTCTGCCCGCTCGCGGCCGCGTGGATGGCGGCGAACAGTTCCTCGGGGCGTTCGGCCTTCAGCAGGTATCCGGTGGCGCCCGCCTCGATCGCGCGGGTGATGTCGGCATCGGTGTCGTAGGTGGTCAGCACGAGAACGTGCGGTGTCGGCGCCGGTTGGGCGGTGATGAGCCTGGTCGCGGCCACCCCGTCCATCTCGCCGCCGAGCTGCAGATCCATCAGCACCACATCCGGGTGCAGACGCCCGGCCAGCGCCACGGCCGCCGGGCCGTCGGCGGCCTCCCCGATCACCTCGATCCCGGGAGCGCTCGACAGCAGGGCGTGCAGGCCCGCGCGCACCACCGCGTGATCGTCACAGATCAGCAGGCGCACGGTGGTGGTCATAACGGCCGATGCTAGCGGGCATCGCCCGGTACGACCGGGGCCAACGGGATCGACACCGACAGCACCGTCCCCTCCCCCGGCGCCGATTCGATCGCGCAGGTACCGCCCAGCTGACGCACGCGCGCCCGGATCGCAGGCAGACCGTGACCCCGATGCTCGGCCGGATCGCCGACGTCACCGGGATCGAAGCCGCATCCGTTGTCGGCCACATCGAGAACGATCTGGTCGTCGAGGCTGGTCAGCGTGAGTGTCGCCGTGCTCGCTCGCGCGTGTTCGCGCACATTGGCCAGTGCGCCCTGGGCGATGCGGAGCAGCGTGGCTTCCACGCGCTGCGGCAGCGGCACCGGCGCACCTTCGATATGGCATCGCACCGTCAGCGTGTCGGTGGACTCGCGGTCGGCGAGCGCCGTCAGGGCGGCGGCCAGCGACCCGCCCGCGGCGAGGTCGGCGGGGGCGAGATCGTGGACGAAGCGGCGCGCTTCGGTGAGGTCGCGTTCGGCGATCTCGGCGGCCGAGCGCAGATGCGTGCGGGCCAGCTCCGGGTCGGTATCCCAGACCAGGTCGGCGGCCTGCAACAGCATGCGCTGGCTGGACAGGCCCTGGGCGAGGGTGTCGTGGATCTCCATGGCGAGCCGTTCGCGTTCGGCCAGGGTGCCTTCGCGTCGTTCGGTGTCGGCCAACTCCTGACGGGTTCGCACGAGATCGTCGATGAGCGCCGCCTGCCGGGTCGCCTGCCTGCGCATACCGACGAACAACGCGGTGGTCACGGCCGCCACCGCGGGTGGCGCGAGCACCAGGTTCGGATCGAGCCAGCCCGCGATGCGCACCTGACTGGCCACCACCAGCGCGGTCAGCACGGCAACCAGCGTCACCGCGGTGCGTTCGGAGAGGATGCGCAGGCCCGTGTACACCAACGGCACCGCGCACCAGGCGAAACTCGGCGCGAGCACCACCAGCACCGACCAGGTGAGCACCAACCCCGCGAACCACACGAGCCGATGCGACGCCCGCAACTCGCTGAGCCCGTAGAGAACCGCGAGCGCCACCGCGAGGACGACGATGAGCGGTGTCGAACGGGTCTCGCTGTGCCGGATCAGCCAGCGCAACAGCGACGCGGCGAGCAGTACGTAGAACGCGCTGTGCACGATGATCGCGAGCAGACGGGTGTCCTCGCGCTGGTCACCGAGGTCCATGCGGCCACCTCCTCTCCTCGGCATTCTCCCCCGGCGCCGGGGGCCGACGGGTCATCCGATCGGTTGACCCGGGTGTCGTCCGATCCGGCCGCGCACTCCAGCCGCACCGTCGATTCGCGGGAGCCGCCGGGCGAACAGGATGGATATCACCAGGCCGCGCCACAGATCCGACGGCCGAGAAAATGCTCAGGAGCAGCAATGACCAGCAAGTTCAGCACCCGTAACCGTCTCATCGTCGCCGGTGCCACCGCCGCTGTGGTGGGCGCGGGCGTCGTCGGTGTCGTCACCGTGCAGGCCGCCGATCCCGACCCGGCCACCCGCACCCCCGTCGTCGTCGAGGCCGCCGACAACAATCTGGCCACCAGCACGCACCTGTCGGTCGCCGCCGCGACCAAGGCCGCCCAGACCGCGCTCGACGCGGCCGCCAAGGAGAACCAGCGGGTGAGCGTGGCCGTGGTCGATCGCAACGGCAATGTGATCGTCACCCTGCGCGGCGATGGCGCGGGCCCGCAGTCCTACGACGCCGCCCAGCAGAAGGCGTTCACCTCCGTCTCGTGGAACGCCCCGACCAGCGAGCTCACCAAGCGGCTCGAGTCCGCACCCCACCTGGCCGACATCGACGGCACCCTCTTCCTCGGTGGCGGCGCCCCGGTGAAGTCGAAGGGCGCGCCCATCGCGGGCATCGGCGTGGCAGGCGCGCCGAGCGGTGATCTCGACGAGAAGTTCGCGCAGGCAGGCGTGGCCGCGCTCGGTAACTGATCGAAGGCTGCGCCCGGCGGGCGGACGGAGAATGATGGACCTCGAAGGAGGCATCATGTCCGCTCGCCGGGTTCTGTTCAGTGTCCTCACCATCGGCTTGGTCGCGGCAGTGGCGGTGGGGCTGTATCTGTTCCAGCCGTGGCGGTTGTTCACCACGGTCACGGTCGACGAGGCCCCGGTGGTCGCCGCCGACGGCGCCCCGCCGCCGCTGCTCGCCCAGGGCACGTTCCTCTCCCACGAGCACGACACCTCGGGCACCGTCGCGGTACAGCGGGCCGCCGACGGCACACTGGTCGTGCGGATCACCGACCTGCGCACCTCCGACGGCCCCGCCCTGCGGGTATGGCTCACCGATCAGCCGGTGATCCCCGACGACTGGCACAACTTCGACGACGGCACCCATATCGATCTCGGCGCGTTGAAGGGCAACGAGGGCAACCAGAACTACGAGGTGCCCGCCGGAACCGATCTGTCCTCGGTGCGTTCGGTGAGCATCTGGTGCGAGCGGTTCCACGTCTCCTTCGGCGCGGCGACGCTCACTCCGGTCTGATTCTCATTCCGCGCGACGAGCGCGGGCGCGTCGTTTGCCCTCGTGCATCGCCTGGACCCTGGCGACCGGGATGGTGTGTCCTTCGGCGATCAGGTCCTCCGGAAGTTGCTGCGGTTCAGGCATTTCCGATGACCAAGGATCGGAGTCGCCGATCAGGCCGGGCACGGTCCGCAGGGTGAAGTCCGCTGGCGTCACATCGTCGAGGTCCGACCAGTGCAGTGGAAACGACACGGTGACGCCCGGACGGATGCGCGGGCTGTAGGCCGCCGCGACGGTGGCGCCGCCCGAGCGCGTGGCATCGAGGAACACCTTCCCGTGGCGGTCCTCACGGATGAAAGCCGTTGTCCCGACGGCAGGATCGATGCGTTCGGCCCGCGCGGCCACCGCCCGGGTCGCCGCGGCCGCGTCCTCCACGTCGATGCCGTCGACGACCGGTACGAAGACATGCAGCCCCTTGGACCCGCTCGTCTTCACCGCCCCCGCCAGTCCGTCGGCCGCCAGCGCCTCCCGGATCAGCCGGGCGCCTGCCACCGCGTCGGCGAACGTCTGCCCCGGGGACGGGTCGAGATCCAGCACGAGATGCGTTGGCGCGGGCGTTGATTCGGCCAGGAACAAGGTCGCGTGGTACTCGACCGCACGCTGATTCCCGAACCACAGCAGCGTCCGCAGGTCGTCACACAGCGCATAGGTGATCTCCCGCCGCGAACTCTCCGCCCACACCGTCGTGCGCCCCACCCACTCCGGCGTGTACTTGGGCAGGTTCTTCTGCATGAACGGTTCCTGCCCCGGCCGCACCCGCACCACCGACAGGGGCCGCCCCCGCAGCACCTTCACCAGCCGCTCCCCCACCACCTCCAGGTACCCGACCAGATCCCGCTTGGTCGCCTCGGCACCGTCGAACAGCGGCTGATCGAGATTCGACATCTCGACCCCGCCCCACACCTCTTTACCGGCCATCGCTCCACCCTCCACCCCACCACCGACCAGGTCAACCACCACCTGCGCCACCGACTCTCGGGAGCCGGAGCCGTGCATCGACAAGAACACTCCCTTCCGCGGCATGAGTTGATGCACTGTCTGTACCTATTGGTATGTACAGTGGCCGGGTGAGCACCAGAGAGAGCCTGATCGAGAGCACTCGGTCGCTGTTGTGGGAGCGCGGGTACGTCGGGACCAGCCCGAAGGCGATCCAGCAGCGGGCCGGGGCGGGACAGGGCAGCATGTACCACCATTTCGCGGGCAAGGAGGATCTGGCGCTGGCCGCCATCCGCCGCAGCGCCGAGGAGTTACGGGCCGCCGCCGACGCCCAGCTGTCCGCCGACGGCACGGCTCTCGCGCGGATCGAGGCGTTCCTGCGCCGTGAACGTGACGTGTTGCGGGGATGCCCGATCGGGCGACTCACCCAGGATCCCGACGTCATGTCGACCGCCGCGCTGCGCGAACCGGTGGAAGAGACTTTCGGCTGGCTACGAACCCGGCTCGCGCAGGTGCTCGAAGAAGGACAGGACCGAGGCGAACTCGCGCTCGACCCGCACACGACAGCCCAGACGATCGTCGCCGTCTTGCAGGGTGCCTACGTCCTTGCCCGCGCGGCCGACGATCCACAACGGTTCGACGACGCGATCACCGGAATCCTCGGCCTGCTCACGCACAGCTCGATCGGAACGGAGTAACCCCCGTCATGCCTGCCCCGACCCCTGAAACCAGCAGCGCCTCGGTCGTCCGCACGACCCTTTTCGACCAGGTGCTGCCATCACCGCAAGCCGTGCACCGCGTCGAGATCAGGCGCATCACCCTCGCCCCCGACTTCGCCGGCGGCCTCCACGTGCACAACGGACCGGTCTTCGGCAGCATCGAATCCGGCTCCGCCGTATACCAAGTCGAAGGAAAGGAACCCACGATCCTGCGCCCCGGCGACGTGTTCTACGAACCCGCGCACGTGCGCATCGCCCGCTTCGACGCCCGCCACGACGGTGTCACCTTCCTCGGCTATTTCCTGCTCGAGGCCGACCAGGAAGCCGAGCTCGAGTTCCCGGGCTGACCGCGAACGCAACGAGAGGCTCCACGGCGGCGAGCGGGCCTTCTGCCGCCCGTTTTGGTCGATCGCCCGGTCGTCGGCTAAGGTATGTTCCGCGCGGTTCACGCTGGTGAATTGCTGTTCTGGCCCCGTCGTCTAGCGGCCTAGGACGCCGCCCTCTCAAGGCGGTAGCGCGGGTTCGAATCCCGTCGGGGCTACAGATGAGCTCCCCGGTCCACCGACCGGGGAGCTTTTTCGTGTCCGGAGACAAGGCTTCTCGTTCGCGTTGACATCGGCCCACGCGCCATTCGTACACTGTAGGAATGAAGCGCACCCTCTACACCGAGGACCATGAGGCCTTCCGTGCCTCGGTAGCCGAATTCGTCAAGCGGTCGATCGAACCCAAGGCCGAGAAGTTCATCGAACAGCGCGCGATCGATCGCGAAACCTGGTTGGCCGCAGGCGAACTGGGCTACCTCGGGCTCGGGGTTCCGGAGGAATTCGGCGGCAGCGACGCCGGTGACTACCGGTTCAACGCGGTGCTGGGCGAGGAACTGGCCAAGGCCGGTGCGGCCCTCTCGTCGTCGTTCGGCATCCACTTCGACGTGTGCGCCCCCTACCTGGTCGAACTGACCACCGACGAGCAGAAGCGGCGCTGGCTGCCGAAGTTCTGCACGGGCGAGCTGATCACGGCCATCGGCATGACCGAACCATCCGGTGGCTCCGACCTGGCCGCGCTGAAGACCACCGCCGTGCGCGACGGCGACGACTGGATCATCAACGGCTCGAAGACCTTCATCACCAACGGCTTCAACGCCGACCTGGTGATCGTGGCCGCCCGGACCAGCCCGGAGAAGAAGGCCAAGGGCATCACCCTGTTCGTCGTGGAGAACGGCATGGACGGCTTCACCCGTGGCCGCAAACTCGACAAGGTCGGCCAGCCCGAATCCGACACGGCCGAGTTGTTCTTCGACAACGTGCGCGTCCCCGACGCCAACCGCCTGGGTGAACTCGACCGCGGCTTCATCACGATGATGCAGATGCTGCCCCAGGAACGCATCGGCGCCGCCGCCTCCAATATCGCCCACGCGGCGGCGATCCTGGACGAGACGCTGGCATACGCCAAGGAGCGCAAGGCTTTCGGGCAGCAGATCGGCAGCTTCCAGTACAACAAATTCCTGTTCGCCGAGCTGGTCACCAAGGTGGAGGTCACGCAGGCCTTCATCGACCAGTGCCTCGCCGCGCACACCACCGGCGAGCTGTCGGCCGTCGACGCCGCCAAGGCCAAATGGTGGTCGGCGCAGGTGCAGAACGACGTGCTCGACGCCTGCGTGCAGCTGCACGGCGGCTACGGCTACATGCGCGAATACCGGGTGGCGCGGGCCTGGATGGACGCCAGGGTCACCAAGATCTGGGCGGGTTCCAACGAGATCATGAAGGAACTGATCGGCCGCGATCTGGGTCTGTGAAGCAGAGCGTCGGGGGCGGGG
>NZ_JBPXLK010000026.1:0-71287 GCF_051843015.1 Nocardia sp. JW2
TCGTCGCCTACAACGTGCCGATCATGATGAGCGCCTACAAACTCGGCGCCGCCCTCGCCGCCGGATGTTCCACGATCTTGGTTACCTCGCCCAGATCCGTGCTGCTCACCGCCGCGTTCGTCAGGTTGGTCGAGGAAGCCGGGTTCCCGGCGGGCGCGGTCAATCTGGTGTTCGGACCACCGGCGGTCACCGAACAGGTCGTCACCGCCGCCGAAGTGGACATGGTCACCTTCACCGGCTCCCCCGCCGTCGGCAGCAAGATCCTCACCCTGGCCGCCCCGACGCTGAAGAAGGTGGTGCTCGAGCTCGGCGGCAAGTCACCCAACATCGTGCTCCCCGGTACCGACCTGGAACGCGCGGTCCCCGCCTCGGCGTTGCGCTTCACCCGCAACAGCGGCCAGGCCTGCGGAGCGACCACCCGAACCCTGGTGCCGCAGGCCGACTTCGACGAATACGTCGAGCGTTCCGGTGCTTTCCTGCGCACCCTCACCGTCGGTGACCCGCTCGCGGCCGACACCGTCCTCGGCCCGCTCATCACCGGCGAACACCGCGCCAACGTCGAAGGGTTCCTCGCCCGAGCCCGTGACGCGGGCGCCGATATCCCCGTCGGTGGTGGCCGACCGGCAGGCCTCGACGACGGATTCTTCCTCGAAGCGACCCTGGTCACCGGTGTCCCCAATGAAGCCGAGATCGCCCAGGAGGAACTGTTCGCTCCCGTCGGCGTGGTCATGCCCTACACCGACCTCGACGACGCGGTCCGCATGGCCAACGACGTCAAATACGCCCTCAACGCCAATGTCTGGGGGCCCACCCCGCAGGCCATCGAGTTCGCCCGACGTCTGCGCTCGGGCACCGTCACGATCAACGGCGGCGGCGGTATGCGCCCCGACGCCCCGTGGGGCGGGCCCGGTCACAGTGGCATCGGCCGGGAGGGCGGCGAAGAGGGCTTCCGCGAATTCTTCGAAGTCAAGCACCTGCAGTGGCCGCTGTGAGGCTGTTGGACGGCAAGGTCGCCGTCATCACCGGCGCCGCGAGCGGAATGGGTCTGGCCACCGCGGAAACCTTCGTCGAACACGGGGCGAAGGTGGTACTGGCCGACATCCAGGAGGAACGCGGTGCGGCGGCCGCCGCCCGCCTGGGTGATTCGGCGCTGTTCGTTCGCACGGATGTCACCGCCGCGGCGCAGATCGAGTCGGTGGTCGGCGCCGCGGTCGACACCTTCGGTCGCCTCGATGTCATGTTCAGCAATGCCGGTGCCGCCGTGGATCTTTCGCCGATCGATGACCTCACTCCGGAGGGACTCGACCGCACGCTGGCGCTGAACCTGCAAGCCCATGTCGCCGCGCACAAGTACGCGGCCAGGCAGTTCCGGGCGCAGGGCGTCCCCGGCTCGATCATCACCACCGGCAGCGTCGCCGCGCTGCAGGCCGGGTGGAACGGCGGCGCGTACTCGATGGCGAAGGCCGCGGTGCTGGCCTTGGTCCGGCAGACGGCCATGGAGAACCAGGGCACCGGCATCCGCTCGAACGCCATCCTGCCTGGTGCGGTGCTCACCTCGATCATCACCGACATGTTCGGGGTGAGCCGCGAGCGCGAGGAGGAGTTCCTCACCGGGATCGGTGACCGCATCGGCGGCGAGACGCTGATCGGGCGCGCGGGCCAAGCCCGCGATATCGCCGACGCCGCGCTGTTCCTCGCCAGCGATCTGTCGGCGTGGATCACCGGCGTGGCGCTGCCGGTGGACGGCGGCGCGACCGCGGTCACCAAGGACGCCACGGTCTCACTCATCACCGAATTCGCCACGGAGTTCAACGCCGGTTCGTGAGTAGGCCCGGCATCGGCCGCGGCCGCCAGGTGGCGACCGCGGCCGATCTCGTTGCCGGTCAGGTTTGTCGTTCGCGGCGCGTCATCAGGTGGGCGACCAAGAGAACGGTGAGCACCGCGGTGCAGCCCACGGCGCCGACGGCCAGGGCGATGCCGATGCCGGTGCCGCTCGGGTAACCGTCGGAGGCGAGGTGGGCGGCGAGGACCGCGCCGGACATCGCACTACCGAACGAACCGCCGACGGTGCGCAGCACCTGGTTGAAGCTCACCGCGCTGCCGAGCTCACGGTCGGCCACACTGCGCGCGATCAGGGCGGGCATCGCCGCGTAGGTGGTGCCGATGCCCGCGCCGAAGCCGAACATGCCGAGCAGAATCTCCCACAGCTCGTCGTGGGCCAGCCACAGCAGCAGGCTGGACGCGGTGACCAGCGCGGCACCGGGAATCAGCAAGGCGCGCATGGGGATACGGGCCGAAACCACCCGCACGACCCGGTTGGCCGCGAAACTACCGACCGACAACGGCAGCATGACGAAACCAGCCCAGAACAACGGCATCGCGATGCCGTAGCCGGTGGTGGAAGGCGCCTGCGCGATCAGACTGGCGATCGACAGGCAGGCGTACATCGCGGCGCCGAGACCGATGGCCGTGCCGTTGGCGACGAGCGCGTCACCGGCGCGCAGCACCCGCAGGTCGACCAACGCGTGTTCGGTGCGCAGCTCCACCAGCGCCCACCCGGTCAGGATCACCAGCGACACGAGCAGCAGGCCCAGCGTCCACGGCGAACCCCAACCCCACCGCGAACCCTCACCGGCGACGAGCAGCAGAGCCGCGAGACCGGACCCGAGCAGCACGGCGCCGCGCAGGTCGAACGGCGTGCGCGGGGCCCGCTCGTCCGGGCCGTCGGGGACGACCTTCCACACCACGAGCACGGTGGTGAGCAGGAACAGGGCTGCCGCCCAGAACGCGAACCGATAGCTGAACAGATCGGCGAAGATGCCGGTGAGCGGGTAACCGAGCCCGAGGCCGGTGGTCACGGTGACCGACAGCGTCGAGATACCGTTGCGCACTTCGTCGGGTGGCAGGTAGCGGCGGGCGAGGGCGATGGTCACCGGCACGATGCCGTAACTGAGCCCCTGCAACGCGCGCCCGAGCAGGAACACCGCGAAATTGGTCGCCACGGCCGCGACGACCGACCCGATCAGGATGATGATCAGCGACCACAGCAGCAGCCGCTTCTTGTGCGGGCCGTCGCTGAGCCTGCCCATGACCGGGGTCGTCACCGCGCCGACCAGCAGGTTGACGGTGAGCATCCACTGCGCCGCGCTCACGTCGACGTTCATGTCCCGCGAGATCGCGGGCACCAGCAGCATGCCGAGCGAGCTGACGATCGCCGAGGTCAGGGCCGTGTAGACGAGGGCGGGTGTCAATCGGCGCGCGGCGATCATTCGACCGGACCTGTGGCAGCCAGTTTCCGTAACGCGGGCAGCGCGGCGTCGAGAGCCGCGCGCTCCTCGTCGGTGAGTCGCTCGCCGATGGCCTGGTCGAGCCAGTCCAGTCCCACCGCGCGCTCCTCGACGAGCCGGGCGCGCCCCACGTCGGTGAGTTCGACCCAGACGCGGCGGCGGTCCTCGCTGTCGGGGGTGCGTAGGACCAGCCCGAGTGCTTCGAGTTCGCGCACGGCGGTGGCGATGGCCTGCGGGCTGACGGTCTGGACCGTAGCCAGCGTGGCCGCAGTGGCGCGGCCGTGGGTGGACAGGTACGCGAGCACGCCGAGTTTTCCGCCGGAGATCGTCCGGCCGGTGAACAGCCGTCGGGCGATCGGGTGCAGGACCTCACCCAGCTCGCGGGCAGTGGAGGGTGCGGAAGTCATTAGCCAACCATACAACTAAATTGCGCAACTTAGTTGCATAGCTGCCGTGATGCTGCGCATACCACCGACACGCGAAAGGCCCCTCCGGTCGCAACCGGAGGGGCCTTGGTAGGTGGGTCAGCGTCGTGGAACCAGCGACATCGTGCGGCCGTTGGCGAAGTAGGTCCCGGTGTAGGCCGCGACCGATTCGTCGAGATCGAGGACGCCGTCGGCGCCGATCGTGAACCTCCGCAGGATCTCCTCACCGCCACGCGCCGGGTCGGTGCCCAGGGCCCACAACACCTCACCGCTCGGTGACATCACCGTCGATTCGGCGAAAGTGCCCGGCTTCTCCGGCGCGAACGCGACGTCGGGCAGCGGGGTCAGCACACCGTTCGGCTGCACCGCGAAGGACCTGAGGTGACCCGAGCCCATGTTCGGGACATACAGGAAGCTGCCGTCGGGGGTGAAACTCGGGACGTGTGGCAGAAAACCGGTCGGCCACGGCGACCCCTCGATCTCGGTGAGCGTGCCGTCGGCGGCGCGCAGGAAGCCGGTGACCGAACCCATGAGCTCGTCGATGACGTACACATGCCTGCCATCGGGGGTGACCCGCGGATAGATCGGATTCACCCCCGTCGACGCCCGCTGCTTGGCCGGGGCAACCGAACCGTCGGCATTGACGTCGAACACCAGCAGCTGCTGGGGCAGCAGGGTGGCCACGTACAACTGCTTGCCGTCCGGCGAGATGGTGCCCGAGGCGATCCCGTCGAGCGACTCCCCGAACGGCACCGCCGAACCGTTGAGGGTCGGCGTGCCGTCCGCACCGATACGCACCGGCACGACCTGCGCGTTCTGCAGACCGACGACGACGAAGGCATCGCGGTTGTTCGGCGAGATGATGATGTCAACCGGGACATCGGGCATCGCCAGCGGCGTCCCGGCGGTGAGTTCGCCGCCGGGGCCGATGGCGTGGGGGATCAGCTGAGGGTTCGAACCAGGGGCGACGAACAGGAACCGCCCGTCCGGTGTCGGCGTCTGTGGCCAGTTCAGCGCGCCGGGCATGGGCTTGCCAGCGACCGGTGTCGGCTGGCCGGTGTCGGACGCGTTGAAACCGGCGATGCCGTTGCTCAGGAATCCGTGCGCGTAGATGTGGTAGCCGACCGAATCGGCCGCCGCGGGCGTGGCTGTCGCTGTGAAACCGGGCAGAACGGTCGCCGCGAGAGCGAGCGCCCAGCCCGCTCGCGCGCGCCGCGTCCCGAACCACCTGTCGACGTTGAATCAGAGGTCATGCCTGGAGGTTATGACGCGAACCACAATCGAAATGTCCAGAAAGCTGCACACCGACCAGGCGTGGAACAGCGAAACCCCTCCGGCCGAACCGGAGGGGTTTCGCGGGTGGTTTCGGTCAGGCTCAGCGGCCGGGCGCCAACGACAGCGTGCGGCCGTCCGCGACATAGGTGCCGGTGTAGACCGCGACCGATTCATCCAGGTCGAGCACACCGTCGGGGCCGATGCTGAAACGGCGGAGGATCTCCTCGCCGCCACGCAACGGGTCGGTACCCAGTGCCCACAAGACCTGGCCGCTGGGTGACATCACCGACGCCTCCGCGAAGGTTCCCGGCTTCTCCGGGGCGAACGCGACGTCCGGCAGCGGCGTGAGTGCGCCGTCCTGACCGATCGCGTAGGAGCTGATGTGACCGGAGCCCATGTTCGGGACATACAGGAACCGGCCATCGGGGGTCATGCTCGTGACGTGCGGAAGCAGACCGGACGGATACGGCGAACTCGCGAACTCGGACAGCGTGCCGTCGGCGGCGACCGCGTAACCCGAGACCGACGCACTGAGCTCGTTGACGACGTAGAGGTGACGGCCGTCAGGGGTGAGCCGAGGAAAGATCGGGTTCATACCGGTGGCAACGCGCTGTTTCACCGGCGACACCGTGGCATCGGCGTTGATGTCGAAGACGAGGAGCTCCGAGCGCAACAAGCTGGTCGCGTACAGCCGCTTGCCGTCCGGCGAGACCGTGGCGGTGGCGACGCCGTCACCCGCCTCGGCGAAAGGCGTCACCGGGCCGTTGCGAGTGACGCCGCCGTCCTCGCCGATCCGTACCGGTACCACGAGAGCGTTCTGGAGGCCGACGACGACATAGGCGTCGCGGCTGTTGGGAGCGAAAGCGATGTCGACCGGGAAGTCGGGCAGCGCGAGCGGTGTCCCGCCGGTCAATCCACCATCGGCGCCGATGGTGTAGGGGATCAGCTCGGGCTGCGGCCCCGGCGCGACGAAGAGATAGCGGCCGTCCGGCGAGGCGGCCTGCGGCCAGTTCGGCAGCCCGGTCGGCACCCGGCCCGGGATCGGGGTCGGTCGACCGGTGTCGGTGACGTTGTAACCGGCGACGCCGTCACTGAGGAATCCGTGCGCGTAGATGTGATAGCCGCCCGGGTCGGCCACTGCGGGTGTCACGGTCGCCGTGAAGCCGGGCAGGACGGTCGCCGCGAGAGCGAGCACCCAGCCCGCTCGCGCGCGCCGTGTCCCCGAACCACCTGTCGACGTTGAATCAGAGGTCATATCGGGAGGTTATGACGCGAACCACACTCGAAGTGTCCAGAAAATTGCACATCTGTACCGGTACAGACAGCAAGAGACCCCTCCGGCCGGAGCCGAAGGGGTCGCGCGCGGGAAAGGTGCTCAGCCCTGGGGCATCAGGCCGAGCTGGGTCAGGAAGCTGACGTTGTCCCAGTACACGCGGTGCTCGGCGACCTTGCCGTCACGCAGGGTGAAGGTGTCGATGAGCGGGAAGGTCACTGTGCGGCCGGACGGCGGAACCTCGCCTTCGGCGGTCGGCAGCGGGCCGGTCTGGACGCCGGTGAAGACGATCTCGGCGATCGCGCCTTCACAATTCATACCGAGCGCGGTCGCACCGCGGCGGTATTCGCCATGATGTACTCGAACAGACAGACCAGCACCTCCTTGCACGAGGTCCGGTCGCGCGCATCGCACAGCATGATCGGCACATGGGTCGGCACGCCGAGGGCGGCGCCGATCTCCTCGGGGGCGTACCGGTCCGCGCCGTCGAAGCAGTTCACCGCGACCACGAACGGGATCCGCCTGGACTCGAAATAGTCCACCGCGGCGAAACTGTCGGCCAGACGCCGGGTGTCGACCAGCACCACCGCGCCGAGCGCACCACGCGAGAGCTCCGGCCACAGGAACCAGAACCGGTCCTGTCCCGGCGTGCCGAACAGGTACAGGATCACCCGAGGATTGATGGTGATGCGGCCGAAATCCAGTGCGACCGTGGTGGTTCGCTTGGCTTCGATTCCACGCAGGTCGTCCACGGAGGTACTCAGTTCGGTGAGCTGTTCCTCGGTGCGCAGCGGGGTGATCTCGCTGATCGCGCCGACCATCGTCGTCTTCCCGACGCCGAATCCCCCGGCCACCAGGATCTTCACCGCCAGTTCGGTGGACATGACCGCCGAACCGCGTCCGTCAGAGGTTACGTATGCCATCCAGTACCGCCTGCAATAGTTCGGGGTCGGGGCCCGCGTCGGCCCTCGGTGGGGATCGGAATATCACATAGCCAGCCGCGATGAGGTCACTGACCAGCACCTTCACGGTGACCAGCAGCAGTTTCAGGTGGGCGGCGATTTCGACGATCGACAGCGGCTGGTGGCGGCAGAGCTGGAAGATCTGGGCGTATTCGCGGTCGAGGTTGTTCACATCGGAGTCGTAGCCGACCGAGATCACCAGCGTGAGGATGTCCAGCTCCGGCAGATCCCGGCCCGCTCGGCCGCGGGTCAGCGCGAACGGCCGAACCAGGGGCCCCGGGTCGTCGTCCTCGTAGCCCCACACCTCGTTCGGCCCCTCAGTCACTGCACTCGCGTCGACATCGAGTTTCTCGGCGCCGCCGACAGATGCTCACGCACCTGGCCGACGATCACGTTCATCTCGTAGGCGATCAGGCCCAGATCCGCGTCGGCGTCGGTCAACAAGGCCAGGCACGCACCGTGCCCGGCCTCGGTGACCAACAGATAGCCGTGCTCGAGCTCGACGACGGTCTGGTGCAGCGGCCCCTTGGCGAAGCGCGTGCCGACCCCGCGAGCCAGGCTGTGCAGCGCCGATGACATGGCGGCCAGATGTTCGAGATCCTCCCGCTCGAAACCGTCGGACCCGGCCAGCGCCAGACCGTCCGCGGACAACACCACCGCGTGTTCGGCGCCCGATGTCATGGTCACCAGGTTGGTGAGCAACCAGTCGAGCGTGCCTGCCGGAGCTTGACGAATCATCATGTCCTCGTTCATGTCTGGCCGTTCTACGGATGGGAATGGGGTGGTCGGACGCGGGCCCGACGCGTGCCGCTCTGCAACGAACTCATCGCCGTGCGCACCGTCTCGGGCGCCCGCACGCGGGCGGTCGAGACGGGCGGGTGCGAATCCTCCTCTCCCACTTCGGTGCTGAGTTGGGGCGACAGATGCGTGAGCCGTTCACGCTTGGGAAGGGCGGGCCTGCGGTCCACCTCGGCGACCTGGTGCCCATTGAGCTCGGCCGACGGTTCCGGACTCACCCCGTGGTAACCGTTGCGCCGGACCGGAGCGGCCCGACCGGGCAGGGCGGGTGATGGCACCGGCTCGGGCCGAGGCGCGCCCGGCAGCGCGGTGGCGCCAGGCACCCGGTGCACGGTGTCGCGGGGGCGCACGGGTTCGACCGCCGCCGTCGGGTTGTCGTCACCTGCCTCGAGCACAGCCCACGGCACCAAGACGATCGCGCGCACCCCGCCGTACGGCGACTCCTGCAGCGTCACCGAAATGCCGTGGCGCGAGGCGAGTCTGCTCACTACGAACAACCCCAGATGGCGATGGCCCGCCAACGCCATCTCGTGGAACTGCGGTGGCTCGGCCAGCAGCGCGTTCAGCCGTTCCCGTTCCTCGAAGGAGATGCCGAGGCCCTGGTCGTCGACCTCGACGACCACTCCCCTGCCGACCGAGTTGCCGTGCACGGCAACCGGCGCGTCCGGTGGGGAGAACGCGGTGGCGTTGTCGATCAGCTCGGCCAGCAGGTGGATGAGGTCGGCCACCGCCGCGCCGAGCACACTGACCGCGGGCAGCCGAATCGCGCTCACCCGTGCGTACCCCTCGGTCTCCGACACCGCGCTGCGCACGATCTCCTCGAGCGCCACCGGGTTTCGCCACCGTCGTCCCGGTGCGCGACCGCCGAGGATGAGCAGGTTCTCGGAGTTGCGGCGCGCGCGGGTCGCCAGGTGGTCGAGCTGGAACAGCAACTCGAGGTCTTCCGGGTCGTCCTGGCGGGCCTCGGCGACATCGAGCACGTCGAGCTGCCTGCGTACCAGGGCCTGACTACGGAAGGCGATGTCGAGGAACACCTTGTTGAAACCGTTGCGGGTGCTCGCCTCGCCGACCGCGGTCTCGAGCGCGGTGCGCTGGGCGACGGCGAAGGCCTCGGCCACCTGGCCGATCTCGTCGCGACCAGTGTCGACCGGGGCGGTCTCGGCCTGCGCGTCGACCTGTTCGCCGTTGTGGATGCGGCGGATGAGAGCGGGCAGCCGGTCGTTGGCCAGCTCGAGGCTGGCCGAGCGCAGGGTGCGCAGTCGACGCAGCAGCCGGTTGGCCAGGATCAGCGAGCCCGACACCGCGAGAATGGTGACCACGAGCATGATGGCCGAGACGAGGATCAGCTGCTCGATCATGCGGTCGGCCGCCGCGCTCGTCGCGTCGACCGTCACCCGGAACTGATCCCGGATCACCGCGATCAGACGGGTGTCGACCGCGCGTTCGGCGGCCAGCCACTGCTGCACCGGCATCGACAGTTCGCCGCGCTCGGCCATCCCGTCCTCGCCCGTGGTGCCGACACGCCAGTCGGCGCCGCCGACCAGTGAGCGGACACTGGTGCGCACCTCGGTCGACAAACGGGTGTCGACGAGGTCGAACTGTTTGCGGTAGACGCCGATATGTTGGGCAAGCACGCGGCGCTCCCGCGGCGTCAAACCGCCATCCGCGGCCGTTCCCCCGGCCACGAGACTCACTACCCGCGAATGACTTTCGGCCGCGCGCAGCAGCTCGATCGCGGTCATTTCCGCGTCCATCGTCGTGGTGTCCGACGACTTCAACCGCGCCGAGTCCTGACCCGCGCCGAGCATGGCGGCGATCAGATCGCTGAAATACTGGTCGACGTCGCCGGTGGTCGCCTTCCGGCTGTCGACCGATTCCCGGATCACCTGCATCCGTCCGATGAGATCCGACAGCGCCTGAATGGATTCGGCGCCGGTGTCTTGATCCATGTCCTGTGCCGCCGCGGCGATCCGGCCGGTCTCGGCGATCGCGCGATCGGTGTCGTCTCGACTGGTGCGCAGTTCGGCGTCCGCGCCGGGTGCGCGGCCCTGCGCGGTGACGCTGGCCAGTCGTTCCGCCTGGATCGAGGTCACGAACCGCAGCAACGGGTCGATCACCGTGCCCCGGTAGTCCGCCCACTCCTTCACCGATTGCGCCCGGAGCCCGACCAACGTCACCGCCACGGTGCCCGTTGCCAGCAGCACCAAGCTCGGGATCAGGGCGATCGCGAGCACGCGGGTCCGCACGCTCGTGCCGAACCGGGCGCGCAGCGGGCGATGCGAACTGCCGGAACGCGCGTCCTCGACGCTCGACTCTGCTTCGGCCGACGGCACAGCGGTTCTCCTCGGGGTGGACAGGCGTGGACGTCGCGGTGGGCCGGGTGGCCCACCGCGGTGCGTCATCGCGCGGGGGTCAGGTGGGCCGACGGGCCGTCGTGGAAGACCACGCCGGTGTCGGCGGAGGGCAGGCCCGACGGGGCGACGCTGCCGTCGGCGGCGACGTTGTAGGTGTGCACCCGCGCCGTGCCGTTCACGGTGAGCGAGTCGAGCACGAAGAGTTCGTCCTCGTCGGGGCTGAGCACCACGCGGCCGGGGACCGTACCCTCCGGGGTGGGGTAGGGCGTGCCGGGCAGGGGCGAGAGCGCGCCGTCCGCGCCGATGCGGAATCCCTCGATCTGTCCGCTGCGCGCCGCGGGCACGTACATGTGCTTGCCGTCGGAGGTGATCGCCGCACCGTGCGGGGTCTCACCAGTGGGATACGGCGAGCCCGGCGCGTCCGACAGACTGCCGTCCGGTGCGATCACATAGCCCGACACAGTGGCGCTGCCCTCGTTGCTGACGTAAAGGTAGCGGCCGTCCGGGGTGATTTCGGGCAATGCGGGAAGTTCACCCGTCGCCATGGTCGGACCGGCCTGGGTGAGCGAGGCGTCGGCGTTGATGGCGTAGCTGGTGACGGTTCCGCCGGTGAAGGTGGTCACGATCAAATGGCGGCCGTCGGGGGTCACCTGCGGCAGGCTCAATCCGCTCATCCCGGGCACCGGGGTAGCTGGCGCGCCGGTCGGCACGAGCACGCCGGATGCGGTGATGTCGAAGGAGCGGACCTCGGTGCTGAGTGTGCCCACGGTCGCGAACAGCCGGGAGCCGTCGGGCGTGATCGTCACACCGATCACGGGGGCGCCGAAATCGATTCGGCTACCGGCGATCTGGTGCATCGACCCGTCGGCGCCGAGGTCGAAGCCAACGATCGAGCCCGAGACCACGTGCCCGGCGTAGGCCCGTCGGCCGTCCGGGGTGATCTCGAGGGTGATCGAGCCGGTGTCTTCGGCGAAGGGCGAACCGGGCACCGGGGTGAGCGCGCCGTTGTCGGCGACACTCAGGACGCCGATGCTCGCGGAACCGCTGCCGGTCACCAGCAGATAGCGCGGTGCGTCGCCGGGGGCCGAGTGGGCCGGGGCCGGAACCGGGGACAACGACAGCGCGAGCGCGGCGGCCACGCCCGCGGCGACACGTCGCGGTGTGGATGCGTTCCTGAGCATCAGGATCCGGTACCTCCGTGTATCGGGCGGGCCACGTCGCCTGCCCCGAATTATGCACAATATAGTGTGCAATCTCACTCCGGAAGTCCATTTGAGATACGGCAACGAGACGCGACTCCGATTGTCACGATGCACAACAAAGGTTGCCAGATCATATACAAAATGTGATCGTTCCGTGTTGTCGCGCGATCCGCCTCCTGCCGATCGCGGACTCCGCATCTCATCGAGGAGATCACCGATGACTTCCCTTTCCCTACCCTGTCGATCGCGGCCCGGGAACCGTATAATGCGTTGCGCCGCAATGGCTTTCATTGCCCTGCTGCTCAGCGTCGTCAGCTGGAACGCCGCGCCCGGTCCGGCGTCGGCCGCCAATTCCCGTTTCCTGGTGGTCGCGGGCACCGCGTCGATGGGCATCAGCGTGCTGCGCGTAGCCGACGACGGAACGTTGTCGAGCGTCCCGAACAGCCCGTTCCCCACCGGTTTCGGCGTCCTCTCACTGGTGCTCGCCCCGGACGGCCGCACCGTCTACGTTCCGCACGCCGGTGACTTCGGCGTCTCCGGGTACCGCCTCGACGACAACGGGACCCTGCATCCGGTTCCCGGCGCCGACATCACCGTCGGCGGCCCGCCGACCGCCGCGACACTGAGCCCCGACGGCAAACAGCTGTTCGTCGTGGTCGGCGGAGCGCCGGGCCACGTCGAGTCGTTCGCGGTGACACCCTCGGGCGCGCTCGTTCCCACGGGCGCGCCGACGGTTCCGGTCGACGGGTTCAGTGCCGTCGGGATGGCGGCCGTCGACCCGAGCGGGCGGTTCCTGCGGGTGGTCACCTACCTCGGAAACACCATGTCCAACTACGCGATCTCACCGGACGGCACGATGACCCCGCTCGGCGCCATCGAGGTGAAGCTCGGTCCCGTCGCGCCCGGGTTCAGCCGGGACGGGCGATACCTGTACGTGAGCAACGAGTTCGGCTTCGATCTGTCCGGGTTCGAGATCGGTGACGACGGGCAGCTGACGCCCACGCCCGGCTCGCCCTACCCGACCCACGGCGTTCCGCACGGCACGGTGGTGACCGCCGACGGCACCCGCCTGTATGTCCCCAATGCCATGGGGACGTCGATCGCCGGATTCGATCTGCACCCGGACGGGCGCCTGGTCGAACTGCCCGGCTCACCGTACGCGGGGCCCGCGGCCACCCTGCCCGGCCAGGTCGCCCTGCATCCCGACGGCAAGACGCTGTATCTCATCGACGTGCTCACCGCCCAGGTGACGACCCGGGTGCACACCTACACGATCCGTGACGACGGCAGCCTCGTGCCGTCCGGACGGCCGTCGGTCGACACCGGCGTGATCATGTCCGACGGGCCCGTGGTCGCCATGACCCCCTAGACCACCGAAAAGGGCCGGTGCCGTGGCCATTTCGGTCACGGCACCGGCCCTTGCACGAAGATCCCGGGTCAGGGATCAGGGCTGGACGCCCATCTCCGGGCCGATGTACTCGCGGACCCGCGCGGCCTTGCCGTCACGTGCCTCGACGTTCTGCAGCAGATGCAGCTTCATCTCCTGACCGCCGATCGAGATCTCGGTGGTGCACTCGTGAAAGAACCCGTGCTCGGTGTAGGTGACCCCGAGGGAAACGAAGGTCGGAACGGCACCGCCCGCGGATCGCTCGTACACGGCCGCGACAGCGTCGGCCACGGGGACCCACTTGTCGTCGGAACTGTGCCACACGAGGCAATCGTCATGGCTGATCTCCTTGAAGAGATCAATGTTCGTGAGGGCCTTGACCCAGTTGTCCGCGAGGTCTTTGGTGGCCTGATCGGGGGTGACGCTCATCGTTGAACGGTGCCTTCCTGTTCGGTTCTCCGCAGGGGTCCTGCTCCACCCATGCTGCGCGCGAACCGAAACACCGAGTGTCCAACTTTCTGCACACTCAGGCCCTCCCCGGTGAGGCGACTATCCGGGTCACGACCCTCGCCTCACCGAATCGCGGGCACGGCCGTCGTCGACGAGACCCGCCGTGACGTCGGCCAGCCGCCGAGCCGCCGCGGGATCGAGAGTCGGCAGGTCCAGCGGCACCGGCCTACCGCCGTCGATCGCGGTGAGCGCCCGCGCAGGCGGCGCGTCGATGACGTCGTGGACCGGCGCGACGGCCTTCTCGACAGCTCGGGCGGCCACCCGTGCAACGGTCTTGACAACCACTCGCGCAAAGGGATTGATCTGCTCCATCGCGGAGTCGCCACTTCTGGTGAAACCCGGGTGGTAGAGGACATACGCCACCCGCTGGCCGTACCGCGCCGCCATCTCGACCCCGAGCAGGTCATTGGCGCGACCGGCCTGCAGCTGTGCCGTGACGGTGCGATAGCGCTCTCGCAACTGGAGGTCGCCCCAATGGATCCGCCCCGAGGTGAGCCCGACTCCAGCGATGTTGACGATGACCGAGCGTCGCGTCCCGGCGACGAGTGCGGGCGCGAGCCCATGACCGAGGAGGTAGCGACTGAGGTAGAGAGCGCGAATGTCGCCTCGAAACCGTCGCGGGTTTCGGCTCTCTGCGGGAACTGACGATTGGCCGCCGACACCAGCGCGTCGATGGCTTCATATTCAGCCGCCACGTACTCGATCACCTTCTCGTTTCCCGCGATCGTGCCGAGATCGGCCGCGAGAAACCTGACCCGGTCGCCGAGACCAGCCGCCTCAGCCGCGGCGAGCAATCGGTCGCCCTTGGCTGAATTGCTCCCGACAGCGAGGACCGTGTCTCCCCGTTCGGCCCGACCGAGGACGATCGCTCGACCCATGCCGTCGGTCCCACCCGCGACGACAACGACCCTCGCTCGCACGCTATCGATACTGGGCTGTTGACGGTTGCGCACGGGCCCTCCCCTGGTTACTGATGGTTACCATCCCCATCATCGGTAACCAGTGGAGAACCCGGAAGAAGGCAGTTCGATGTCAGCAGCGAACACCGGTGTGCCCGCCCTCCTCGACACGGCGCTGCCGAGCCCGGTACCAGGCGAGGAGCACGACCTGTGCCCCGTGACCGATGTCCTGCGGAGGGTCGGGGACAAGTGGACTGTGCTGGTGCTGGTACTGCTCGGACAACGACCGCACCGGTTCAACGAACTTCGTCGAGGTATCGAGGCCATCAGTCAGCGCATGCTCACCCGCACGCTGCGCGGGCTGGCGGAAGACGGGCTGGTTCGCCGGGAGGTGTTCCCGACCAACCCGCCCAGTGTGGAATACAGCCTCACGCCGCTCGGCAGGTCGCTCCTGGAGCCGATCTCGGCCCTCGCGGCGTGGGCGGTCGCGCATCAGCCGAGCATCGCCGCCCATCGGCGCGGCGAGAGCCTCGACGGCTAGGCGGTGGACTTCTCCGGGGTGGACCACATGCCTTGCTTTTCGAGCATGGCGATGAGTTCGTCGGCGCCGGACATGATGTGGTCGCGCATCAGGCTGCTCGCGGTCTTGGCGCGGCGTTTCTGCAGTGCCTCGAGAATGGCGGGGTGGAAATCGAGGGATTCGTTGGCGTGGCCCTCGATATTTCCGTAGAAGCGGTTGGGCAACTGCTTGACGATCGAACGCAAAAGCAGCGCGAGGCGGCGGGAATCGGCGGCCAGGTTGACGGTCCGATGGAAATCGTGGCCGAGGGCGACGATGCGGTCCAGGTCGGCGCCGTCGGCGACCGCCTGTTCGTGCTGGGCGACCACGTCGGCCAGGTGGGCGAGCTGGCGGGGGGAGATGGATTTCGCTGCGCGCGCGGCCAATTCGCCCGCGAGGGTGGCCTGTGCCCAGAACAGATCGCGCACGTCCTGCCTGCTGAACGCCGAAACCATGAACCCGCGCCGCGGCACCAGTTCGACGAAACCCTCACCGCTGAGCAGCAAAAGGCCTTCGCGCACCGGTGTGTTGCTCACGCCGACCGCCTCGGCGATCGGTTCGGCGCGCAGGAACTCGCCTGAGCGCACCCGGCCCGAGATGATCAATTCCCGCACGTAGCTCGCGACGTCTTCGGACAACTGCTGACGCTGCGCATTCGCCCGGCGAGGTAACTCCCGCGGCAGGGAATCGGCGTCCAGTGGTTCTTTGTCGTTCGGCACTTACGCATTATGCGGCCCGGAGGCGTCATCGCGCAGCACCGGCCCATGGAAACGACGTCGGTCACCGGAGGGTTGTGGCGCATGGATGTGACATGCGCGTCGGTGACCGACGCCGTGGCCCGAGGCCCCCGCAGGGATCAGAAGGGCCTCGGGAGGTCTACTGTTCAGACCCGACAGTATCATATATTTAATATCATGGCCTATACCGATCAGGGAGGCACACCGATGACCGCAGCGTTCTTCCGCACGCAACGAGGCCGGGACGGGATCGAACTGATCCCCCAGGCCGAGGCGGCGAGCGGGTGGGGCGAAGAGCACATGCGCGGACTCGCGGTGAGTTCGGCACTGGCGCGCGCCACCGAGCAGCAGATCCACACCATGGGACGCACCGACCTGACGCCGGTGCGGTGGACCCTCGACCTCTTCCGGCCCGCCCGACTGCGCCCCTGCACCACCTCGACGACCGTTGTCCGGGAAGGCAAGCGGCTGTGCCTGATCGACAGCGTGCTCGAACAGGACGGTCGACCGGTCGCCCGCGCGTCGGCCCTGTGGCTCGCGCCGAGCCAGAGCCCGCCGGGCGCGGCCTGGTCGGGCGGCACCCAGCCGGAGCCGCCGCCGGTCGACGCCGCCCTGATCGAATCCCAGCACCGGCTCTACTTCACCGAGCAGACCGGCTGGGGCGACGCGGCACAGTCGAGCAACGACGCCCGCAAAATGATCTGGCACGAGGGCATTCCCGTCGTCGAGGGTGAGCCGACGACACCGTTCCAACTGGCCGCTGGCATCGCCGACGTGGTGAACGTGGCGGTCAACCTCGGCAGCAACGGACTCGAGTTCATCAATGCCGACGTGTCGCTCGCCCTCGGCCGACTCCCGGAAGGCGAGGCCGTCGGTTTCGCCACCACCGAGCGGATCGAACAGGCGGGCATCTCGGTCGGCACCGCGGTCGCCTTCGACCGCCTCGGCGTCTTCGGCACCGCGACCCTGTGCGCGCTCGGCGACGCGCACCGCGCCGTCGACGTGCAGAGTTTCCGTCCGAACGGGTGACCGAGCTCTCAAAATATATTATACTGAATCAAAGACCACGAAGGAGCGAACCGATGACCCGCTGGGCGAAGATCTACGACAAGGCCACCTCGTGCTGACCCGCGGCGCGGTGCTGCGGCAGACACCCGGCGCCTACGAGATCGTCGAACTCGACATCGAGGACCCGCGCCCCGGTGAGATCCGGGTCAAGATGGCCGCCGCGGGCCTGTGCCACTCCGACGACCACTTCGCCGTCGGCACCCAGACCCCCGGCATCCTGCCGCTCGCGGGCGGACACGAGGGCGCCGGAGTCGTCGAGGCGGTCGGCCCGGGCACCAAGGGCTTCGCCGAGGGCGACCACGTCGTGTTCTCCTTCCTTCCGGTGTGCGGCCGCTGCCGGTGGTGCGCGCACGGCCACCAGAACCTGTGCGACCTCGGCGCGTTCCTGTCGACCGGTGCCCGCTTCGACGACCCCACTTCGTACCGGCTCTCGCTCGACGGCGCACCGGTCGGTCAGCTCGCCGGGCTCGGCACCTTCTGCGAATACACCACCGTCTCCGCGGTCTCGGCGATCAAGATCGATCCGTCGATCCCGCTCGACATCGCCTGCCTCACCGGCTGCGGTGTGGGCACCGGTTGGGGTGCGGCGGTGAACTCGGCCGAGGTGAAGCCCGGGCACGTCGTCATCGTCATGGGCATCGGCGGCATCGGGATCAACGCGGTCCAGGGCGCCGCGCACGCGGGCGCCGCCGCGGTGATCGCCGTCGATCCCGTGGCCTTCAAGCGGGACTCCGCGCTGAAGCTGGGCGCCACCCACGCCGTCGCCGACATCGAGGAAGCGGCCGAACTGGCCCGCTCGCTGACCAACGGCCAGGGCGCCGACTCCTCGATCGTGACCGTCGGCATCACCACCGGACGCCACGTCGGCCAGGCGCTGAGCGCCGTGCGCAAGGCGGGCACCTGTGTCGCCGTCGGGCTCGGCGATGCCACCGTCGGCGCGGGCGACATCAACCTGCACGAGCTCACGCTCTACCAGAAGCGCCTGCAAGGCTCACTGTTCGGCGCGAGCTCCCCCACCGCCGACATCCCGGCGCAGCTGGCGATGTATCAGCAGGGCTCGCTGAAACTCGACGAACTCGTCACCACCCGCTACTCCCTCGACGACATCACGCAGGGCTTCGCCGACATGAACGCCGGTCGAAACCTGCGGGGCGTCGTCGTCTACGACTGATCCCGGCAAGTCGAAGGACCGATCATGAACGTGCTGATCGAAATGACCGCATTGTGCCTGACCCGCCCGGCCCCAGGGGCGGACGCGCAAGCGCTCGCCGCCTGGTACGCCGCGAAGGCACGGTTGCACGACCATCTGGCCGGTCTCGGCGGACCCGACAGCGGGCGCGAACGCGAGCTGGCCGCGGCGGCCCACCGGCGCGCGCTCAGCGTCACCTCGGGTGAACCGGTATGAGACCGATGGGTGAGAAGGCATTGCGACTGCCCGCGCCGCGCGCGGAGGCGTGGGCCTGGCAGATGCACGCCACCTGCCGCGCCCACGATGTCAACGACTTCTACGACACCGGCCAGGAATCGCGGAAGATGTTGGCCGCCAAGAAGATCTGCGCCGGTTGCCCGGTGTTGACCCACTGCCGCGACCACGCGGTGGCCGCCAACGAACCGCACGGCATCTGGGGCGGCATGACCCCGCGCGAACGGGCCAGGTACCGCTGGGTGCACTACCGGGGGTGAGGTCGAGCCGATACCGGCATCGACGGAGTTATCCTCGGTAGAGGCGAGCGCACCCGCGCACCGCTACCGAGGCAGTCCCGAATCGAGCCGAGATGGCCGACATCCAGTCGACACAGCGCAATTCCGCTTCGGGCATCCCGGCGGAGCTGGCCGCGGCGGGCTTCGAAGACGCCGAGGAGATCGGCCGCGGCGGTTTCGGCGTCGTGTACCGGTGCGCCCAGCCGGATCTGGACCGGGTGGTGGCGGTGAAGGTGCTCACCGCCGAGCTCGACCCCGACGGATTACAGCGCTTCGTGCGTGAGCAGCAGGCGATGGGCCGACTGTCGGGGCATCCCAACATCGTCGCGATCTTCCACGCGGGCACCACCCACGGCGGCCATCCCTACCTGGTGATGCCGTACCACGCGCGTGGGTCGCTCGAGCAGCGCATTCACGCCGTCGGCCCGCTCGACTGGGCGGCGACGCTGCGGCTCGGTGTGAAGATGGCGGGCGCGCTGGAGTCGGCGCATCGGGCGGGCATCCTGCACCGCGATGTGAAGCCAGCCAATATCCTGCTCAGCGACTACAGCGAACCCGAACTCACCGATTTCGGCATCGCCAGGATCAAGGGCGGGTTCCACACGACCACCGGCGTCGTGAGCGCCTCCCCCGCGTTCGCCGCCCCCGAGGTGCTGCGCGGTGCCCCGGCTACCGCCGCCGCGGATGTGTACGGCCTCGGCGCCACGCTGTTCTGCGCGCTCACCGGGCATGTCGCCTACGAGCGGCGCGTGGGCGAGCGGGTGCTGTCGCAGTTCCTGCGCGTGTCCCAACGACCCGGGCCCGATCTCACCGACCAGGACGTGCCCCCGCAGGTCCGGGCGGTGATCGAGCACGCGATGGCCACCGACCCCGCCGACCGACCCGCCGATGCCGCCGCGCTCGGCGCGGAACTGTGTGCGGCGCAACGTGCCACGGGCGCACCGGTCGATGTGCTCCGGGTCCCGGACCCGACACCGCAGGTGGCCCCGACCGCTCCCGTACCGCGCTCGAAGGAACGGACCACCGCCCCACCGACACCGGCGACCAAATACCGGCCGCCGACCCCGGCGCGCACGGCGCTGGCCCGACAGCGGCTGCTCGAACGGTTGCGCACGAGCGAACGCACCAGGCTCACCACCATCCACGCCCCCAGCGGTTTCGGCAAGACCACGCTGGCCGCGCAATGGCACGACGAACTCCTCGCCCACGGCGCCGCCGTCGCCTGGCTGACCGTCGACGAGGACGACGACAACGTCGCCTGGTTCCTCACCCACCTCGTCGAGGCCGTTCGGCCCTCCGTCCCCGACCTGGCCGACGACCTGGACCGTCTACTCGAGGCCGACGCCGACGATCCGGCCCGCGCTGTGCTCACCGGGCTCGTCGACGGCCTGCACACTCGCGACCGACGGGTGACCCTGGTGCTCGACGACTGGCAGCGCGCCAGCGGCGCCGCCACGGTGGCGGCGATCCGGTTCCTGCTCGAGCACGGCTGCCACCATCTGCCGCTCGTCGTCACGACAACCGCGCGGCTGGACCTGCCGGTCAGCAAGCTGCGCATGCACGGCGAGCTCACCGAGATCGACGCCGCCACACTACGTTTCGACGCCGACGAAGTCCGCACGTTCCTCGACGACGCCGGTGGTGTGCATCTCGACGCCGAGGAAGTCCGCGCGCTGACCCAGGCCACCGACGGGTGGATCGCCGCGCTGCAACTGGCGGTGTTGTCGCTGCGCTCGGGCGAGGCCACCGATCGTCTGCTCGACAGCATCGTCGCCCATCCCGACATCGGCGCGTTCCTCGCCGAGAACGTGCTCGACGCCCTCGAGCCGGACACGCTCGACTTCCTCATGACGACCTCGATCTGCGAGCGGGTCTGCGGCGGTCTCGCCACCGCCTTGACCAGCCGGACCGATGCCGCCGAACTACTCGCCGACCTCGCCGACCGCGGCCTGTTCCTGCTGCCGACCGGCCCCGGCCGGGACTGGTACCGCTACCACCAGTTGTTCGCCGGTTACCTGTGTCGCAGGCTGGCCAAGGATCGGCCGGGACAGCTCGCCGAGTTGCGCTTGCGTGCCGCCCAGTGGTTCGCCCGCCATCAGCTGCTCAACGACGCCGTCGAACACGCCCTCGCCGCCGAAGACCCCGAACGCGCGGCCGATTTCGTCGAAGAGGGTGCGGGCTACCTGCTGGAGCGATCGAGAATCGTTCTGCTGCAAGGGATTCTGGCCAAACTCCCCGCTGGTGTGGGCCGCGGGAGACCGCGCATCCAGCTCTTCGGGGTGTGGGTGAACCTGGTGCTGCGCAGGCCCGCGGCGGCCGAGGCGTGCCTGGCCCGTTTCGAGGCGGCGCTGTCCGGGGTCGACGAACCCGAACGCACCGATCTGCGGGCCGAGGCCGATGTCGCGATCAGCGTCCGCGAGATGTTCGCCGACCGCGTGGCCGACCTGGACGGTCTGATCGGTCAGGCGTTGACCCGTCCCGACGACTTCTCCCCCCGAATCCCCGGCGTGGCCGCCAATGTCGCCACGTTCGCCGCGATCCAGCGCTTCGATTTCGACGAGGCGCGGCGGCGGCAGGTGTGGGCGGCGCCGTATCACGAGGCGACCGGCCCGTTCCTGTCCGTGTACGGGCGCTGCTTCGCCGGGCTCGCGGCCCGCGAACAACTCGACATCGCGGGCGCGGAGGAGCTGTTCACCACCGCCCTCGACACCGCGCGGGCGACGATGGGCCCGGCGGCGCACGCGACCCGTTTGGCCGGGGCCTTGCTCGGCGAATTACATTACGAGACAGGCGATCTCGATTCGGCTGCCGATCTGCTCACGAAAAGCAGAGAGCTCTCCACCGAGGGTGGCGGCGGCGTGGACTTCATGCTGGCGACCTACGCGACGGGCGCTCGGGTGCGAGCGCTGCGTGGCGACCGCGACGGCGCGCGCGAACTGCTCGCCGAAGGCTTGTCGGTCGCCGAGCGCCTCGATCTGCCCCGGCTCGCCGCTCGTCTGCGCAACGAACAGGTGCGCGCGGGCTTCGACCTCGGCCAGGGAGTCGCCGACGCGCTGACGGCGCCGCGCACGATCCGCCGCGACAACGGAATCGTCACCGCCATAGACGAATTCGATGAGGACTCCGCCGTCCGATTACTGCTGACCGCGGGCGACTACGAACGCGCCGTAGCACGAGCCGAAGAACTCGTCGCGGGCGTCGACACCGAGCGACGGCCGCTGGCCGCCCTGCGCGCCGGTCTGCTGCTCGGTAACGCGCTGCGGCGGGCCGAGTGCCGCGACGAGGCCGAACGCGTACTCACACCGTTGGTACGACAATGCGCCCGCCTCGGCCTGACCCGCCTGCCCGCCGACGCGACTACGACCTAGACGTTGTGCGGATCGTGAGGTTGTCGACGCCTGAGCAGGGCCGGAAATACTTCCTTGCGCCGAATGGTCGATCGGTGGGCGCTGATTCGAACGTTTGACCGTGGTGCGCGGTACCAGGCGTTCGTACTCTCGTGAGATAGCTCATGATTGAGAAAGGCGCGCTTTTGCCGAACCACCACGACGTCATTGTTATCGGTGCCGGGTTCTCCGGTTTGTACGCGGTCCACAAGTTTCGAGACGACCTCGGCCTGTCGGTCCAGGCTTTCGAAGCGGCGGAGAGCGTCGGCGGAGTCTGGTGGTGGAACCGATATCCCGGCGCGCGATGTGACGCGCCGTCGGTTTTCTACTCGTACTCGTTCTCCGACGAACTCGCACGAGGCTGGCAATGGAGTGAAGCCTTCGCCTCCCAGCCCGAGATTCTGCGGTATCTCGACTACGTGGCCGATACCCTGGATATCCGTAAGTCTTTCACGTTCAATACCCGCGTGGTCTCGACCATCTGGGACGACGATGCCCAACTGTGGACAGTGACCACCGATACGGGCGAGAGTCACACCGCCCGCTTCGTCGCCTCCGCCAGTGGAAACCTGTCGGTACCGAAGGGGTCGGAAGAGTTCCCCGGAATGGACAGCTTCGCGGGCGAGGTGCACTTCACCAGCAGATGGCCCGAGACCCCTGTCGATCTCGCCGGAAAGCGGGTCGGCGTCATCGGGACGGGATCTACCGGCATCCAGGTCATCACCGAGATATCGAAGACCGTCGGACACCTGACGGTGTTTCAGCGAACAGCGAACTTCGCGGCACCGAGTCGGAACGAATCGATCGCGCCGGATCGACAGCGCTGGCTGGCCGACAACTACCGGCAGGTTCGAGAAGGCGACCGGGCGACATTCTTCGGTCTGCGAATCGACGAGCCGCCTTTGCCCTCCAGCCACGCGGTCAGTGCGCAGGAGCGTCGCGAACGCTACGACAAGATGTACGCCAAGGGTGGTATCAACTTCCTCGGGTCGACTTTCGCTGACATCTTGACCGACGAAGCGGCCAACGAATTGATTTCGGACTACCTGCGGGAGAAAATTCGAGAGCGGGTGACAGACCCGAAGACCGCCGACTTGCTGTGCCCGACAGACCATCCGCTGGGGTCGAAACGAATTTGCATGGAAGACAGCTATTTCGAAGTCTACAATCGCGACAATGTCGAACTCGTCGACGTGCGCGCCGAACCCATCGTTCGAATCACCGAATCGGGCGTGCGGACCACCGAGAATGCCTACCCGCTCGATGTCATCATCATGGCTACGGGATTCGACGCGTTCACCGCGCCACTGTTCGGCCTCGGCATCGAAGGCAGGAACGGTGTCAAGTTGTCCGAGCAGTGGCAGGACGGACCGGCGGCATTGGCCGGTATCGCGGTCAACGGCTTCCCCAATCTCTTCACTCTCACCGGGCCGACCACTCCCCTGGCCCTGTACAACAACGCGGTCGCCGCCGAAGACCATGTGGGTTTGGCCGCTGGCTTGATTCGGTATGTGCTCGAGAGCGGAGCGACAACCATCGAGGCCACCGCCGAGGCGGCCGGGAAATGGCAGGGGATCGCCGACGGCCTCCTGGCGAGTTCCTTGTTGCCGAAGGCGGACTCCTGGTATCTGGGTGCCAATGTGCCGGGCAAGACGCGGGCGACATTCGTGTGGGTGGCCTCCGGCGTTCTGTTCTGGACGCTGGTCGCCGACATCGTGTCGCACGACTACGGGGGATTCGCGGTCGACGGAAAAGCCCGCGCTGTCCCACCGTTGTTGAAATTGGACAGCAGTTGCGCCCGCTTGCTCGATGCCATGTTGCTGGCGGGCGAGGAGCGGAAGCCGTTGAGGGAACGCGATATCGAGCAGTACCGCGCCGAAGTAGCCGCACTGACGTCGATGCTCGCGACGCCCCCACGCGACCTTCCGGGAATGAAAGTGCTCGATGAGCAGTATCCGGGTCCCGGCGGCGAGCAATTGATCCGGCTCTACATTCCAGAGCGTGAAGCACCGCTACCCGTGTTGGTCTACTACTTCGGCGGCGGGTTCGTGGTCGGCAGTGTCGAGAGCATGGACAGCACGCTGCGCGCACTGGCCGACGAGCTCGGTGTGATCGTGGCCGCGCCGAGCTATCGGCTCGCACCGGAGCACCCGTTCCCCGCGGCCACCGACGACGCGTTCGCGGCACTGATCTGGGTGGAAGACAATATCGACAGCTTCGGTGGCGACGCGACGCGCATCGTTGTCTCCGGCGAGAGCGCGGGCGGGAATCTCGCGGCGGTGACCACCTTGCGAGCGCGCGACGAAAACGGGCCCGATCTCGCCGGGCAGGTTCTGATCATGCCGGTCATAGACGGCGAGGCGACAACCGGATCGCGCGTCGAGTTCGCCGACGGACCGATTCTGACCGCCGACGCGATCGAAACGATGTGGTCCTACTACCTCGGCGATGCCGCGGATCGCTCCTCGCAGTACCTGGTTCCCAGCCGAGCGGCCTCATTCGAGGGGCTCCCCCCGACTCTTGTCGTGACCGCGGAGTGTGATCCGCTGCGGGACGAGGGAGAAGAGTACGGCGCCCTACTCCGGTCGGCCGGAATATCGGTGACGGTACGACGACTGATCGGCTTGGTGCACGGCAGTTTCGCCCTGTCGGGAGCGATCCCCCGCGCGCGCGAAGTGACCGAAGCCATGGCCGCGCACCTGGCCGCGATCACCGATCGTGAGCCGACATCGAACACGGTTCGCCAGGTGTGATCGTGCGTGCTGACGCGGCACGGTCGCGTCAGCACGTCGAAAGGCCGAGCACGTCGTACAGGTGCAGTGCGAGTTCGAGGGCCAGACGACGCTCGCCGAGGTCGCGCCCGAGTAACCGCTCGACTTGTTCCAGCCGATATCGCACCGTGTTGTGGTGAATTCCGAGGTCGACGCCGGTAGCACGGTAGTTGCTGTTGGCCGCGAAGAAGGCCGCGAGCGTCGCACGCTGGAGCGCGGCGGCTTTGCCGGTCGCCGCGAGGGCGCCGAGTTCGGAGTGGATGAACTCGCGGCATCGGGCAGTGTCCATCGAACACAACGCGGCGATGTCGACATCTCCGAAGTAGGTGACCGTCGCCGAAACTGGGTCCGCGAGTTCGGCGACGCGCATCGCGTCGATCGCCTCCCGGTGACTGCGCCGAAAGCCCTCGAGGCCGAATGCTGGTCGACCGACCGCCGCCGAGACCGATGATGTCAACGTCGCGATCGGTGTCCGAGAGCACGCGGGAGCCGCGAGCCAGACCCAGACCGTTCGCATGTCCACCCGTACGGTCAGGCAGGTTCCGAGACCGAACGCCCGAAGCAGCTTTCGCCGCGCGACATCCAGGGCCGCCCCCGTATCGGACCTCTCGGTCCCCTCGCGCAGAACCACAGCGACATGCCGCCCATCGAGCCGGTAGCCCAATAGCGCACTCGCCGAGTCGATCTCGATGGACTGATCGTTCAGCACCCGCCGAACTGCCTCGACTCGCTCCAGGGAGCGTTCCCGCGCGAGCCGCTCGGCCTCCTCGACATACTCGACGGCGAGGGCCGAAGTGATGATCTCCACCGCGCCGAGGAGATAAGAGATTCCGACTTTCACCAGCTCGACCGCGTCGCTTCGCTCAGGTGCGTGCGCGACCACCGCGTCGGCCCACAATTCGGCGCTGAGTTGGTTGCCGACCTGGTACCCACGTATTACCGCGGACAAGGGGAACCCACACTGCGCCAACTGGCGCGTCAATCGCAGAACTTCTCCGGTCGGAGCAGCCGACTCCATCGGCACTCCGCGGGCGAGTGCGTCGAACATGGTTGCCGTATTGGCTCGACAGGTGGTGACCACGATGTCGTAGACGCCCGTCCGACTGATATCGGGGATACGGCGGGTGATCTCATCGGCCGCCGCGGCACTGAGGTCATCCAGACGAGGCGTCAGCGCGTGAACAATGTCGTGTATCGCGTTCTGCAGTGCGACATTCGATCGAAGCGATGGAGCCTCGCGGCCGAGGCCGATCGCCTCGGCCGCAGAGCCTGGTCGACCTGTTTCCTTCATCGTGCCGGTTCGACGACACCGCCCGGTTCGGGGTCCGGGTTGTGTACTCGCGCGATCTCGTCGTCGATTGTCGAGGCGGGCATCAGGATCACGATGACGGCGGCGATCAGCGCCGGGATCGCGAAGACGTAGAAGTTCCAGTGGCTGCCGAGCGAGGAGCCGACGACCCAGCCGCCGATGGAAGGGCCGAGGATGGAACCGACGCGGCCGAGGCCCATGCTGGCGCCGACGGCCGACCCTCGGCACGAGGCGGGGTACTTGGCCGCGACATAGCCGTAGGCCAGCGAACTGCTGCCGATGGACCCGAGCCCGGCGCCCGCCACCGCGACCATCAGCACCGCGGTATCGAGTTTGCGGCTCAGCGCCAGCAGCGACACCGCGCCGATGAGGAAGAACAGCACCAGGATTCGCCGTGACCCGTAGCGATCGGCGAGCATGGATCCGCCGATCATGCCGACGATGGCGCCGACCTGTAGCACCAGCAGGAATTGCAGCGACGAACCGAGCGGGTAACCCGCCTCGCGCATCAGCACCGGCAGCCAGGTGTTCAGACCGTAGGTGATCACCTGCGCGCAGATACAGACCAGGACGAACAGCAGCAGCGACGGCAGATAGCGGCGGGTGAGGAGCATGCGCAGCCCGTTCGCGCTTTCCTTGGTCGCGGCGGCGTCGACCTGGATCCGCTGTTCGGCGCGAATCGCGTCGATGTCGAGTCCGTAGGTGCGGGCGAGTTCGGCCGCCTCGGCGTCCTTGCCGCGGGCGATCAGCGAGTTCACCGATTCCGGCAACCAGAAGTACATGGCGGGCACCACGAGCACGCACAGCGCGCCGACGCCGTAGAGCACGCGCCAGCTGTTGTCGGGCAGCAGGGCGATCGCGACCAGGGCGGCGATGATGCCGCCGAAGGAGTACCCGGTCAGCATCATGCCGTTGTAGATCTGCCTGCGGTTACGCGGTGCGAACTCCATCGTCAGGGCGACCGCCGAGGGGACGACGCCGCCGAGGCCGATGCCGGTGAAGAACCGTGCGGCACCGAGGAATTCGGGCGAGGTGGCGAATGCGCAGATCGCACAGCCGGTGGAGAACCAGACGACACCGGCCATCATCACCTTGCGGCGTCCGATGCGGTCGGCGAGCGGACCGGCGAGCAGGAACCCGACCATCAGGCCGACCAGGGTCCAGCTGCCGATCAAGCCAGCGGTACTCGCCGACATCTCCCATCCCGGCTCGTCCAGGAGGCTGGGCACGGTGGCTCCGTAGACGATGAGGTCGTAGCCGTCGGCCACGATCGTCAGGAAACAGAGCATGACCACGACGAGGCCGCTTCGTGTGCGCGGGGCCGGACCATCCATTTCGTACTCCTTCAACGTTGCGCCACAGCGACACGCCGTGCGACATGGATCACAATATCGCACAATATATGATCCGTAATACAGTTTCAGGCGTCGAATTCTGGACCCGAACACAACAAAGGGCCTGGAACCGTCGCCGGTTTCCAGGCCCTGTCGCCCAGCGTTATTCAGCCATCAGCGCTTACCGGGCAGCATGACCGCGACCATGCTCACCGGCTTGTCGGTCCGATTGCTCCAGGCGTGCTTGATGCCACGGTTGACCACGGTGTCGCCCGCGCGCAGCAGGGTCTCACCCGTCTCGTAGATCGCGTAGATCTCGCCGTCGATGATGGTGGCGATGTCGACGGTCTCGGTGGCGTGCAGGCCGACGATCGCGTCGTCCTCAGCCTTGGCGTCCTCACCGTGCAGGTTGCCGATGGATTCCGCGTACACCGCCGGGTCGATCTCGCTGTCCGGCGGGAAGGTCGCCAGGCGCACCACCACGCCCGCGGCGGGCGGATCCAGCTCCACCTCGGCGCCGAGGGTGTCACCGTCGGCCATGGCCGCGGGCAACGCGTCGACTCTCCACACGTCGTTCACCGTGAACGCGGGCAGGGCCACGCGCGTTGCGGTGTCCTCGTCGACGGCGATGGTCGATTTGCCGTCGGCGTCGAGGCCCGCGATCACGCGTCGTGCGGTCTTGCCGAGATGCTCACTGGTCATAGGTGCCATCCTTCGGGTCGGAAGTGACGAGACGCTCGTCACATTCGCTTGATAATATATTGCATATCAAATCCCCGAAAGGTGGCGGTGTCACGGTTTCAGAGATTGGCCGCGAAGAAGGGGGTCAGAGCGGCCATGGCCTGCTCGACGTACTCCGGGCGATCGTAGAGGCCCACGTGGCCCGCGCCCTCGACCAGCATCAGGTCGGTGTTCTCCGGCAGCCGCTTGTTCAGCGCCTCCGCTTGCCAGAGCGAACCGGCCGCGCAGCCCGCGACCAGCAGCACCGGCTGGGTCAGGAACTCGGCGCCCGCGAAGGCGTCGTAGTCGAAGATTCGGGTGACGCTGGCGGTGAACAGCATCCGGTTGTCGGAGTTCGGGTGCTGCGCGCGCGAGGTGCGGTAGTACTCGTGTGCTTCGACCATGTCGGCGTGGGTGGTGTCGTCGATGGTCTCGGGCACGTAGGTGATCTCGGCGATCTCGCCGCCCGCGGCTTCGATCGCGCGCTGGCCCGCGACGGCGTCGAGCGTGGCGATCTGGGCTTCGAGCGGCAGCGAGCCGTCCCAACCGCGCCGGAAGGTGGCGCCGATGTCGACCGGGCTCACGGTGCCGACGGCCTTGATCCGACGGTCGGACTTGGTGGCGTCGATCGCGTAACCGCCGCCCGCGCACACTCCGAAGGCGCCGACCCGGTCGGCGTCGACGAAGTCGAGGGTCGACACGTAATCGACCGCGGCGCGGATGTCCTCGACGCGAGCGAAGGGGTCTTCCAGGCGGCGCGGGATCCCACCGCTCTCCCCCTGGTGGGAGGCGTCGAAGGCGAGGGTGACGAAACCCTCGGCGGCGAGCTTCTCCGCGTACAGACCGGCGGTCTGCTCCTTCACGCCGCCGCCGGGATGGACGCACACGATCGCCGGGTAGTACCGGTCGGCGGAGAAGTTCTCGGGCAGGAACAGGTCGCCCGCCATGGTGATCGTGGCATTCGGGAAGTCGATGTGCTGCACGATGATGTCCTCGGCTCGTCAGGGGTCTTTCCGGATGACATCAGTCTTCGCCATTCGGAAAGACCCCGGCAGGACGACTCTGTTCCTGGGAAGGAACCTTCCCCCTCAGTGCACCGCCGCGAACATCAGCTTCGCGTCGTCGGCCTCGGCCGGATCGAACTCGGCCACGATGCTGCCCTGTTTGGCGACCAGGATCCGGTCCGAGAGCGCCCGGATCTCCGGCAGGTAGGACGAGATCACGATCACCGCGACACCGTCATCGGCCAGGGCGCGGATCATCGCGTGGATCTCGGTGATCGTCCCGAGGTCCACACCTCGGGTCGGCTCGTCGATGATCGCCACCAGCGGCTGACGGGTCAGCCCTTTGGCCAGCACAACCTTCTGCTGGTTGCCACCGCTGAGCTCCTCGAGTTTGGCCCTCTCGGGTCGCAGCGTGCGTACGTGGAACCGCTCGACGAAGCGTTGGGCCACAGTCTTGCGCTCCCCCGGCCGCACCAGCAACGGCAGGCGCGGCGCGCTGCACAGATGCCCGAAGTAGATGTTGTCGGCGATCGAGAAGTGGCCGAAGAACCCGGAGGCCTTGCGGTCCTCGGTGATGTAGACCAGGCCCGCCCGACGGGCGTGGCGCGGTGTACGGAAGCGGACGTTACGGCCCGCGAGCCGCACGGTGCCGCCGCGAAGACGTCGCCGTTTGGTCACCCCGGCGACGATCATCGCCGTTTCGCTGCGTCCGGCGCCGACGAGCCCGTAGATGCCGACGATCTCCCCCGCGTGCGCGGAGAACGACATATTGCGCACGGCCGGAAGCAGGGTGATGTCCTCGACCTCGAGCACCGGCGCCGGGTCGGGCTCCCGATTCGGTGGCACCCGTTGGTATTCCACGCTACGCCCCACCATCATGCGCACCACCTCGGCACGGTCGAAGGCCGGTTTGTCCAACGTGCCCTGCACCTCGCCGTCGCGCAGCACGGTGATGCGGTCGGCCTCTTCCAGCGCCTCGTCGAGCATGTGCGTGATGAACACGACCCCGATGCCCTGCTTCTTGAGCCTGCGCATCGAGAGGAACAGTTGCAGTCGTTCCTCCGGTGTCACCGAGGCGGTCGGTTCGTCGAGGATGACGACCTTGGCGTCGCGGTGCACGGCGCGGGCGATCTCGACCATCTGCTTCTGGGCGATGCCGAGCGCACCCGCGGGCACCTCGGGTCGGATGTGGAAGTTGTGTGATTCCAACAGTTCTCGCGCGACCACATTGAGCTGGGAGAGATTGTTGAACGCCTTCTCGTCGCCGAGGAACAGGTTCTGCGCCACGGTCATCGACTCGACGAGCGAGCCTTCCTGGTACACCATCGCGACCCCGGCCTCGGCCGATTCCTTGGGGGTGCTGAAGTTGCGCATCCGTCCGGTGACCCGCAACGTGCCCGCGTCGTGTTCGATCGCGCCCGAGATCACCTTCACGAGAGTGGATTTGCCCGCGCCGTTCTCGCCGAGCAGGGCGTGGATCTCGCCCGGGGCGACCTCGAAGTCGACGTCGCGCAACGCGTAGGTTCCGTTGTAGTGCTTGCTGATCCGGCTGAGCCGGATCACCGGCTCGGCGGCGACGGCGGTGTCGCTCACGGTGCTCACCTTTCGTTGTCTGTCTGCGGCTCGAGCAGGTTGCGGAAACCGCGCGCCGCCACCACGATTCGACCGTCACGTGACGCCACGCCGGTGACCCCGTGGCGGTCGCCGTCCGCGCGCGAATGCACACCTTCGGCGATCCGTCCGCGCTGATCGATCCGGAACGCCAGACCGTAGGAGCGGGCGGGCGCCCACGGTTTGATCACGCCGTGTACGCGCAGTTGGCCCAGTTGCAGGGTGTCGGTGTACGGGTCGGGACACCGCAGGCGCGGGACGAACCACTGGTCCTGACGGATCGTTGCGGTCATCTCCCGCAGCAATTCCGGTTCGTCGAGCAGCAATTCGGTGAAGCGATTGCGCGCGTACGGCGCCGCGACCCACCAGCCGTCCGTGCAGGCGGCGATCCGGCCGGGATACACCGGCAGGTTCGACCCCACCGCTGCCCCGGCCTTACCCAGGGCGCTGACGCCTCGGCGCTCGACGCGATGGTCGAACCCCAATGACACCAGAACCTCATCGTCGGCGGCGTTTTCGATGCCACCCGGCCAGCCGAGACCGTCGGCGACCACCTCGGCGTGCGAGCCGTCGACGCGCACGATGCGCCCGCTTCGATCGTCGGCGACCAAGGCCGCCGACCAATCCGGTACCGCATTCGAGCCGACGGTCGCCAGCACGACGCCGTCGGGCAGCAGGGTCAGATCGGTGACGCAGGCGGCCAGTTCGGCATCGTTGCACAGGTCGGTGGCGACTCCGTTCGCGTCGATCGTGACGAGCCCGACGCCCTCGACCGCGGCGACGATCCGATCCTCGGCGACCAGCAGACTCCCGACCTGCCCGCCGAGCGTCGCCACCCGCGTGACGACACCGTCGGCCAGGGTGAAAATGCCGTCGCCACTGGAGAAGACGACCTCACCGTTGTCGCGGATGAACACATCGTCGGGTTCGAACTCGGCGGCGGGCAACAGGGTCTCGCCCTCGTCGAGTCGGCGATTGGGCCGCAGACCCGCCTCGAACGGCGGCACCGTGCGGTGCCGGGCCCAGTCGGGGTTCAGCCATTCCCGCAGCGCGCTGATCGTGCGATTCACCGCTGCACCTCCACCTTCGATCGGCCGGGCACGATCAGCCCGGGAACCGCGGCCGGATCGATCGATCCGACCTCGCTCGGGTCGAGCGTGAGCCTGCCGATGCGGTTGTTGCTGACACCGCACAGATAGAGTTGACCGGCCCGTTCCTTCACCGCGGTCACCATCGGGTAGTTCGCCAGCGACGAATCCCACAGCACTTGAAGGACTTCGCCCCGGTCGTTGAACTTCATCACGCACGACACGTTGAGCTGCGGCACCACCCAGCTGTCGAGCGGCACCTCCTGGGTCATTCGCCTGCGCACCGCCGGGTAGCGATTGAGCAGGTCCGACATCGGCGTGCGCATCGACACGAACGGCAGCCAGTAGTTGCCGTCGGAGGAGCGGTTGAGGTTGTCGGGGTTGCCGGGCAGGTTCTCCAGCACCGGTTCCAGCTGTCCCTGCTTGGGTCCGGCGATCCAGAGCCGGTCCACCCGGCACAGGCCGGTGCTGGCGATGAGGATCGACTGGCCGTCGTGGGAGGTGCAGATGCCGTTGGGGAACACACTGTTCGAGACGACCACCTCGGTGCCGCCGTCGGGATCGATGCGGACCACGCGGCCGTTGGCTCGCGATTCCACCAGTTCCACCAGGTATTCGGCCGCGTTGGTTCGCGTCGAGAAGTCCGACACGTAGATCGAACCGTCCGGCGCCACGTCCAGGTCGTCGACCGCGCGCAAGGCGGAATCGTCGAGCAGGGAGAATCGACTGCGCTTGACCTTTGTCGCGATGGGTTCGGACTCACCGTCCGGGGAGATCCGGTAGATGCCCATGCCGCCGACCGCGACGAGCAGCTGCCCGTTCTGATCCCAGCCGTGTCCGAGTGGGAAACCGCCTGTGCGAGCGAAGATCTCGCCCTCGTCGGGGTTGTCGGCGCGGAAGCGCCACACCCAGCCTCGACGATCACCGCAGTAGACGTTGCCCTCGGGGTCGACCGCGCAGTCCTCGGCGCCTTCGATCTTGCCGAGGCCGATCGGGGGTGCGTCGGTGGTCCTGTTGTTGATCGTCCACACCGTGCCCGGTTCGGTGACGTCGACGAGCGGGCCGAGTGTGATCCGGCCCGGATCGATCTTGAGCTTGTCGGCGGTTCGCTGCCGGTACTTGCCCCACTGCAGGTCGAGCACCGCGAACACGAGCAGTGCGATGGCGAGAATGACCGTGTAGTAGGAACCTTCGAGTCGCAGCGCCACGGTGGCCTGCTGGATCACCTGCACGACGATGATGCCGACGGTGGCCCGCAGCACCGATCCGCGCCCGCCCTTGAGGCTGACACCACCGAGCACCACGGCGGTGAGGGCGATGATCTCCCAGCCCTGGCCGACGTCCGGGTCGGTGCGCCCGACCCTGGCTGAGGTGAGCAGGGCGGCCAACCCGGCCAGCGCCCCCGACAGGACGTAGACGAAGAAGGTGACCCGGTCGACCGGAATGCCGTTGCGCCGCGCCGACCGCCGATCGCTGCCGACCGCCGCAACCCACCAACCCCACCGCGACCGGGTGAGACCGACGTGCACGACGATCAGCACGCACCCGAAGAAGAACCAGCCGGTCGGGATCAGCGCGATGCTGCCCTCGCCGAGGAAGTCCCAGACGATATCGGGCTTGGGCATGCTCAGTTCGAAACTGAACGCCGACTGCAAGGCGGCGGCCGCACCACCGAACGCGACCAGGGTGACCAGCGTCGTGATGAACGGCCGCATCTTGCGGTAGGCGATGAAGTAGCCGTTCACACTGCCGAGCAGGGCGCCGAACACCACGGCGCCGGGTGCGACGACCGCCATCGGCCAGTCCCAGGCACGGGAGGCGACCATCGCGCCGATCGCGGTGAGGCCGACCATCGAACCGATCGACAGGTCGATGCCACCGCAGACCAACACCACGGTGAGCCCGATGGCGAGCAGCCCCTTCTCCGACACCTCATCCATGATGATCGGGGTGTCGGCCGGGCCGACCGGGGTGAAGAAGACGAACAGCAGGCTGAGCAGCAGGGCGAGGGCGAGCGGGACCGCGCCCTCCATCCAGCGTTTCTCGAACAGGTCCGACAGGGTTCTGGCGGGCGCGAGCCGATCACGCCACTTCCCGCCGGTCAGGGGGAACGCGTCGATTCCCCGCGAGCGTGACTGCAGTTTCATCGCCGCTCACTGCCCCTTGTAGCAGGCGATGGTGGTGTTGTCGACGTTCGCGCGGTCCACGATGGTGTGCGGGACGAACGCGACGGTGTGGCTGTTGCCCGCCGGTGCGCCGCTCTGGATCAACTGCTGGGTGGTGACCACCGCGGCGGTGCCGACGCCCTGGACGTCGTAGGAGGCCGAGGCCGTCACCTTGCCCGCGCGCAGCGCATCGCACCACACGGTGTCGGCGGCCATCGTGTAGGTGCCGAGGGAGTCGGCGGGAATCACCCCGCGCGAGACCGCGCTCTGCACGGCGTCACCGACGGCGACGGAGTTGAGGTCGTAGGTCACCAGGAATCCGCAGAAGTTGTTCTTCTGCTGCTGGATGATCGACTCCGCGGCCTGCTGGGCGAGCGAGTTCTGCCACTGGGTGTGCGCGGTGGTCACCACCTCGAAACCGGCGGGGTCGAGCACGTTGTGCACGCCCTTGGACCACAGCAGCGACGCCGCGTCGTTGCCAGGGCCGTCGATGATCGCCAATCGTTTGGGCGCGCCGCGCTTTTCGCAGTCCTGCACGGCACGCTCGGCGATGTCCTCGGCGGCGGCGATGTTGTCCACACCGATGTAGGCGTCACCGAGGCGGCTCGAGATCATGTTGACCACCACGGTGTAGATGCCCGCGCGCTGGGCGTCCTCGATCTGCTTGGACAGCACCCCGACGTCGGGGTTGTGCAGGATCAGCACATCGACGGCCTTGCGGGCGATCAGGTCGCTGATGATCCTGGTCATCTTGTCGGTGTCGAAATTGGGGTCGTGGACCTGGAAGTCGGCGCCGAGATTGCCGAAGGCACGCTCCATCGAGGCGCCCCAGTTCATCGTCAGGTTGTAGCCCTTGTAGAGGATCGGGACGAAGGCGACCCGCTTGCCCCGCATCGACTCGTGCACCTTCTGCGTCGCGTCGAACAGCTGCACGTTCTCGCCGAACGCCTGACCCTCACCTCCCGCGGGTCCGGTGGACGAGGTGCGAGCACCGGTGGAACAGCCCGCGAGTACGACGGCCGAGACCGAGGCGAGCGCGAGGGCGATCATCTTCTTCTTCATCGTTGAAGACTCCTTGTGAGCGAAGGTGTTTCGAGGCGAGGGCATTAAAGTTCGCCGCTCTTGGCGGTTTCCTCGTCGCGCGGATGCAGCCACGAGTCCAGTGCGATGGCCGCGATGAGCACGCCGCCGCGGATCAGGTCCTGTACCGCGGAGGTGAGGCCGTGCAGCACGAGCAGGTTGTTGAGCACGCCGATGAACAGCGAGCCCGCGAGCACCCCGAGGATCGAGCCGCGGCCACCGGCCAGCGAGATGCCACCGATCACGGTCGCGGTGAGCGCGGTGAACAGCAGCGGGTCGAACGAGGTGACGGTGGTCTGCACGCTGCCCTGGATCGACACCGTCAGGTATCCGGCGAGCAGGGCGAGCAGCGCGGAGATCACATAGGTCAGGACCTGCAACGGCCGAACGGGTGCGCCGGTGGCGCGGGCGGTGGCGAAGTTGTCGCCCATCGCCCGGATCAACCGGCCCGCCGAGGTGTAGGTGACGAAGAGCCAGGCCAGCACGAAGACGACGGCGGCGATGACGATCGGCCGCGGCACGCCGAGGACCGAACCATTGCTCAGCTCCGCGATCCACGAGCCGCCGGGCAGGGCGTAGTAGTTGCTGTCGAGCAGCAGCATGTCCACCCCACCGATGACGAGCAGACCGGTGGCCAGGGTGACGAACAGCGACGGCACTTCGACATAGGCCACGAGCACGCCGTTGACGAGCCCGACGATCAGCGCGACCGCCGCGGCGATCGCGATCGCCTGCCACTCGGGCATGCCGCTCGACATCAGGGCGAGCGTGGCCTGCGCGCTGCCGAGGGCGACACCGGCGATCGAGAGATCGATGCCTTTGCCGAGAATGACGATGGCGACGCCGACGGCCAGAATCCCGAAGGCCGCCGACAACCGCAACAGGCTGGCGAAGTTCCCGGTGGTCAGGAATCCCGGCGTCGTCGCGGCGCCGACCACACACAGCACGGCGGTGATGCCGAGAACGAAATAGGCCTGCTCCGAACGACCGAGCTGGTCGCGCAGGCTGGGGCCGGGCTTGGTTGCCGCCGCGGTGGACGTCGTCATGATGCTCCCCGCATGGGTTTTCTCCTCTGAGACTCGGATCACTCTCCCGAACTGTGCGGAATATTAAATATGTGGTGGTGTAGCTCACAAGGAGTTCGACCCGCGATCAGCCGAAGGGGTGACAGCGCTGCGACCAGCGGTTGATGCGGCGGCGGAGTTTCGGACACGATTCGGACGCACCGCACCCGATCACGAGATATATTGCATATTCTGTCTGGAAGTGGTACGAGGAGTGGACACGTGGCGATCGATATGAGGGCACCCTGCGGCGACGCCGTACTGGAGGCCGAGCTCGTCACCGTCGCCGCCGAGGCGTCGGAGGTCCTCGGCCGCCGGATCCAGTCACCCGGCGCCGACTCCCCCGAGGCGGCCAAGCGCCTGCTCGCGCAGCTGTGGGACGACGCCGTCGCGATCCTGTCCGACACCGCGAACCGAGCAGACATCCAGCGAACCACCGCGCTGCTGGCCCGCATCCGCGCCGCCGAGGCCGACCTGGCCGCCGCCGACGCCGCGAGTTCGGCCACCCACCTGCGAATGGCCGCGCAGGCGATCGCGCGATTACACGGTGCACGTGGAGTGGACGACTTGCTGAGCCGGGCCGCGGAAGCGATGGGCGCGATGGGCTTCGACCGCGCGCTCGTCTCGACCACCGAGGGACAGCGGTGGCACCTGCACACCATGTTCGTCGTCGACGACAAGCCCTGGGCCGACGCGATTCTGGCGGCCGGGCGCGAGTCCTCACCGACCCTGGACGGCCACCTGGTCGAGAGCGATATCGTGCAGCGGGCCCGGCCGGGATTGGTCTTCGATGTCCAGCACAATCCGCGCGTGGTCCGGCCGCTGGTGGAGATGACGCAGTGCAGTTCCTACGCCGTCGCTCCCCTGACCATGAACGGCGCGGTCGTCGGCCTGGTGCACGGCGACTACTACTTCCAGCGGCGCGAAGCCGACGCGACGGCGCGGGCGATGCTCGCGGTCTTCGCCGCGGGCCTGGGCCACGCACTGGCGGGGGCGAGCCTGCTCGACGGCGTGACCGCGCTGCGCAGCGGATTGGATCGGCTGACCGCTTCGGCGACCGCCTCCCCCGGCCACCCCGAAGGCGCCGCGCTCTCGTCGCGCGAACTCGAAGTCGTCGAATTGCTGGCGGCGGGCCGGGCGAATCGCCAGATCGCGCGCGACCTGGCGATCTCCGAGGCGACAGTCAAGACCCACATCACCCATATCCTGCGCAAACTGGGGGCGGCGAACCGCGCGGAAGCTGTGGCGTACTGGCTGCGCGGCAGCGTCGCGCCCTGAGCCAGGGGGTTGCCGGAAACCCGTTCGCAATTCTTACATAATATATAGTGTAGTTAATGGTGCGGGCAGGTCTGCTGTCCTCGCACCCCTGTGAGAGGACAGTCCATGGCCGACACCATCGTCGAGCAACTGGCCCGGTTCACCACCGGCGCGAACTACGACACGCTGCCTCCCGAGGCGGTCGACGAAGGCAAGCGTCTGCTGCTCGACGCGATGGGGTGCGCGCTCGGCGCCGTCGAGGAACCCAAGGGCAAGATCGGCATCCAGTACGGCAAGCTCACCGGCGGCACCGACGGCGACGCCACGATCATCGGCACCGACGACCGGGTGTCGATCTTCGGCGCCTCCTTCGCCAACGGTGAGCTGATCAACGCCCTGGACTTCGACGCGGTGCTGCCGCCCGGCCACGTCTCGCCCTATGTGCTGCCGACCACGATGGCCATGGCCGAGAGCCGGGGCCGCTCCGGCCGCGAGGTGCTCGCCGCCGTCGCGCTCTCGCACGAGATGTCCTACCGCTTCTACAAGTCGATGGACTACCTGCGCGACGTGCAGAACGATTCGATGGACCTGTCGCCGGTGATCGGCTACAGCGTCACCGTTTTCGGTGGCACCGCGGCCGCGGGCAAGCTCGCGGGTCAGTCCACCGAGACCCTGGCCAACGCGCTCGGCATCGCCGCCGCCACCGCGCCGGTGAACGCGATGCGGCCATGGATCAAGCACGCGCCGAGTTCCACCCTCAAGTACCTGCTCGCGGGCACCCTGACCCAGGCCAGCCTGACCGCGGTCTTCATGGCCGAACTCGGCCACACCGGTGACCTGCAGATCCTCGACGACGCCGAGGTCGGCTTCCGCAAGTACATCGGCACCCGCCGGTGGGAACCGCAGAACCTCACCGACGCGCTCGGCACCGAATGGCGCTTCCTCGGCGAACAGTCCTACAAGCCCTACCCGCACTGTCGCATTCTGCACGCGCCGCTGCACGCACTCACCGAGATCCTCGAGACCAACGACATCCGGCCCGAGGAGATCGACGCCATCCGTTGCTGGGGCGAGGCCGCGGTGATGCACCCGCTGTGGCAGAGCCGGGTCATCGAGAAGACCCACGACGCGCAGTTCGACATCGCCCACGGCCTGTCGGTCGGCGCCCACCGGGTCACCCCGAGCCGGGCGTGGCACGCACCGGAACTCGTGTTCAGCGACTCGGTGCTCGGTCTGATGGACAAGGTCACCTTCGCGCCGCACCCGAACTACTTCGAGGCACTGTCCGCGCATCCCTCCGCGCGCCCGACCAAGGTCGAGGTCGACGCCCGCGGAACCACCTTCGTCGCGGAGCGGACCTACCCCAAGGGCAGCCCCTCCCCCGACCCGACCACCAGGATGACCACCGACGAACTGGTCGCCAAGTTCCGGATCAACGCACAGGAAGTGTTGTCCGAGAGCAGGATCGATCAGGTGGTCGAGACGGTGCTCGGCGTGGACAAGGTCGACGACTTCAGCACCGTGATGCGTCTGCTCGCGCCGAACAGCCCGTCCGCCTGAGCAGTTCCACCCACGTAGCCGAAAAGCCCCGCTCGCCCCCTACGCGCGCGGGGCTTTTCGCGTCCCGGCCTACTGGCCGTGCTGCCGACTCTAGACACGACAACGGCCGGGGAATGTCCAACAAACTGGACACGCCCCGGGCCGTCCACTCACGCGATTCGCAGTGCCCTGATCCGGTTGTAGAGCGTCGATCGGCTGACGCCGAGCGCCCGCGCGGCCTGCAGCTTGTTGCCACCCGCGGCCTCGAGCGCCGCCATGATGACCTCCCGCTCGGCCTCGCGAATCGGCGAGCCGGGCGCGTGACCGCCACGGTGCGAGGCGGGCAGGTCGGTGGGGATGATGTCGCCCGCCGATCGGGCGCTCGCCACCACCTCGACGACCCGGCGCAGTTCGGCGAGGTTGCCCCGCCACGGTTGCGAGGCGAGCACTCGCATCGTCTCGGCGGTGAACCGGGTCCTGGTGTGGCCGGTGACCTCGGTCAGCATCTGCTGGGCCAGCCCCGGCACCTCGTGCCTGCGCCTGCGCAAGGGGACAAGTTCCCTGCGGTCGTTGCACAGCGCGGGCAGCGGGGCGTGTACGGCGTCGAGGTGTTCGCCGGGAGTGGACGTGAGCACGACTTCGCGGGTGGTTTCCCGCAATCGCTGTGCCAGCAGCGCGGTGAGCTGTTCGGAGAGCAGCTGGACGTTCTCGATGATCACCGGGGGCCCGTCGCCCGCGAGGGTCTCGCCGAGCTGGGTGGCCCACGCGTTGTCGCCGACGAGCACGATGTCGGTCGCGTCGAGGGTGTGGGCCGTGGTGCCGACCAGGCCGAGCGCCTCGGTGGTTCGGCCGGTCCCCGCCTCGCCGACCACCAGCAGCGGCCACAGCGGCATCCGGTCCGAAGCCACTCTGGCCCGCCGGATGCCGGACTCCTGGGTGATGTCGACGAGCACCCCGTCGGCTCCGTCGATCGACTGACAGACCAGCCGCACCGCGCGACCGGAGGTCAGCACGAGTTCCTGACTGTCCTCCCCACCGACGGGCACGGCTTCGGCGCAGGCGCGCAACGCGGCGTGATCGGCCGGTTCGAGCAGGTCGACCGCGGCGGGGGTGGCGAGGACGAGCCCCTCGCCGATGACGACCACGGCCCGGCCCCGGCGACCGGATGCCGCCTGGAACGCGCTCATCAACCGGCTGTGCGCGCGGGGTGAATCCCGCTGGAGCCGTTCCTGGATATCGCGGACCATGCGACGGGCCAGCAGCGCCGAGAGTCGGTGATCCGCGCTGGTTTTGGCGCCGATTCCCAGCACGCCCTCGAGACGGCGGGTCACCGGATGGAAGATCGGGTGTCCATAGCAGGTGAAGCCGCGGAACAGGGTCAGGTAGTGCTCGTCGGAGCGCACCAGCAGGCTGCGCCGGGTTTCCAGCGGGGTGCCGAGGGCATTGGTGCCGATCCGGTCCTCTCCGAGTTCGACGCCGGGCACGATGCCGATGTCGGAGACCGCACGACGGATCGACCGGGCGGCGCCGTGGATGTCGACGACCCGACCCGCCTGATCGGCGAGTACGAGGGCCACCGGGGTGCCTTCGAGCTCGCTCGCGACCCGGCGCAGCACCGGGCTCGCCGCTCGCGCGAAGAAGCTGTCGATGTTTCTGTTGGCGAGGTCGAACGGCGGCATCGTGTCTTCACGGATGCCGTTGAGCCGCGATCGGGCCCACGCCGACTCGATGTCCGGTCGAGTCGAATCCCGGTAAACCTGCAATACAGTCATGGATACTCAACACCACCTTGTCCCGGCCGCCTGAACATGCGGTCGACGCCCGGTCCTGTGACCGAGCACACTTGTATTTTATACACAATATCTGTTGATCCCTGGGGATTCCCCGTGATGTGGAGCATTTTCCGCCCCGGCGTGGGAAGAAATTGTCCCAGGCACAGCGGCGCCGTCAGGCATATCGTGGAGAAATGACCGAGAGAGCGCCCCACCTTCGCGAATTGGGCGGATTCCTCAAAGCGCGCCGCGCCGAGTTGAGTCCGCAGGACGTCGGCTTGACCGTGCACAGCGCCGTGGCCCGCCGGGTCGCCGGTCTGCGCCGCGAGGAGGTCGCCGACCTGGCGGCGATCAGTCACGACTATTACACCAGGATCGAGCAGGGCCGTCTCGCACCGTCGGAGCCGGTCCTGGAGGCGCTGGTCCGCGTCCTGCGCCTGGACGACGCCCAGCGCGACTACGCCGAGAACCTGGTGCGCCGCTCCGATCGCCGCCCGGCCAAGCGGGGCCAGAAAACCGTGCGCCCCCAGTTGCAGCGCCTGCTCGATCAGCTCACCGAGACACCCGCCCTGGTGTTCGGCCGCTACCTCGACATTCTCGCCTGGAACCATCTGGCGGCGGCTTTGATCAACGACTTCGACGCGATGACGCCCCGGCAGCGCAACTATGTGCGGATGGTCTTCACCGATCCGGCGATGCGCACCCTGTACGACGACTGGGAAGGTGTCGCGCGCACCTGCGTCGCCATCCTCCGCATGGACGCGGCGGCCAATCCGACCGACCCGCAGCTCACGGCCCTGGTGGGCGAGCTGTCGATCGCCGACGAGCAGTTCCGGCAGTGGTGGGCGGCACGGAATGTGGCCAGGCAGGAGTTCGGTTCGAAGACGCTCCACCACCCCGAGGTCGGCGAGATGACCCTGAATTGGGACACTTTCAGCTCGTCGGGCGATTCCGAACAGCAACTGGTGCTCTGGTCGGCCGATCCGGGGACGACCTCGCACGAGAAGCTGCGCATCCTCTCGTCCTGGTCGGCGCCGGTCGCCGACCGCGAGACGGCCGAACGCCCGAACTGACCCCCATTCGGACGAGCCGAGTTCGGTTCTCCGGCGCGCGACCCACTCTCGACGAGGGTTAAATATATTATGCGTAATCATCCCCCGGAGGACGGCCGTGCCGATCCGCACCCGGATATGCCCTCGGAGCACACCGTGCCTGCCCCTGTCAGTGTCACCATCCACGAACTGCTCGACTACTTCGGACGATGCGGCGCCTGCGGCTATCCGGCCTCGGCATCGCGGGTGATCCAGCATTTCGCCGACGGCTCGATCGAGCACGAGGTGGTAGCCACCTGCGGCCTGCCCTGCGGCTGGCGCGCGCCCGTCGCCATGCACAGGATGACGGGCTCGCCCTGAACCGTGTCCGAATTCCTGGACACTCACCGCGACCGAACCTTCCTACATTCAGACGACCCGGGGCGTCGAACCCCGGGTGCCGCGTAGGCACGCGGCCAGTCGGGAACAGCGCTTGCGCGCCGGACGGAACGTCGATGACGACATCCACCACACGGACCACAGGTTTTGCCGTACGGAGCAAGAAGACGGCAGTCGCGGTCGCGACTTTCCTGTCGATCGCGGGGGCGCTATCCCCGGCAACGGCTGCACCCCTCGACGATCCCCAGTTCCTCCTCGTGGGCGGCACGGTCAGCGGTGACGTGACGGTGCTGCGCGTGGAAGCGGGCGGCGGGCTGACGAAGGTGGGCCGGACACCGGTCGGGCTCGGCATCCTCTCGCTGGCCCTCGCGCCGAACGGACGGCATGTCTATGTCAGCCAGGCCGCCGAACAGCGGGTGAGCGGCGATCGCATCGACAACGCGGGAGCGCTGCGCCCGATTCCGGGCGGGACGGTCGAGGTCGGCGGCGGTGTCCCGGTCACCTCGACCCTGTCCGCGGACGGCAGCCTGCTGTTCGTCGCCGTCGGCGGCGTGCCCGGCCACATCAGGACCTACGCGGTCGACGCGTCCGGCGCGCTGACGCAGACGTCCTCGATCACCGTGCCCGGGTTCAGCACCATCCCGATGATCCGGATCGATCCGGACGGTCGATTCCTGCGCTTCGTCAGCCCCTTCGACAGCCAGATCTCCAGTTTCGCGATCGGAACCGGCGGTGAACTCACCTCGATCGGCGCTCCGGTGTCCGGTGGCGCGCTGCCGGTGAATCCGGGCTACACCCCGGACAGCCGATTCGTCTACGTGAGCAATGAACTGGGCGGCAATATCTCCGGCTACTCGATCGGGCGGGACGGCCACCTCACTCCCACACCCGGCTCACCGTATGCCAGCGGGTTGATGCCGCACGGGGCCGAGGGCACCGCCGACGGCAAACGGGTCTATGTGCCCGTGGTCGCCGGTGGCGGCGTGGCCGGGTATTCGCTCGGGGCCGACGGCGCGCTCACGGCCCTGCCCGGTTCGCCCTTTCCTGCCCCGCCCGGCTCCGGCCCCGGCACGGTGCTGCTCAGCCACGACGAGCGGCACGTCTACGCCGCCGACGTGCTGACCACCGCAATCACCACCCGGGTGCACACCTACGACGTGCGGCCCAACGGGACCCTGGCACTGTCGGCCTCGGTCGACACCGGCACCGTGCTCGGCGACGGCCCGATCATGGTGCTCACGCCCTGACCCAGGCTGAGATATATTATATTTCACACAGGAGGAGCGGTCCGCCGCGGACGAAGGAGTAGCGCGATGCAGATGCCAGGCCAGGTCGATCTTTCCCCGGTGGTGCACGCGTGAGCGGGCAGCCCTTGACGGGTCTGCGCGTCGTCGAGTTCGCCAGTTTCGTGGCGGGACCGTCCGCGGGCATGACCCTCGCCCAGCTCGGCGCGCAGGTCATTCGCGTCGACCCGCTCGGCGGCGGACCCGACTACCGGCGGTGGCCGGTGGCCCAGAGCAATGGCGAGAGCCTGTACTGGAACTCGCTCAACCGCGGCAAGCAGTCGATCGCGGTGGACGTGCGCAGCGAGCAGGGCCGGGAACTGGTGCTGGCCCTGGCGACCGCGCCCGGCGAGGACGCGGGCATCGTCGTCGACAACGCCGTCGGGCGGCCGTGGTTCTCCTACGAGGCGCTCGCGGCCCGGCGCGCCGATGTGATCAAGGTGCACATCGGCGGCCAGGCCGGTGGCGGTCCCGCGGTGGACTACACGGTGAACACCGAGGTCGGCGTCACCGACCTCACCGGGCCCGCCGATTCGCGCACCCCGGTGAATCATGTGCTGCCCGCGTGGGACCTGATCGCGGGGATGACCGCGACCACCGCGTTGCTGTCCGCCCTGCATCGCCGCGAACGGTCCGGCGAGGGCGCGCATCTGCAGATCGCGCTCGCCGATGTCGCGTTGGCGGGTGTCGCGAATCTGGGCTGGCTCAGCGAGGTTCGGGAACGCGGTGATCGACCGCGCCACGGCAACTACATGTACGGCTCGTTCGGCGCCGACTTCGTCACCGCCGACGAGGGACGCGTCATGGTCGTCGCGCTCACCCCGCGCCAGTGGCAGGCGTTGTGCACGGCCACCGGCACGGCGAAGGTGATCGCCTCGCTCGAGCAGACCCTCGGGGTGGACTTCGTCGACGAGGCACACCGGTACGTCCACCGCGAGACCATCGCGGCGGTGATGCGTCCCTGGTTCGCCGGGCTGCCGATCGACGCGGTCGGCGCGGCGCTCACCGAGGCGGGCGTGCTGTGGAGCCGCTACCGCCAGATGAGTGATGTGGTGGCCGATTTCGAGGCGGGTGCGGGCAGCCGGGTGCTGACCGAACTCGACCAGCCCGGCATCGGACCGGTCATCTCGGCGCACAGCCCGATCCGCGAGGACAGCGAGTACGGACCGGTGCGCCCGGCCGCCGCGCTCGGTGCCGATACCGATCAGGTGTTCGCCGAAGTTCTCGGTCTCAGCGACAACGAAATCGGAAAACTGCGCTCGGCGGGAATCCTGGGGACCGCCGAATAACTTTGTGGCCCTGATTTTTTCAGACAAATGAATTCGGGCCGGTGTGCGAAGACGACATTGTCTTCGCACACCGGCCCGAATTCTCGCGCTCCGCGCCGCCCCTCACCGACCGGCGCGAGCCGCGAGAATCAGTCGCTACGCCAGGTCACCACTTCGGCCAGCGGCGCGCGCGTGGTGCGGTAACTGTTGGCGGGGTGATCGGCGGCCGGGTAGCCGAAAGAGACACCCGCCAGGATCTTCCGGTCCTCGGGGATGTCGAAGTACTCCCGGACGAAGGCCGAACGGCCCGCCAGCGCCGCCTGCGGCACCGTGGCGATGCCGAGGCTCGTCGCGGCGAGCAGAAAGGTGCCGAGGTAGAGGCCGCAGTCCACGGCCCCGTACACCCCCTGATCGGCGGCCGTGGTGACGATGGCGACGTGCGGCGCCCCGAAGAGCCGGAAGTTCTCGAAGGCCTGCCTGGCCGACGCCGCGCGATCCCCGCGTTCGACGCCGACCGCCTCGTACAGCTGCCAGCCCGTCTCGCGACGGCGCTCGCGATACACGCCGCGGTATTCGGCCGGTGGTGCGAAATCGAACTCGTCGCCGAGCTCACCGCCCTCGCTGGCGGCGTACTCCGCCAGCGAGGTGCGGAATCGCTCGGTGCCCTGGCCGGTTGTGACGATCACCTGCCACGGTTGGGTGTTGCACCACGACGCGGACCGCTGCGCGAGGCTGAGCAGCCGCTCGATCACCGGCCGTGGCACCTCGCGGGATTCGAACGCCCGGCAGCTCCACCGGCTGGTGAGCAGTTCGGCCAACGCTGCCGACTTGTCCGGTGCCGCGGTGTGTTCTGTCACACGAGAACCGGTCACGGTCAGTCGTCCGCCGAGAGCACGCCCGCGGCCACGAGTTCATCGATCTTCTCGGCCGGGTACACTTCCCCGGCGACAGCGCGGGTGTCGGAGCCGACGCGCGGCGCGACACCGGGGCGTTCGGGCCGCTCGCCGCCGAAACGCCACGGCGGGCGCACCAGCGCGAGCCCGTCGTCCTGCGGCTCGATCATGCGCAGCCAGTCGACCTGTTCGTGCTCGACGTAACCGGTCATCGACAGCACCGGCGCGAAGGGCACGTCCTCGGCGGTGAGCCGCTTCTCCCACTCCGCGAACGAGCGCTGTACGAATTCGGCCTCGACGATCTCGACGAGCTCGAAATAGTTCGCCTCGCGCGGCCGGTATTCGGCGAAGCGCGGGTCGACGGCGAGATCGGCGCGATCCATCGCCCGGCACAGCGACTGCCAGAACTTCTGCGACGACGACAGGTGCACGGCGATGTACTCGCCCGAGGCGGTCGGCGCGCAGAAGTTCTGCGCCTGTGGGTGCCTGCTGCGCCGGGTCGGGTCGGCGCCCAGTTCGAAGGCCTGGGTGATGCCGTCGGTGACCAGCACGCTGACGGCCTCCATGATCGAGGTCTCCACGTGCTGCGGTTCCCCGGTGCGGTACCGGCCGACCAGCGCGGCGAGCACACCGGCGGCGGTGCTGAGTCCGGTGACCAGGTCGGCGCTGAGGCCACCGGTGAGCTGGGGCTGACCCTCGTCGCCGAGCAGGGAGTACAGGCCGCCGAAGGCTTGTCCGATGGTGTCGTAGGCGGGTCGGGCGGCCAGGGGGCCGCCCGCGCCGAAGCCGGTCACCGAGCCGTAGACGATGTCGGGCCGCAGTTCGCGACAGACCTCGGGGCCCAGACCCATCGCGGCCACCTTGCCGGGGCGCATGTTCTCGAGGACCACGTCGAAGCGCGGGATCAGCGCCTTCACCAGGGCGATGCCCTCGGGCTGCTTCAGGTCGACGGCCAGGCTGCGCTTGCCGGTGTTGTACTGACGGAAGTACGGGCTGGCGTCGTTCTGGTGGCGACGGAAGTCCTCGCCGACGATCGGGCGCTCCACCTTCACGACTTCGGCACCGAGGGCGCACAACATCGAGGTGGCGAACGGGAGCGAGATGTAACCCCCGACCTCCAGGATCCGAATTCCGTCGAGCGGCCTGTGCTGCATAGCCTGTCTCCCTCTATTCGTGTGCTCATATTATATATATTATCTCCGCAAGGCGGTGCCGCGGGTCACATCCGGCGAAGGTTGATCGGCGCGTGAGAGGCAACCGACGGAATAGGCACAGTGACCGCGAGCGCAGCGACCCTCGCCTGTGGACTACGTTATATCATATATTTTACATGAGCCGGGTCACATGGCATCGAAGGGCGTTGCGCGCGAAACCCTCTCTGACCAGAGAATTCCCACCCGGACACAATCGCCGACGAGGACGATAGGTCTACCCCATGAGTATTCAGACAGAGTTGTGGCAGGGACAGTTCGACAAGCTGTTCATCGGCGGCGAGTGGGTGAATCCGGCAACGCAACGCACGTTCGAGGTCGTCTCCCCCGCCACCGAGGAACCCCTTGCCAGCATCGCCGAGGGCAGCGAGGCCGATATCGACGCCGCGGTGGCCGCCGCCCGCGCCGCGTTCGATCGTGGCCCGTGGCCCCGGATGGAACTCGCGGAACGGATCGCCGTGCTCACTCGGGTGAGTGAGATCCTCGTTGAGCGGCGGGACGAGGTCGCCCGCCTGATCACCGCCGAGATGGGTTGCCCGATCACACTGTCGACCCGGATGCAGTCGATGGGCACCCGCATGTTGCTCGACGCGTTCATCGAGCTCGCCCCGCAGTACCAGTGGTCCGATATCCGCCGCTCGGTCACCGGCAACGCGCTCGTCACGCGCGAGCCCGTCGGCGTCGTCGCGGCGATCGTGCCGTGGAACGCGCCGCTGCAGATCGCCATCATCAAGTTGGCGCCCGCGCTGCTGGCCGGGTGCACCGCGATCCTCAAGCCGTCGCCGGAGACCGCGATGTCGGCGTATCTGCTCGCCGAGATCTTCGCCCAGGCCGGTCTGCCCGAGGGCGTGGTGAACATCGTCGTCGCGGGCCGCGAGGTCAGTGAGCACCTGGTCCGGCATCCGGGTGTCGACAAGGTCTCGTTCACCGGCTCGACGGCGGCGGGCCGCCGGATCGCCGCCATCTGCGGGCAGGACCTGCGCCGGGTCACCCTCGAGCTGGGTGGGAAGTCGGCCGCGGTGCTGCTCGACGACGCCGACCTCGACGCCGTGGTGCCGGTGATCCGGGCGCTGTCACTGCGCAACACCGGTCAGGTGTGCAGCAACAAGACCCGCATCGTGGTCGCCCGTTCGCTGCGCGACGATCTCTACGACCGGTTGCGTGACATGGTCGGCTCGATGCCGATCGGCGACCCGCTCGATCCGGTGACCGAGGTGGGTCCGCTGGTCACCAAGGCACAGCGCGAACGCGTCGAGGGCTACATCGCGCAGGCTCGATCCGAGGGCACCGAGCTGCTCGTCGGCGGTGGCAGGCCCGAGGGTCTGGACCGCGGCTGGTACGTGGAGCCGACGATCTTCGCCGATGTCGACCCCAATGCCAAGATCGCGCAGGAGGAGGTGTTCGGTCCGGTGCTGACCGTGCACACCTTCGACACCGAAGCCGAGGCGATCGCGATCGCCAACAACTCCGACTACGGCCTCAACGGGTCGGTCTTCGCCGCCGATCCCGCGCACGCGCTGGCGGTGGCTCGCCACATCCGCACCGGGACCGTGGAAGTCAACGGCACCCCCGCCGGTTTCTTCGCTCCGCTCGGCGGTTTCAAGAACAGTGGCATCGGCCGTGAGGCCGGGCTCGAGGGTTTCGACGCCTACATCGAATGCAAGTCCTACGGCCTGCCGCAGCCCCTGCTCGACACGCTGGCCTGACGCTCCCACTTTCCGAAAGGTTCTCCATGCCTTCCCTACCCCCGTTGGAAGCCGCCGTCGCCCGGCTGGTCACCGACCTCGAGTACGACTCGATCCCGGCCGACGCGCTGGCAGGCGCGCGTCGGCTCATGCAGGACCAGCTGGCCGTGCAGATCGGCTGCGCGTCGCTGTCGTGGAGCCGGGCGGTGCTCGAGCTGACCAAGGCCTCGCACGCCCCTGGTTCGGCCCACGTCACCGCCTCGGGTGACGAAATGAGCGCCGCCGACGCGGCTTTCGTCAACGCGACCTACGGGCACGGTTTCGAATACGACGACGCCCACCGCTCCAGCTCTAGCCACCCCGGCAGCGCGGTGGTCTCCGCGGCCGTCGCCGTCGGTGAGGAACTCGGTTCCTCGATGGCGGAGGTCATCACCGGCATCGTCGCCGGGTACGAGGTCTACACCCGGATCGGCATCCTGGCCGCGCCGCAGTTGCTCGAGCGCGGGTTCCACCCGCACGGTGTGCTGTCGGCGTTCGGCGCCGCGGCCGTGGTCGCGAAGATGCGCGGGTTCGACACCGAGCGGACCATCCACGCGCTGTCGATCGCGATGAGCCACAGCTCCGGCACCACCGAGTACACCTCCACCGGCGGCTCGGTGAAGCGGCTGCACTCGGGCATCGGTACCCGCAACGGGATTCGCGCCGCGGAGATGGCCGCCGCCGGTATCACCGGCCCGACCACGTTCCTCAGCGGCGGCAAGGGCTTCTACCGCACCTTCGTCGGCCGACCGGTCGCCGAGAATGCCGTCGAATTGTTCTCCCCCACAGCATCTTTCGAGATCACCCGAGTGTGGATCAAGCCGTATTGCTGCTGCGGCATCAACCACGCCTACATCGACGGCGCCCAGCAGTTGACCGCGCGGGCGGGCGAGGTCGAGTCCGTTCGGCTCGGCATCCAGTCCGGCGGCGACGTGATCATCGGCAACCAGAACGCCAACGCCTACGCCCCGCAGATCATCGAGCACCTGCAGTACAGCCTGCCGTTCCAGTTCGCCTTGGCGATCCTTGGCCGCGGCAACGGTTTCCGCGCTCACCACGACTACATGGCCGGGCACCTGGACCTCAGCGAGGGCAGCGAGGTCGCGGAGATGGCGCGTCGGGTGAAGATCGAGGTCGATCCCGAGCTCGACGCCGAATACCCGGGTCGCTGGATCGCCGACATCACGGTCACCTACCGCGACGGCTCCACCCAGCACGTCTTCGTCGACAACCCGCGCGGCACCGCGGAGAACCCGATGACGCAGACCGACCTGGACGCCAAGTTCCGCGACCTCACCGTCGCCGACCTCGGCGCCGATCGCAGCGAGGCCCTGCTGACGGCGATCAACGCCGGGGATCCCGCAACCCCGGTCACCGACTTCGCCGCGCTGCTGCGCGTCTGACCCGACGAAAAAGCCTGGCCGGACTTGGTAATCACCAAGTCCGGCCAGGCTTTTCGGTGTTCAGGGCATCAGGTACAGGCGTTCGTTCGGCAGTCGGGGCAGGTCGGTGTAATGCGCGGCCGCGACTGTGACGTCACAGAGATGACGGCCCGCCACATCCTGGACGAAGACCAGCGCGGCGGTCAGACAGGCCACGAATTCCATTCGGATGGTGGCGAATTGGACCATCAAACGGACATCGGGTTCTTGTGGGCGGGGTGATCGCTTGACAGTTTTCATCGAGGTACCGACTTGCTTGGTTCTTGTCGTTCCGGAATGACTGTGCCCCGGCGGGCCTGTTCGGTACGCCGGGGCACAATCGGTGCCTGAACGGTGATCAGGCGGTCTCGAAGGTGGCGGCCATACCTTGGCCGCCACCGATGCACATGGTGGCGAGGCCTCGGCCACCGCCACGGCGGCGCAGTTCGTGCAGCAGGGTGGTGACCATGCGCACGCCCGTGGCGCCGATCGGATGGCCAAGCGAGATGCCGGACCCGTTGACGTTGAGCCGGTCGTGATCGCGCCAGCCCCAACCCTCCAGGACCGCGAGGACCTGGACTGCGAACGCCTCGTTGACCTCGACGAGATCCATCGAATCGAGCAGCGAGACGGTGTCGGTGCCCTGGCGTGCGGCGAGTTTGGCGACCGCGGGGACCGGGCCGATACCCATCCGCGACGGCTCGCAGCCCGCGGCGGCCCAACCGGTCAGGTAGCCGATCGGTTCGAGGCCGAGCGCGTCGAGCTGGTCCTCGGCGACGACGAGCAGTCCCGCGGCGGCGTCGTTCTGCTGGCTCGAGTTGCCCGCGGTGACGGTGCCGTCGGGCATGATTGTGCGCAACTTCGACAGGGTCTGGGCGGTGGAGTCCGCGCGGATCCCCTCGTCGGCGGCGAAGACGACCGGGTCGCCCTTGCGCTGCGGCACGGTCACCGGAACCACCTCGTCGGCGAAACGCCCTTCCGCCCAGGCCGCGGCCGCCTTCTGGTGGCTGCGCGCGGCGAAGGAGTCGGCCTCCTCGCGCAGCAGACCGTAGTCCTGCGCCAGGTTCTCGGCGGTCTCGATCATCCCGGAGATCTTGCCGAACCGGGCAACCGGCTGGGAGCGTTCGCGGCCGCGGTCGAGCCGGTCGAACAGCTGCACGGTGCCCGCGCGGGCGCCCCAGCGGGTGCTGGTCGAGTAGTACTCGATGCGGCTCATCGACTCGACCCCACCGGCGAGCACCACATCGGCGGCGCCGGTCTGCACCATCATCGCCGAGGTGGCGAGGGCCTGCAGGCCGCCGCCGCAGCGCCGGTCGAGCTGCATGCCCGGCACGGTGATCGGCAGTCCGGCGTGCAGCGCCAGCCAGCGACCGACGCACGGCACTTCGGAGTTGGCGTAGGACTGGGCGAACACGACATCGTCGATGCGTTCGGGGTCGATCCCGGAGCGCTCGATCACCGCGTTCACCACGGTGGCGCCCAGGTCCTCGACCGGAACGTCACGCAGGGAACCGCCGAAGGTGCCGACGGGGGTGCGGGTGGGCGCGACGATCGCGGCCCGGCGCAGAGTGGACATCAGTGTCTCCGATCAGATCGCGTTGCGCGCGATGAGCTGTGCGGCAATGACATTGCGCTGGATCTCGTTGGTGCCCTCACCGACGATCATCAGCGGCGCGTCGCGGAAGTAGCGCTCCACGTCGTACTCCTTGGAGTAGCCGTAGCCGCCGTGCACGCGGATCGCGTCGAGCGCGATCTGCATCGCGGTCTCGGAGGCGAACAGCTTGGCCATGCCCGCTTCCATGTCGGCGCGCACGCCCGCGTCCAGCTTCTGGGCCGCGTCGAGGGTCAGCAGACGAGCGGCGCGCTGCTTGGTCGCCATGTCGGCGAGCAGGTTGCCGACGGACTGGTGCTTCCAGATCGGCTTGCCGAAGGACTCGCGTTCCTGCGCGTAGCGCACCGCGGCGTCGAGGGCGGCCTGGCCGACACCGAGCGCACGTGAGGCGACCTGGATGCGCCCGACCTCGAGGCCGCGCATCATGTGGCTCCAGCCCAGGTTCGGCACGCCGCCGAGGATGGCGTCGTCGCCGACCTTGCGGCCGTCGAACACCAGCTCGCAGGCCTCCACACCGCGGTAGCCGAGCTTGGGCAGCTTCTTGGAGATGACCATCCCGTCACCGGGCTCGACCAGGATCACGCTCATGCCCTTGTGGGCGGGCTTGGCGTCACGGTCGGTGATACACAGCAGACCGATCAGCCCCGAGTGCGCGGCGTTGGAGATCCACGTCTTGGAGCCGGTGATCGACCACTGGTCGCCGTCGCGCACGGCGACGGTGCGCATGGCCTGCAGGTCGCTGCCGCCCGCGGGCTCGGTCAGCGCCATCGTGGCGCGGATCGCGCCCTCGGCCATCTTCGGCAGGTACTTCGACTTCTGCTCTGGCGTGCCGAAGGTCTTGATCAGGTAGGTGATCACCGAGTGGCCGCCGATGGCGCCCGCCAGGCTCATCCAACCGCGCGCGAGTTGTTCGGTGACACCGGCGAAGCACGCGGTGCTCACGTCGACACCACCGAATTCGGCGGGCGCGAGCAGACCGAAGAAGCCGAGCTTCTTCATCTCCTCGATGAACTCCTCGGGGTAGACATCGTCTTCCTCGAACTCGCGCACGCGGTTCTTTACCCGCTGGTCGACGAAGTCGGCGACCAGATCGACCATCTGCTGCTCATCGGCTGTGAGGCTCATGCCTACCCTTCCCTAGTTCACGCATAAAATATTATATCATTTCCAGAAACCGCGCGATTCGAGCATGTGCACCGCCCGGTCGCCGCCGTGCAGGAAGTGCTCCTCGGTGACGGCTCGCGCCGTGGCCACGTCCCGGGCCCGCAGCGCCGCGAGGATCTCGCGGTGATCGCGGTCGGCGGTCTCGGACCAGTCGTCGTGAGTCTCGTAGAACCCGTGCGGGCCCGCGCTGCCCAGCACTTTGAGCTCGGTGAGCAGCCGTCGGGACCCACTGGCGCGGTTGATCATTCGATGGAATTCGAAGTTCAGCGTCTCGCGGTCGCGGCTCGACGCCGTTCCCATCCGGTCCAGGATCCGGCCGAGCGCGTCGAGCGCGGACTCGGGAATCCGGGTGGCCGCGCGGGCGGCGGCCAGCCCCGAGACCACGCCGAGCAGCCAGTAGTGGTCGCGCACGTCGTCGCGCGTCATCGGGGCGACGAAAGCCCCACGCCGAGGCGGCATGTCGACGATGCTCTCCAGTTCGAGAGCGATCAGCGCCTCGCGCACCGGCAGCTTGCTGATGCCGAGCGAATCCGCGATCTCGTCCTGGTCGATCTTGTCGCCGGGCCGCAGCTCACCCGCGAAGATCCGCCGCCGGATCTCCTGTACGGCAGCGGTTTTCAGACTGGTCGGCGGGGCGACGCGCGGCAGGTCCATCAGGTCTCGCTCGGCTGGGCGACCCGCGGCGCGAACTCGGCCCGGATCGCGTCGGTGTGCGCGCCGAGCGCGGGCACCGATCCGTTGGTCACCGGCCAGTCCCGTGCCGTCCCCGGCGGCAGCAAGGCCGGTACGGGGCCGGAGGGGGTGCCGATCTCGCGCCATCGGCCGCGTTCGCGCAGCTGGGGATGCTCGGCGAGTTCACGCACGCCGTTGAGCCGCGCGTTACCGATACCCGCGTTGTCGGCGGCTTCCTGGACTTCGGCGAGAGTTCTTGTGGCGCACCACTTCTCGACGATCGCGTCGACCTCGTCGCGGCGGGCGACGCGGTCGTCGTTGTGCAGATAGCGCGCGTCGTCGGCCAGTTCGGGGCAACCCATGAGTTCGGTCATCCGCCGCCACTCCCGGTCGCTGGTGGTGCCGAGCACCGCCGTCTGCCCGTCCGAGGTCGGATACGCGCCGTACGGGGCGATCATCGGCGAACCCATGCCGACCGGCACCGGCTCGGTGCCCGCGTGCAGCACCTGGTTGAGCGCGAAGCCCATCATCTCCGACACCACGTCGAGCATGGCGACCGGAACGACCGCGCCACGTCCGGTGCGCTCGCGGTCGTAGAGCGCGGCCAGCACCGCCGAGTACGAGTACAGCGCGGTGCCGATGTCGGCCACGGGGATACCGGGCTTGGCCGGATGCCCCGGGACGCCGGTGATCGCGCACGAACCCGCCTCGGCCTGAATCAGCAGGTCGTAGGCGCGTTTGTGGTCGAGCGGACCGCCGCGGCCGTAGCCGGAGATGTCGACGATGATCAGCCGGGGAAACCGGCGCGTCAGTTCGTCGACGCCGAGGCCGAGGCGATCGAGCGCGCCGGGACCGAGATTGCTAACCAGCACATCGGCCCCGGCCAGCATCCCTTCGAGAACGGCCAGGTCATCGGCGGCGCGCAGGTCCAGAGCCGCCGACTCCTTGCCGTGGTTGAGCCAGGTGAAATGCGCCGACAGGCCACCGACCACCGTGTCGTAGTGCCTGGTCGAGTCGCCGTATCCGGGCTGCTCGACCTTGATCACCCGCGCGCCGAGGTCGGCGAGGTGGCGGGTGCACAGCGGGGCGGCGATGGCCTGTTCCAGGCCGATCACCGTCACCCCGGCCAGCGGAGCACGCGTGGGTTCGGTGCTCATGAGAACTTGGGCTCCCGCTTCTCGCGGTGGGAGCCGACGCCCTCGACGACATCGGGGCCGCCGAAGTGATAGAACTCGAGGCCGAGCGAGGCGTCGAAGATCGGCATCGCCTGGCGGTACCAGCCGTTGAGCGCCATCTTGGTGCCCTGGACGCCCGCCCGCGAACCGGCGGCCAGCTTGCGCGCGATCTCCATCGCGCGGTCCTGGACCTGGTCGTCGTCGACGCACAGCGACACCATGCCGATGCGCTCGGCTTCCTCGCCGGTGAGCACCTCGTTGGTGAGCAGGTGGTACTTGGCCTTGGCCATCGAGGTGAGCAGCGGCCAGCAGATCGCGGCGTGATCGCCCGCGGCGACGCCGAGGCGCACATGCCCGTCGACGATCTTGGCGCGTCGGCCCGCCACCGAGATGTCGGCGAGCAGCGCCGCGACCAGACCGGCGCCTGCGGCGGGGCCGTTGATCGCGGAGATGATCGGCTGGGGCACCTCGATGATGTTGCGCACCAGGTCGCGCGCCTCGCGCATCACCCGGGTGCGGGAGGTGTAGTCACCGATCATGTCCTCGACCAGCTCGAAGCTGCCACCGGCGGAGAAGGCCCGCTCCCCCGCGCCGCGGATGACGACGGCACGCACCGATTCGTCGAGCGCGATCACGGGCCAGATGTCGGCGAGGTGCCGGTGCGCCTCGGCGCCGACCGAATTCAGGTTCGGCCCGTCGAGCACGATCCGCAGCACGCCGTCGGCGGGGCGGTCGATCGTCAACGACGAGAACTCCTCGTAACCGGGCACTTGTTGTCCTTTCATTCGCTGATCGACACCGCGTCGGCGCCGGTGGGGGCGGCGGCGGTCGCCCACCGCGCCAGAATGTCGTCGGGATCGCCGAGTCCGGTGGGCGGGCACGACGGGGTCCGAGCCGGGGTGCGGTCGAAGCGCGGCGCGGGCGCGGGGTGCAGTACGCCCGAAACACGGTGGAACACTCCGCGTTCCACATTGTGGGGGTCCTCGGCGGCCTCGTCGAAGGTGAGAACCGGGGAGACGCAGGCATCGGTGCCCTGGTAGATCTGCCACCACTCGTCGCGGGTTCGTTTCGCCACCGCCTCGGCGATGAGTTCACGCAGTCGCGACCACTGTTCGCGGTCGTCCTGGCCCGGCCAGTCGGTGGTGTCGACGTCGAGCCTGCTCACGAACTCGCGGTAGAAGTCGGGTTCGAGCGCGCCGACCGCCAGGTATCGGCCGTCGGCGCACCGGTAGGTGTCGTAGAACGGGGCGCCGGAGTCGAGGAAGTTGGTTCCCGGCTCGTCGGAGTACAGTCCGGCGGCGCGCAGGCCCTGCAACTTGGCGGTCAGCACGGCGACGCCGTCGACCATCGCCGCGTCGATGACCTGGCCTCGGCCGGTGCGCGCGGCCTCCACCAGCGCGCAGGCGATGCCGAACGCGCCGATCGCCCCGCCACCGGCGTAGTCGCCGAGCAGGTTGATCGGCGGTCGCGGCGCACCGCCTTCGGAGGCGAGAGCGTGCAGGGCGCCGGACTGGGCGACATAGTTGATGTCGTGTCCGGCGTCCTTGGCACGGGGACCGGTCTGGCCGTATCCGGTGAGCCGGACGTAGACCAGGCGGGGGTTGCGCGCGGTGGCCACCTCGGGTCCGAGCCCCAGCCGCTCGGTGACACCGGGGCGATAGCCCTCGATGAACACATCGGCCGAATCGGCAAGGCGCAGAACAGCTTCACGCCCCTCGGGGTCCTTCAGATCCACCGCGACCGACCCGACACCTCGGTTGACCACATCGGTCTCCTCGGTCAGGCTGACGGTCTGGCTCAACTCACGCGCCGAGCGGTGCGGCGGCCGCACCACCCGGACGACATCGGCGCCCATGTCGGCCAGCAGCATCGACACATAGGGCACCGGCCCCATGCCTGCCAGCACGACGACACGCACTCCCGCCAACGGTCCCGTCATCGGTATTTCCCCTCCTAGTAGGAACGCGGTAGGCCGAGCACCTGCTGGGAGATGTAGTTGCGCACCATCTCCTGGGAGAACGGGGCGTTACGCAGCAGACGCACCTCCCGCCACAGTCGCTCGATGTGGTACTCCTTCGCGTAGGCATACCCGCCGAGCGTGGAGAAGGCGCGATCGCACGCCTCGAAACCGGCTTCGGCGCCGAGGTACTTGGCCGCGGCCGCCTCGGGACCACACGGCAGACCCGCGTCGAACAGTTCGGCCGCGCGCATGATCATGCCCTCGGCGGCTTCCAGCCGGATCCAGGAATCGGCCAGCGGATGCGCCACGGCCTGGTTCTGGCCGATCGGACGGTCGAAGACCACCCGGTTCTTGGCGTACTCGGCGCCGATCTCGAGCGCGGCGCGGCCGAGGCCGACGCCTTCCATACCGACCACGATGCGCTCGGGGTTCAGACCGTCGAGCAGGTAGTAGAAGCCCTTGTCGACCTCACCGACGAGGCGGTCGTCGGCCACCTCGAGGTTGTCGATGAACAGCTCGTTGGTGTCGATCGCGGCGCGGCCGAGCTTGTCGATCTCGCGCACGGTGACCTTGGAGCGGTCCATGTCGGCCAGGAACAGCGACATGCCCCACAGCGGCTTGTCCTCGCGCCGCGGCGAGGTGCGGGCCAGCAGCAGGATCTTGTGCGCGTTCTGGGCGTTGGTGATGAACACCTTCTGCCCGTTGATCACCCAGCCGCCGTCGACCTTGGTCGCCTTGGTCTTGATGCGCGACGTGTCGACACCCGCGGTGGGTTCGGTGACGCCGAAGGCCATCAGCAGATCGCCGGAGGCGAGCTTGGGCAGGTACTCGCGCTTCATCTCCTCCGAGCCGTACTTCACGATCGGCGCGGGCGGGAAGGCGTAGAAGTGGATCGCCGAGCCGCCGCTCATCCCGGCGCCGGAGGCCGAGATCTCACCGAGCATGACGGCGGTCTCCTTCAGACCGAGGCCGATGCCGCCGTACTCCTCGGGGATCATCGCGCCGAGCCAGCCGCCCGCGGCGAAGGCTTTCACGAAGTCCCAGGGGTATTCGTGCTTGTTGTCCTTGTCGAGCCAGTAGTTGTTGTCGAACTTGCGCGCGAGTTCGCGCGTCGCCTGACGGACGACCTCGACGTTGTCGTCGGTGCCGGTAGCGGTGGTCATGTGCTACTCCTGTTGGTCGCCCGCGGACACGGGGATCGCTTCGAGTGGGGTGGCGGGGTCGAGGGAGGACATGTCTCCGGTCGGCGCCCCGAGGTACCGGGACCGAATGGCCCGGCGCATGATCTTTCCGTTCTTGGTCTTGGGCAGGCTCTCCACGACGACGACCGCGGGGGCGAACGAGCGTCCCGCGTTGCCGATCGCGGTGTCCTGCAAGTCTTCCGGCGTCCGACCGGTGGAGCGCAGCACGGCGAAAGCGACCGCGCGCTGACCGCGCAGCTCGTCGGGCACGCCGATCACGGCGACCTCGGCGATCCGGTTGTCGCGCAGCAGTGCCGCCTCGATCTCGGCGGGACCGACCCGGCGACCCGACAGTTTGATGGTGTCGTCGGAGCGGCCGTGGATGCGCCACATGCCCTGGTGGTCGATGCTGGCCAGGTCGCCGTGTACCCACACGCCGTCCCACTGGTTCCAGTAGGTGTCGAGATAGCGCTCGCGGTCCTGCCAGAAGGCGTGGGTCTGGCCGGGGAAGGTGTTGCGCACCACCAGTTCCCCGATCTCGCCGACCACCGGGGTGCCGTCCTCGGCGAACACCGCGGCGTCCACGCCGGGCAGTGCGCCGGTGAAGGCGGCCGGGGCGGCGGGCAGGAACGGGTATCCGATGAGGATGCCGCCGCCGACCTCGGTGCCGCCGCTGTAGTTGACGATCGGCCTGGTACCGCCGCCGACCTCGGAGAACAGCCACCACCAGGTGGGTTCGTCCCAGGCCTCGCCGGTCGAGACGAAGGTGCGCAGGCTCGGCATCTTGTGCGTCACGGCCTCCCCCGCCGCCTTCAGCGCACGCGCCGCGGTGGGCGCGATACCGGCGACGGTGACACCGTTGCGCTCGATGATCTCCCACATGCGGTGCGCGGTGGGGTGCGTCGGCAGCCCCTCGATCATCACGATCGTCGCGCCCAGCTGTAACGGTCCGGTCATCAGCATGGGGCCGACGAGCCAGCCGAGGTCGGTGATCCAGGAGACCACATCGCCGTCGTGCACGTCGAAGCCGTAGCCGAAGTCGACCGCGGTCTTCACCGCGAAACCACCGTGGGAGTGCACGATGCCCTTGGGGCGACCGGTGGTGCCCGAGGTGTAGACGATGGTGAGCGGGTCGTTGGACTCGGTGTCGGCGGTCGGCACCGAGGGGGGATCGGCGTCGAGCTCGTCGTAGTACACGTCGCGACCCTCGCGCATCGGCACCTCGGTGCCCAGCTGCCGGATGACAACGACCTTGGCCACGGTCGGCGCCGACTCCAGGGCCGCGTCGGCGGTCGCCTTCAGTTCGACCCGCTTGCCGCGCCGCGTCGTCCCGTCGGCGGTCACCAGCAGCACCGCTTCGGAATCCTGCAGGCGGGTGGCGAGCGCGTCCGGTGCGTAGCCGCTGAAGGTGGGCACCGACACGGCCCCGATCATCGCTATCGCGAGGAAGGCCACCGCGGCTTCGGGCACCACCGGCATGAACAGCACCACCCGGTCACCCCGCCGCACACCCAGCTGGGTGAGGTTGGCGGCGAAACGCCGCACCTGGGCGTCGAGTTCGGCGAAGGTCAGCGTGCGCCGTGCACCCTCGTCGCCCTCGTAGACCACCGCGAGGCGGTCGGCGGCGGACCCGCGTGCATGCCGGTGCGCGGCCAGCTGCGCGATGTTGACGCCGCCGCCGGTGAACCACCGCGGGAAGGGTTTTCCGGCCGACTCGTCGACCACGCGGTCGAACGGGACCGAGAAGTCCACGCCCAGGTCGGTTGTCGCAGCCCGCCAGAACCATTCGGGCTCGGCGATGGCTCGCTCGTTGAGCTCGGCGACCGCCGCGGCGTCGTCACCGAATCCCCAGGCGCGCATCGCCGCGAGCAATCGGCTGCGCTCACGGATCTGTTCGTCGGGCACCCAGGCCGGCTGCTCGGCAGGCTGAACGTCCACCATGACGTGTCCTCCTCGTTGCTGGTTCGTCGTGTGTGGCGGATCAGGCCTGCTCGGCCGGACGCTTCATCATCAGGCCGACACGCAGGGCGTCACAGACCACCTCGTCGCGCTGATTGATCCCGAGGTGACGGAAGGTCACGATGCCGGAGTCGTTGCGGCTCTTGGATTCCCGCTTGTTCTCGATCTTGGTCTGCACGTGGATGGTGTCACCGTGGAACACCGGCTTGGGAAACTTGATCTGCTCGAAGCCCAGGTTGCCCAGGGTGGTGCCCTGTGTCGTCTCCGGCACGGTGATACCCGAGACCAGTCCGAGGATGAACAGGCTGTTCACCAGGCGCTGGCCGTAGATGGAGTCCTTGCTGTACTCGGCGTCCAGGTGCAGCGGGGCCAGGTTCAGCGTCATCACGCTGAAGAACGTGTTGTCGGCTTCGGTGACGGTGCGACGGTTCACGTGGTCGATAACCATCCCCGGCTCGAACTCCTCGAAATACAGGCCAGCCATGTCGCGTCCTCTCGGAATATATTATGTACTAGACGGTGTCGAACGGATGCTACCTCACCGTTCGGCTCATCGTATATTATATCATTGTATATTATATCTAGTATCAGCCTCAACCACAGAGGAGCCGAGAGTGTCCGAACTCAGTGCCGAGGACTTCGAGCCGATCCTGGCTCACGTCCGCACGTTCATCCGTACCAAGGTCGTCCCGCGCGAGCAGGAGATCCTGGAGACCAACGCGATTCCTGACGACATCCGGCAAGCCGCCGCGGAAATGGGCCTGTTCGGGTACGCCATCCCCCAGCAGTGGGGCGGCCTCGGCGTCGATCTGACCCAGGATGTCGAGCTGGCCATGGAGTTCGGCTACACCTCGCTGTCGCTGCGTTCGCTGTTCGGCACCAACAACGGCATCGCCGGTCAGGTGCTGGTCAACTACGGCACCGACGAGCAGAAGAAGCAGTGGCTCGAGCGGATCGCCTCGGGCGAGGTGCTGGCCTCCTTCGCGCTCACCGAGCCCGGCGCCGGTTCCAACCCGGCAGGTCTGCGCACCCGCGCCCGTCGCGACGGCGACGACTGGGTGATCGACGGCCAGAAGCGGTTCATCACCAACGCCCCGCTGGCCGACCTGTTCGTCACCTTCGCCCGCACCGCCGAGCCCGGCCCCGACGGGCCCGGCATCGCGGTGTTCCTGGTGCCCGCCGACACTCCCGGCGTCATCGTCGGACCCAAGGACGCGAAGATGGGGCAGGAAGGCGCCTGGACCGCCGACGTCACCTTCACCGACGTCCGCGTCCCGGCCGACGCCCTGGTCGGTGGCTCGGAGAACGTCGGATACAAGGCGGCGATGGCCTCGCTGTCGCGTGGTCGCGTCCACATCGCCGCGCTGTCGGTCGGTACCGCGCAGCGCGCCCTCGACGAATCCGTCGCCTACGCCGCCACCGTCACCCAGGGTGGTACGCCCATCGGCGACTTCCAGCTGGTCCAGGCGATGATCGCCGATATGCAGACCGGCGTGATGGCGGGCCGCGCGCTCGTGCGCGACGCCGCCGCCAAGTACGTCTCCGGCGAGGACCGCCGCATCTCCCCCTCGGTGGCCAAACTGTTCTGCACCGAGATGGTCGGCCGCGTCGCCGACAACGCGGTGCAGATCCACGGCGGCAGCGGGTACATGCGTGAGGTGACCGTCGAGCACATCTATCGCGATGTCCGCCTGCTGCGCCTGTACGAGGGCACCAGCGAGATCCAACGCCTGATCATCGGCGGCGGGCTCGTGCGCGAAGCGAAGAAGCGCGCGTGAGCACCGGAACCACGACGGATCTGGCGACCCGGATCCGTGTCGCGTCCACCCTGCTGTTCGTCCCGGCCGATCGGCCCGAACGCTTCGCCAAGGCCGCCGCCGCGAACCCTGGCCTGGTGGTGCTCGACCTCGAGGACGCCGTGGCGCCTGATGCCAAAGAGGCCGCCCGCGAGAACGCCGTCGCCTGGATCGAGGCGGGCAACGAGTGCGCGGTGCGCGTCAACGCGGCCGGAACCGACTGGCACGCAGCCGATCTCGCGGCGCTCGCACCGCTGCGCTGCGCGGTCGTGCTGCCGAAGGCCGAGACCGGGAACATCGACGGTGTCGTCGAGACGCTCGCCGAGGCACGGGCGAGCGGTCCGTATCGCCCGAAGGCCGCCAGCAGCCAGCCCCTGCTGATCGCGTTGATCGAAACTGCCGCGGGGGTTCTGCACGCCGCGGCCATCGCGGCCACGCCCGGCGTGGACCGGCTCGCGGTCGGCACCTTCGACCTGGCCGCCGAACTCGGCGTCGACCCCACCGACCGCGAGGCGCTCGCCGGTACCAGGCACGCGCTGGTGCTCGCGTCCGCCGCGGCGGGACTGCCAGGCCCGATCGACGGCGTCACCGGTGTCGTCGACGACGCCGACCTGGTCGAAGACGATGCCCGCTACGGCAAACGGCTCGGTTTCGCGGGCAAACTCTGCATCCACCCGCGTCAGCTCGATCCGGTGGCGACCGCGTTCCGCCCCACCGAGGACGAACTGGCCTGGGCCCGAAAGATTTTCGCCGCCATCACCGATACCTCCGGTGTCGTCGTCGTCGACGGCGCCATGGTCGACAAGCCCGTGCTCGACCGCGCCCGACGCATCCTGGCGCGAGTCGACACCACCACCGACAGTGAGGAACAGCCATGACCGGACCACTTCTGGCCGACAAGACCGCCGTCATCACCGGCGCCGCCCAGGGCATCGGCTACGCCATCGCCGAACGCTTCGTCGCCGAGGGCGCGCGCGTGGTCATCGGTGACATCGACGGCGACGCCGCCCAGGCCGCCGCCGACAAGCTCGGCGGGGCCACCGTCGCCCGCGGGGTGCGCTGCGATGTCACCGTCGCCGACGACGTCCAGGCCCTGATCGACGCGGCCGCCGAATCCTTCTCCCCCGTCGATGTGATGGTCAACAACGCGGGCATCACCCGCGACGCGACCATGCGCAAGATGACCGAGGACCAGTTCGACCAGGTCATCGCCGTCCACCTCAAGGGCACCTGGAACGGCACCCGGCTGGCCGGTGCGGTGATGCGCGAACGCGGCAACGGCGCCATCATCAACATGTCCTCGCTGTCGGGCAAGATCGGCCTGCCCGGCCAGACCAACTACTCCGCGGCCAAGGCGGGCATCGTCGGCCTGTCCAAGGCCGCCGCGAAAGAGCTCGCGCACCTGGGTGTGCGGGTCAACGCCATCCAGCCCGGCCTGATCCGCACCGCCATGACCGAGGCCATGCCGCAGAAGGTGTGGGATCAGAAGATGGCCGAGATCCCGCTGGGCCGCGCCGGTGAGATCGACGAGATCGCCACGGTCGCACTGTTTCTCGCCTCCGACATGTCCTCGTACATGACGGGCACGGTGCTCGAGGTGACCGGCGGGCGGTTCATGTGAGCACCTGGCAACCCCACCTCGAGACCTCCACCGAACTACTCGATCCCGCGCCCGTGGCGGCGTTGGCCGCACTGCTCGACGACGGACTCCCCACGCCCGGCCCCGGCGACGCCCTGCCGCCGCTGTGGCACTGGGTGGCGCTGCCCCGGTGGGCCGCTTCCGGCGTGCTCGGCCCCGACGGACACCCGCGGCGCGGTTCGTTCCTGCCCCCGGTGGAACTGCCGCGACGCATGTTCGCCGGTGGCGAGATCCGTTTCCACGCACCACTTCTCGTCGGCAGCACGGTTCGCCGGGAAGCCGAAGTGGTGTCGGTGACCGAGAAGAACGGCCGCTCCGGCGCCCTGGTCGTCGTCGATGTGCGGATCCGGTTGTTCAGTGACACAGGCGAACTCGCGATCGAGGAATCGCAGAACCTGATCTACCGGGAGGCCGCGCCCGTCCCGGAGCACGCCGCGCTACCGCCGCGGGCCGAGGACACCGTGCCCGGTCCCCCGCTGCACCGGTCCGCCGACAACGCGTGGGATCTGCGCACCGACCCCGCACTGCTGGCCCGGTTCTCCGCGGCCACCGCGAACGCGCACCGCATCCACTACGACTGGCCCTACGCCACCGGCGTGGAGGGGTACCCGGGGCTGGTCGTGCACGGGCCCTTGCAGGCGATCACGCTGGCCGAGATCCACCGCCTGATGGGTGGGGCGCCGGTGCGCGAGCTGCGGCATCGCGGCCGGGCGCCGCTGTTCTGCGGGCAGCCCGCTCGCCTGCTCGCCACCGAGGTCCCCGACGGTGTGGCACTGGAATTGTTCGGTCCCGGTGGGGAATCCGCCGGTCCGAACGCCACCGTCGACCTCACCACCGATTAGCCAGGAGACATCGTGACCCGCGTTTTCACCACCCTCGACGAGGTCCGCGCCGCGGTGGGCGAGCCGATCGGCCCGAGTGAACCGTTCCTCGTCGACCAGACGCGGATCTCCGCGTTCGCCGTCGTCACCGACGACGAGCAGTGGATTCATGTCGACCCGCAGCGCGCCGCCGCCGGGCCCTACGGCACCACCATCGCCCACGGGTATCTCACGCTGTCGCTGATCTCGCACTTCCGGCCCGAACTGCTCGACTTCACCTTCGGTTCGGCACGGGTGAACTACGGCGTCAACAAGGTTCGCTTCCCCGCGCCGCTGCGCGCGGGGTCGAACCTGCGGGCCACGGTCACCATCACCGATGTCACCGAGACCGCCGCGGGCGCCGTCGTGACGGCGAAGTACGTGCTCGACGGCGGCGAGGCCAAACCGGCCTGTGTCGCGGAGACGGTCCTGCTGATCGTGGGCTGATCGAGCGCACGAAAAAGCGGGGGTGGCTACGGCCACCCCCGCTTTTGTCTGCCTGTTACGCGTTGGCCGCCACGGCGTCGGCCAGGGCGATGACACCCTCGGCCGTCTTCACATGGGCGAGATCGATGTGCTGGCCTTCGAAGTCGACCGCCGCGCTACCGGCGGCCTCGGCTTCGTTGAAGGCCGCGATCATGCGCCTGCAGTAATCGACGGTCTCCGGCGACGGCGAGAACACCTCGTTGGCGATCGCCACGTGCGAGGGGTGGATCGCCACCAGACCGCGGTAGCCGAGCTGCCGGTTGTCCAGGCAGAAGCGGCGCGCGCCCTCGAGGTCCTTGATGTCCTGCCACACACCGGTCACCGGGTGGTGCAGGCCGTTCGCCTTGGCCGCCAGGATGATCCGGCTGCGCAGGTACAGCGTCTCCAGGCCCGCGGGGGTGAACTCGAAGCCGAGTTCACGGCCCACGTCGGCGTTGGGGCCGGTGGCGCCGAGCAGCGAGGCCACCCGGGGGCTGGCGCCCGCGATGTCCTCACAGTGCGCCATCGACACCGCGGTCTCGAAGGACACGATCAGCTGCACCGTCCCGACCTCGATGCCCTCACGCTGCTCGATGTGGCTCAGCACCGCGTCCAGGCGAACGATCTCGTCGGCGGTGAACACCTTCGCCAGGAACAGCCCCGCCAGGCCCGGCCGCACGATGGCTTCCAGGTCACCGCCGAGCAGCCCGCTCACCTCCGGGTTGGCCCGCACCCACAGGTCGGGGCGCACACCTTCGGCGGTGAGCCGGTCGATCGTGGCCGCGACCGTGCCGCGCGCCTCGACCTTGTCCGAAGCGGGCACCGAGTCCTCGAGGTCGAGGATCAGCGCGTCGGCACCGGAGGCGACGCCTTTGTCGGCCCACGAACCCTTGTGACCGGGGACGAAGAGCATCGAGCGGTACGGTTTCATCGTGTGCCTCCCTTGGCAACTGCTGTGCGAGTCTCCTCAATATAATATATGTAATATCATCACTGCACCGCCACTACCGCGTTCGCCCCGTCGGCGAAGATCAGGCCGGTGTCGACCGACGGCTCCCCCGTCGGGGTGAGCCGCCCGTCGGGCGCCATCGTGTACGGATGCACGCGCGCGGTGATGCCTACGGTGAGGGTGTCGATCAGGAACAGCCGCTGCGATTCCGAGTCGACAACCACGCGGCCGGGCAGGGTGCCCGCCGGTGCCGGGTACGGCGCCCCCGGCAGCGGGATCAACGACCCGTTCTCCGCGATCTCGTACCCACCGATCTCTCCGCCCATCGCCACGGCGATGTACATCCGGCGGCTGTCGGCGGTGAACTGCGCGGCGTGCGGCAACGACATCAGCCCGGTGTTGAAGGGCGACCCCGGGACAGGACTCAGCTTTCCGTCGGTGCTGATCGCATAGCCCGAAATGGTGCCGCTTGCCTCGTCGCTGACGTAGATGAACCGGCCGTCCGGCGTCACACCGGGCAGGGTCGACATCAGACCCGACCCGATGGAATCGACGAGGGTCAGCGCGCCATCGGGTCCCACTGCGAAGCTGAAGGTAGTGGCCTGCAACCAGCCGACGGCGAAAACGAAACGACCGTCCGGCGAGATCGCCATCTGATTGAGCGCGCTCACCCCTGGCACCTGAACCGCACCGGTGAATACCAGCCCGCCGGTGCTTGTAATCGAATAGGTGCGGATTTCGTTCGTCACCGTACCGCTCGTCACGTACAGCCGCTTCCCGTCGGGCGCGACCACGGCGCCGACACCGGGAGCGCCCAGGTCGATATTCGCCTCGGGAATCGGGGTGAGAACGCCGTCGCCGCCGAGGCGGAATCCGTTCACGGTGCCCGACACCGTGTTCGTCGAGTAGACGTAACGGCCGTCCGGCGTCACCGTCACCGCGAGCGAACCGGTCCCGGACGCGAAGGGCGAGCCGGGAATTGTCGACAATCTGCCCGCGTCGTCGAGGCCGAGCACACTGATACTCGGTGACGCCGTCCCGCCGATCACCAGAAATCTGTTACCGGAATCCGCGAGGGCGGCCGAGGAATTCAGCCAGCCTCCCGAGGCGAGTGCGAGGGACACAGCCAGACCGGCGGCGGCGCGCCGGGGACGAAAACGCTGGGTAGAGAACATGTGTGGAACCTCCGACCGATCGGCGAGCACCGCCGCTCCCCGACCGAATAGACACGCGCGATCTGCGCCAGAAAACGAATCGCATGGCATTGTCCGTGTGCCATCCATTCCGGGTAGACGTTAATCACATTTCCGGCCGGGGACTGTCCAAGAATATGGACAGTAAATCATTTCCAACGAGAAAAGCCCCGCCGACCGAAGTCGACAGGGCCTTTTCCAGAGACGACGATTCAGTTGCCGAGACCGGTATCGGTCGGCTCGTTCTCCAGTACCAGTGTTTTGGTTTCCAGGAAAGGCAGCAGCCCTTCTGATCCACCTTCGCGGCCGACGCCGGAAAGCTTGAAACCACCGAAAGCGATCGAGAAATCGGTGCGCGGCCCGTTCTGCCCGACTGTGCCGGTGCGGAGCCTGCGCGCCACCCGATAGGCGCGGTCGGTGTCGTTGGTGAAGACCGAGGCGTTGAGTCCGTAGGGGTTGTCGTTGGCCAGCTCGATCGCGTGGTCCTCGTCCTTCGCCGCGATGACGGCGAGCACCGGCCCGAAGATCTCCTCGGTAGCGATCACCGATTGATTGTCGACACCGGCGAAGACAGTCGGCTCCACGAAGAAGCCGCGGTCGAGTCCGGCCGGTCGACCACCACCGGTGACCAGGCGCGCGCCACTGGACTTCCCCGCGGCGATATAGCTTTCGACGCGTTCGCGGTGGCGGCCGGACGCGAGCGGCCCCATGGTCACGCTCTCGTCGAAGGGGTCACCCACCCGGATCGCGCTCATCGCCGCGCCGAGCGCGTCGGCGAGTTCGTCGTGACGCCGCTCGGAGACGATGACCCGGGTCAGGCTGTGGCACACCTGGCCAGCCAGGTAGCTGATGCCACCGGCGAGCACCTTCGCCGCCGTGCCGATGTCGTAGTCGTCGAGCACGAGCGCGGGCGACTTGCCGCCGAGTTCGAGGGTGCAGCGCGCCATCCGGTCGGCACAGATCGCGCCGATCGCGCGGCCTGCCGCCGTAGACCCGGTGAAGGTCACCTTGTCGACGCCGGGGTGGCGCACCAGCGTTTCCGATACCTGTCGGTCGGCGGTCACCACGTTGACCACCCCCGGCGGCAGCCCGACCCGGTCGCAGATCTCGGCGAACAGATAGGCCGAGGTCGGTGCCTCCTGCGGTGGCTTCAGCACGATCGAACAACCGGCGAGCAGAGCGGGCGCGCACTTGTAGGCCATCAGACCGGCCGGGCCGTTCCAGGGCACGATGGCCGCGACGACCCCGACCGGTTCGCGCACGAGCAGACCGGCGCCACCGGCCGCCGGAGTGTGTGGCTCCCGGAAATCGAAGGTCTCGGCCAGATCGGCGTAGGCGTTGAAGGCGCCGGAGAGGAACAGCGGAAGGCGAGTCTTGGCCAGCGAATACACGATGCCCGATTCGATCGTCCACAGCCGGACGAAATCGTCACCCCGCCTGGTCAATTCGTCGGCGATGGCGCGCAGGTAACCGGCCCGCTCGCTCGGCGAGAGCAGCGGCCACGGCCCGGTGTCGAAGGCTTTGCGCGCGGCCGTCACCGCCGCGTCCACGTCCTCGACGGTCGCCGCGCCGACCGCGGTGACGACCTCCTCGGTGCTGCAGTTGACGACCTCGAAGGTCTCCGACGACGACACCGGCACCCAGTTACCATCGATATAGGACGCTTCGGGGTGTGCGGGCAATACGCCCGCCACAACCGACTTCGTCATTGAAAGTCCTCTCACCGCTGTGACGCATGTAACTCACTAGAATATATACTATATTCCTGATCAACGCACTAGCCCGCTGATCAGGCACGACACAGACAGGAGAGACCGCCGGGTCTGATTCGACCGGAGGGTCAGGCCGTGGACTTGCGGGCCGAATCGGCCCAGAGACCCTGCTTCTCCAGCATGGCGATCAGTTCGTCGGCGCTGGACATGATGTGGTCGCGCATCAACGAATTGGCAGCTTTGGACCGTCGCTTCTGCAGCGCGTCGAGGATCAACGGATGATCGCGCAACACGTCCTCACCGTGTCCCTCGATACTGATGTAGAAGCGATTCGGCAACTGCTTGACGACGGTGGCCAGCAGCATTGTCAACCGGCGTGAGTTCGCCGCCAGGTTGACCGAGCGATGGAACTCGTGGCCGTAGGTGACAAGCGCGTCGTCGGAGCCGCTCTCAGCCGCGTGCGCGTGCGCGTCGACAACGCTGGCGAGATGGTCGAGTTCCCGCGCGGTGATCGACTTCGCGGCCCGGCTCGCCAACTCACCGGCCATCGTCGCCTGCGCCCAGAACAGGTCGTGCACGTCCTGTTTGCTGAACTGCGACACCATGAATCCACGCCGCGGCACCAGCTCGACGAAGCCCTCGCCGCTGAGTAGCAGCAGTCCTTCGCGCACGGGGGTGTTGCTCACGCCGACGGCCTCGGCGATCGGTTCGATCCGTAGGAACTCACCCGGGCGCACCCGCCCCGTGATGATCAGTTCGCGGACGTAGGTCGCGACGTCCTCCGACAGCTGATGGCGCTGCTTGTTCGCACTGCGGGGCAAACGCTGCAGAGTGGTTTCCATCGGGGTCCTTTCGGTCGCCTGTTCATGCATTATGCCTCATACGTGACTTCTCGCTCGGCCGTGACACCCAAGTTCTGAGCAATTGACCAGTTTGGAGGGTGTCCAAATTGCTGGACACCGCGTTGTGAAACACCGGCTTAGGCTCGCCGAACGTCGCCTCTCATCGGGCGGCCACCCGGTGAGCTCGAGCTTTGCCGGGTCGAAGAACGCAGGATGGGAGTTCACGAGGTGAACCAGACAATCACCCGGATGGTCGACTCCGCAGTGACCACACACAGCGCTTCCGGCGAGGTGCGTGAGCAGCTACTCGTCCTGGCCTCCAGATCGTTCGCCACGGCGAGCAAGCTCAGCGACGACGCCGAGGCGATGGCAGGCCTGGAACGCGCTGTGACAGAGTGCATCCGGTCGAAGGTCGACCTCGACACCACGCTGTCGATCGTCATCGGAGCGATCGAGCTGGTCGTCGACGCCGCGCCGGTTTCCTCGCCGTTCGCGGTCGACTCCGGCCAGGTGCTGCGCGCGGTGCGGGTGGCGACCGGGATCGTGGCGCGCGTCTACGGCCAGGCGGGCCACGCGGCCTACGACAGCGTCGAAGCCGCGCAGGAGGTCGCCACCGCGCTGCTGCGCGGTGAGTCGTCGAGAGTTCTCGGACAGTGCAACCAGATCGACGTCGCCGATGCCTACGCGATCCTGGCCATCCACCTGCCCGCGCGCCGCGGCCGACCACACGGCACCCCACGCAGCGTCACCGAACCCATTGTGGGACGGATGTATTCGGAGCTGCGACGGCGCTTCGGCCCGAGTGCCCTCGCGCTGCTGAGCGAACACGGCGCGACGGTCCTCGTCCCCGACACCGCCTTCGGTGATTTCACCGCGCTCACCGGGTTCGTCGAGGCGCTGCGCACCGCCGACGGCAACATCCCGACCGGGGTGGTCATGTGCGCGCCGACCAGCGCCGTACCCGAGGTGGCCGAACAGGTCAACGCCGCGCTCGACGTGGTCACCCGACTCGGCAAGACCGAGCGACTGCACCGCTTCAGCGATATCGCGGTGGAATACCAGCTCACCCGTCCCGGTCCGGGCCGCGACGCGCTGTCCACCGTGCTCGATCCGCTCGAGGAACACCCCGACCTGATCGAGACGCTGCGCACCTACCTCGGCACCGGCCTGGATCGCCGCCGAACCGCCCGCAGCCTGCACCTGCACCCCAACAGCGTCGACTACCGGCTCAAGCGGATCTTCCGCCTCACCGGCTTCGACCTCGCCGACCCGAGCGGGCTCTGGAACCTGCGCTCGGCCTTGGTCATTCGCGACCACCACGTCGAATACGCCGCTCTGCGCGCATGATCGAGCATCGGCGTCCGTTGACGCCGATGCTACGAACAATCTCAGAAGGTCGCGGTCTCGAAGACCACTCGGTCGTTCTTCACGTGGTAGGTCTCGGTCGCGGTCTTGCCGTTGCCCAGATCGAAGGCGAGATACACGTATTCGCCGACAGCCTCTTTCCGCGTGAACGTCGGGGCCGCCGCGGCCTCGAGTTCGGCGGCGCCTGCCGACAGCAGTGTCGCCAGAAAGGCTTTCATGGCGGCCTTTCCGATCAAAGGCTCCGGCGCCAACGTGGTGATGATGACGGTGTCCTCGGAATAGTCCGCGGCGATCGTATCGACGTCACGCGTGCTCATCGCGGCGATATGGCGGTCGACGACCGCCATCGACGCTTCGGCGATCTTGTCCGCTTCGGAAGTCGTGCTCATGTGTGGTAACCCATCTCTCAGCGGCTGTACGGGAACTCCGTTGTTGCCGATTCCAGGAGAGTACGGTCGACCGGTGCCGGAATCTGTCCAAGAAATTGGACACTCTCATGCTCCGAAAATGCTCCGCACCACCATCTTTCGGCGCTCAGCGCACGAGTAGGCCCTGCGATGGTTTTCGCAGGGCCTACTTCGGTGCGCTGTCAGCGGTTCGGTGCTACCCGAATACCGGACTGTCCGCGACGAAACTCGTGAATTTCAAGCTTCGGGTCTGCCACCGCCCGTCGCGTTTGACGAACTCGAAAGCGTAAGTGCCCGAGAGCAATACCCGAGTACCGTCGGCGGTGAGCCGGAAGTAGAACACATCGGTGGCCGCGGTCGCCTGCTCACCCTGGATGTCGATCACCGGATTGGTGATGTGGTGATGACACCGCGGAACTTCGCGCCACACCTTCCGCACCAGTTCCCGAATCCCCTCGGTACCGTGCCCCTCGCCACGCGGAAGCAGATAGTCACCGTCATCGGCCCAGATACTCATGAAGGTCTGCTCGTCCTTCTGATCGATACCGTGGCAGTACTTCGCCATCAGC